>NZ_JBBHJW010000010.1:0-276480 GCF_037482845.1 Paucibacter soli
GCGGGCGCCCAACTCATTGTCCTTGCCCAGGTGGGCAATCGCGCCGCTGGTGGGGCCGACGTGGCCGATCTTCACGACCAGGTCTTGCGCCATCGCCGTACCGCACAGCACGGCAGCCACAGCACCCACGATCACATTCAACTTGACTTGCATGTATTACCTCCGAGTTGGAAGAAGGAGAGCTTATTGACGTTGAATTCTCAACGAGCGCAAACATACCCCAATTCCACCCCTTACTCCAGGGGGAAACTCTGGAAAACCATCTGCAGTCTGATGCGTTGCGGCTGTCGTTTACCCGTACTTACCCGGGTAGTTTCGCAAGCGCTGCATCGATATGCGGCAGGCGTGTACCGGATTTGCCCGCTGCGCGCGAGGGGCAAGACCTGACCCCGGCGGCAGAATCAGTCGCTGACGACGTGATGTGCGACTTGGCAGCCCAGCTCGCGGTAGCGCTTGAAGCGCATGCGACCCGCCTGTACCTGCTGCTCGTCGCGCGACACGACCTCCAGCACGCGCTCGAAGGCATCGAACGACGGTGGCAGATCCACGCCGAGGTTGAGCAGCATATGGCGATGCGGGATCAACTCCACGCGCTCAGCCAGCACCACGGGAGTGTGCAGCATCGGGGCCGCGAGCGGCGCGTCCGCCACGCGCACATGCGGGACGAACTCGGTCGGCTCAAAGGTCCAGAGCGCGGCATCCAGCCGCTCCAGCATGGCCGCCGGCCCCAGCACCCCGACGTGTGCGCCGCTCAGCTGCGCCTTGCGCAGCAAGCGGCACACATAGGGCAGGCGGTCGGCCACATTGGTGTAGAAGCTCACCTCCGCCATGCGCCGACTCCTGCCACCATGCTCGCTCAACGAACCTGCGACAGCACGAAGTGCGTCAACAGGCCCACCGGGCGGCCGGTGCCGCCCTTGGCGGCGCCGCCCTTCCAGGCCGTGCCGGCGATGTCGAGATGGCCCCAGCGGTACTTGCTGGCGAAGCGCTTGAGGAACATGGCCGCGGTGATCGAACCGCCCGCGCGCGAACCCACATTGGCCACGTCGGCAAAGTTGCTCTTCAGGCCTTCGTCGTATTCCTCGTCCAGCGGCATGCGCCAGCACAGGTCTTGCGCGGCTTCGCCCGCCGCCAGCAGCGCGGCAGCCAACTCGTCGTCACTCGCGTACATGCCGCTGCGCACGCCGCCCAGCGCGATCACGCAGGCGCCCGTCAGCGTGGCCACGTCCACCACCACCGCCGGCTTGAAGCGCTCGGCATAGGTCAGCGCGTCGCACAGGATCAGGCGGCCCTCGGCATCGGTGTTGAGGATTTCGATGGTCTGGCCCGACATCGAGGTCACCACATCGCCCGGCTTGAGCGCGCGCCCGCTGGGCATGTTCTCGCAGGCCGCGATGATGGCCACCAGATTGATCTTGGGCTTGAGTTCGGCCACGGCGCGCAGCGTGCCCAGCACGCTGGCCGCACCGCCCATGTCGAACTTCATCTCATCCATCTCGGCGCCCGGCTTGAGCGAGATGCCGCCCGAGTCGAAGGTGATGCCCTTGCCCACCAGCACCACCGGCGCCTGCGTCTTGGCCGCGCCCTCGTAGCGCGCCACGATGAAGCGCAGCGGCTCGTCCGAGCCCTTGGCCACCGACAGGAAGGAGCCCATGCCCAGCTTCTCGCAGGCCTTGTGATCCAGCACCTCGACCTTCAGCCCATGCGTGCGACCCAGGGCCTTGACCTCGTCGGCCAGATAGCTGGGCGTGCAGTAGTTGCCCGGACGATTCGCGGCCTCGCGTGCCAGCTCAATGCCCTCGGCAATCGCCAGACCACGCGCCAGGCCCGTCTTCACGGCCTTGGCATCGTCCTTGCCAGCCAGCAGGCTCACCTTGTTGAAGGCGCCGGCCTTGGGCGCGCTCGGCTTGGTGTGGCGGTAGACGTAGACGGCATCGCGCACGGCCAGCACGGTCTGCTCTACCAGCGCGTCGCTCACAGCGTCGAAACCAGCGAAGGCGATCGCCGCATGCGCGGCGCCACGGCCCTTGAGCTGGCCCACCGCGTTCTGCACCGCGGCGCGTGCTGCCTTGACCGAGGCCTTGCCGGCGGCCGCGAACACCACGCGCGCGGCCTTCACGCCGGCCGGGCGCAGCAAGGTCAGGGCCTTGCCGGCCTTGAATTCAAAATCCCCCAGCTTGACCGCATCCTTGAGCAGGGCGCTCAGGGCTGCGTCCAAACCAGCCGGCACGGCCTCGCCCGCCACGATCACCACCAGCGCATCCGCTGACACATTGGCCAATGCATCCAGGGACGCAGTCTGAGTACGGAAGTCCATAATGTCGAGAAATAGATAAAGTGCCCGGATGTTATTCGATTCCACCGTACGCAAGGAGTTGGCCAGAAGCTTCGGCGTCACCCTCGTCGTCATCCTCACCATCGTGCTGACGATGATGCTGATCAAGACCCTGGGCCTGGCGGCGGGCGGCAATGTCGCCCCCCAGCATGTGCTCTACCTGCTGGGCTATATGTCGCTGGCGCATCTGCCCACGATGCTGAGCCTGTCGCTGTTCATCGCCATCGTCGCCACGCTGGGCCGCATGTACCGCGAATCCGAGATGACGATCTGGTTTGCCAGCGGCGTCGGGCTGGGCCGCTTCGTCAAGCCGGTGCTGCGCACCGCCTGGCCGGTGGTGCTGGCGGTGGCTGTGCTGATGATGATCATCTGGCCCTGGGGCAACCAGAACAGCAGCCAGTTGCGCGAACTGTACGAGCAGCGCAGTGATCTGTCACGGGTCGCGCCCGGCCAGTTCCAGAGTTCGGCCGATGGCTCGCGCGTGTTCTTCATCGAGCGCGACAGCGCCGACGACAAGACCGCGCGCAATGTCTTCATCCTGATGAATTCCGAGCGCAGCGAATCGGTCACCACCTCGCTGAAGGGCCATATCGAGGCGAACCAGGAGCAGCGCTTTCTGGTGCTCGAGCAGGGCCAGCGCAATGAACAGGACCCCCAATCGGGCGCCAAGGCCCTGGCGCGTTTCGAGGAATACAAATTGCTTGTGGACAACCAGGCCATGCGCGCCACCGACCAACGCCCGCCCAAGGCGATCGGCACCCTCGAGTTGCTGGACAGACCGATCCCGCGCAACCAGGGCGAACTGACCTGGCGCTTCGGCATGGCGCTGGGCTGCGTCAACCTGATGCTGCTGGGCATCGGCATCTCGGCCAGCAATCCGCGCCGCGCCAGCAACTGGAACCTGCTGTTTGCCCTGCTCGGCTTCGTGGTCTATTTCAACCTCATCAACCTCTCGCAGTCCTGGGTCGCCAGCGGCCGCATGAGCATGGCCGGCGCGCTGCTGGCGGTGCACGGCAGCGGCTTCGCGCTGGCCCTGGGTCTGCTGTGGTGGCGCGACCAGGGCAACCGCCTGTGCCTGCCCAGGCGCAAGCCCCGTCTGGCCGAGGGCGGCGCATGAGGACGGTACGCCGCCTGCTCTACCGCGATGTGTTCGGCGCCGTGTCCTTCGTGATGCTGGGCTTTCTGTCGCTGTTCTTCTTTGTCGACTTCGTCGACGACCTGGACCGCATGAACCGGGTCGGCGCCGGCGCGGCGCAGGCGGCCTGGCTGTCGCTGCTCAAGGTGCCAGGCAATATCTACGAGCTGGCGCCCTTCGCCATCCTGATCGGCACCATCTACAGCCTGGCACGCCTGGCGCAGTCGAGCGAGTTCACCATTCTGCGTACCGCCGGCCTCGGGCCCGGGCGCGCCTTGGGCCTGCTCGCCAGCCTGGCGCTGATGTTCGCGGCCCTTACCTTCGTGATCGGCGACTACATCGCCCCACTGACCGGGCGCGAGGCCATGGTGGCGCGCGCACGCAATGCCGGCGCGGCGGTGAGCGAGAGCGGCGCCTGGCTGAAGGACAAGCTCGGCACGGCGGACGGTGAGTGGAGCTATTCGGTGCATGTGCAGCGCGCCCGTGCCGGCGGCTTGCTGGAGCAGATACGCATCTTCGAGTTCGATGCCCATGGCGGCCTGGTGACACGCCTGTCGGCCGAGCGAGCCACCGTCTCGAGCCTCGGCGTCTGGACGCTCGAGGGCGTGAGTGCCACCCAATGGCGCCAGGTGGCTGGCCCGCTGCTGAGCCTGGCACCTGGTGTGTTGGCAGGAGCTGGGCCCACGCCATCGCCGACCGACCTGCGCGAATACAAGCTGGCGCAGTTGCCCTGGCACAGCAGCCTCACGCTGGGTGTGGTGACGGCCGCGGTGCTACCCGCGGCCAATATGTCGACGCTGGAGCTGTACCGCTACACCGAGCATCTCTCGGCCCAGGAGCAGTCGGCCCAGGCGCACAACATCCAGTTCTGGCGCAAGGCCTTCTACCCGATCGCCTGCATGGTGATGGTGGCCCTGGCCCTGCCCTTTGCCTATCTGCACGGCCGCGCTGGGGGCATCAGCCTGAAGGTGTTTGGCGGCATCATGCTGGGCATCAGCTTCGTGCTGATCAACAACCTGGCGGGCCATCTGGGCCTGCTGAAGAACTGGACGCCCTGGGCGGTGGCCGCGGCGCCCAGTCTGTTCTACATGGGCATCTCGCTGGCCGCCTTCGGCTGGCTGGTGCGGTACCGGTGACGACGATGGATGGCCTGCTCCTGTTTGCCCATGGCGCCCGCGACCCCGCCTGGGCCCGCCCCTTTGAGGAAGTGGCGCGCCGCATCCGCCTGGCGCGCCCAGCGCTGCCGCTGCAGCTGGCCTTTCTGGAGCTGATGCAGCCGGATATCGAAAGCGCCGCGCTGCGGCTGGCCGAGGCCGGCTGCACGCGCGTGCACATCGTGCCGCTCTTCCTCGGCGCCAGCGGCCATGTGCGGCGCGACGTGCCGCCGCTGGTGGACAAATTGCGCGCCGCCTGGGGCGAGCGCGTGCAATGGCTGCTGCATCCCGCCATCGGCGAGCAGGAGGCGCTGATGCAGGCGATGGCCGATCTCAGCCTGGGGCTGCTGAACGCCGGCTCGGCGAACGAGGGCCACGCGCCATGAACCTGCATCAATTCCGTTTTGTCCAGGAAGCGGCGCGCCGCAACCTCAACCTCACCGAGACCGCCAAGGCCTTGTTCACCTCCCAGCCTGGCGTCTCCAAGGCCATCCTGGAGCTGGAAGAGGAGCTCGGCGTCGACATCTTCTCGCGCCATGGCAAGCGCCTGCGCAGCATCACCGAACCCGGCCAGCAGGTGCTCAAGGCCATCGAGGTCATCATGCGCGAGGTCGGCAACCTCAAGCGCATCGGCGAGGAGTATTCCAAGCAGGATGCCGGCACGCTCTCCATCGCCACCACCCACACCCAGGCGCGCTATGTGCTGCCCGGGCCGGTGGCGCAGCTGCGGCGCCTGTACCCGCAGGTCAATGTGAGCCTGCACCAGGGCAACCCCGAGCAGGTCGCGCGCATGCTGGTCGACGAGACCGCCGATGTCGGCCTCGCCACCGAATCGCTCAGCGAGTTCGAGGAACTGATCTCCCTGCCCTGCTACGAATGGCAGCATGTGCTGGTGGTGCCCGCTGGCCATCCCTTGGCGCTGGTCGAGCGCCCCACGCTGGAGCAACTGGCGGCCGAGCCCCTGGTGAGCTACCACCCCAGTTTCACCGGCCGCACCCGCATCGACCGCGCCTTTGCCGCGCGCCACCTGCAACCCAATATCGTGCTGGAGGCGATCGACTCCGACGTCATCAAGACCTATGTGCGCCTGGGCATGGGCGCGGGCATCGTGGCCGAGATGGCGGTGCGCGACGATCCGCCAGGCGGCGAGCTGGTGGCGAAGCCGCTGGGCCATCTGTTCGGCCAGAACGTGGCCCGCATCGCCTTCAAGCGCGGCGCCTATCTGCGCAATTATGTCTATGCCTTTGCAGAACTGCTGTCCGAGCGCCTCAACAAGCACCTGCTGCAACGCGCCCTGAACGGCCAGGCCAGCGACTACGAACTCTGAGCATTGCGCGCCGGCGGCGCGGCCGGCTCGTCCAGCGAGATATCCACATCGATGGCCGCACTGGCCTGCGGTGTGCCCTGCCAGACCATGGTGGCCATCATGCCCGCGCCGGCCGCGGCGGCACCGCCCGATCCGTCCAGCGGCAGGAACACATCGATGTCATCGCCGCGCACCTCGTGCTCGGAGATGTCGCGCGCCACCGCGTACAACATCAGCAGATCGCGGTAGGCCGGCAGGTCCAGGCCGGCCTCGCCAAGCGTGTCGCGCGCGAGCAGCGCCTGCACGGCGGCCATGCTCACACCGGCATCGTGCCAATTGGCTTGCAGGCGCTGCAGCACCTCGGGATAGGCTTCCAGGCCTCGACCCTCGTTCAGGTCCTCGCTCCACGCCGGCGCCCGCGCGCCGAAGCGCTCCGCAAAGCGCTCGGCCACGGCATCAAAGGCGGCATGGTCGCCGCGGCGCTGGTGAATCTCCAGCAGCTTCAGATAGGGCAGACCGTTGCCCTCCGCCTGATCAAGACGCTCAGTGAGCAGTTCGACGGCAGCATCCTCCTGGCCCAGCACGAGGAAGAAGTCCACCTGCTGTTCCAGGTCGATCAACTCCTCCACCGCTACCATGCGCTGTTGCGTATCGAACGCCTGCGCTGCGCCGGACGCATGCAAGGCAGCCGGTTGCGTGACCAGGCCCTGGCTGATCAGTTGCACACTGAGCGGTTCCTGCTCGCCGGCGACACCGTGGCCACCCCGATCCAGCAGGCCGGGCAAGGCCATGGTGCGTTCGTCGGGCTGCGTAGAGAGCGCGCCGGGCATGGTCGAGTCCGGCGCCTGGGAGAATGACGCCAGCGCGGCAGGCTGGCTTGCCGGCATGGCTTGGGCCACTGGCGCGGCCACCGCCGCGCTCGCATCGGCTTTCGAGCCTGACCACCAAGCTTCGTCGCGCTGGCGCCGCTCGCGCCGCAAGGCCAGGCCCAAGTAGACGCTGGCGCCAGCCAGGGCCAGGCATAGGGTCAACAACGCCACACTGAGCGGGTTGCTGTACTGTGCGCGCTGGGCCTGCTCCAATTGGGCGCGCATCGCCACCAGTCGATCCTGCGTCTGGCCTTGCTCGGCCTGTAGCTTGGCAAAACTCTGCTCCAGCTTGACCATGCGTTCGCTCGCCTCGGCGGCTGCACTGGCGGCGCTGGCGGCGTTGGCCGCCAGCAAGGAGCTCGATTCAACCAAGGCCTCGGGCGCCTCGAGACTCAACCTTCCTCCGCTGGCTTTCGGGGCTTTCGCGGCCACCATCGCAGCCGCCACGGCCTGGCGAGCAGCCGCGCTGCTGCGCCTGGGCTTGACCGGTGTGGCGGACTTGGCGGCCTGTGAATCGATCACCATGCTGCCCGCAGTCGAGCCACGCCTGGCGCGAGGCTTCGACGGCGCAGCCACCGCGCTTGCTGCCTGATCGGGCGCCCATGCGGCGGCCAGCTCCTGCGGCGCCAGCAGGCTTGCCGGCTTGGCATTGGATGTATTCAGCGCCGCCTGCAGGGCTGGCGAATACTCGCGCAACTCGGCACTGGGCATGCGTGTGCCGCCTGCATCAGGCAAGCTGGTCGCAGCACTGCCGGGCGGATCGATGAAGGCGGTGTACTGGCGCGTGAAACGCACCGGGCAGCCCAGCGCGAGGTTCACGGACACCAACGGCTCGTCGATCTGCACCACCGTCTGCAAGCGCACCGCATGCACCGAGCCTTCGTCCTCGCCTTCGAGTTGGAACTGCACCAGATTGGCCGGCACGCGGGCATCGCCAGCCAGCACCTCGGCACGCACGCAATCGCGTGTCAGCGTTTCGCCGCGCGCCAGTTGCAAGGGAAAGGTCAGGCTCAGCGGTTGACCCAGGGCCGACAGCGTCAGCGGGCGCCCCACCCCCACCGCATGGGCATTGGTCGATCCGCCGGCAAGCAGTGCAAGCAAGAGGGCACTCAGTCTGGCGGACGCAGCGCCGGCCTGCGGTGCTGGTTTGGCTCGGTCCATTCCCGGGGTCTGTGTTGTTCTGCGGGGCACTCTAGCATGAGGCCCCGCCGCAGGGCCGCTGGAACGCGCAGCGGGCCGCGCGCTGTTTCGCTACGCCCACAGTCGGGCTGTTGAAACCTCAGCTGGCGTAGCCAGGCAGGCGGCGGTCCAGCCGGCGCAGCAGGCCCGGCCAGGCCAGCGCTCCGCCCAGGCCCTTGGTCACTTGCGCTACCTGCTGCTGGGCGCCACCGATGATGTCGGGATGCACCTTCACCAGCTCGCCACCGCCGCTTTGCGCGCGCAGTTGGATCGCGCACACGCTCTCGAACAGATACATCGCCAGAAAGGCATCGGCCACGCTGGGGCCCAGGGTCAGCAGGCCATGATTGCGCAGCATCAGGTAGTTCTTGGCGCCCAGATCGACCACCAGGCGTGGCTTCTCGTCCTCGCGCAGCGCCACGCCCTCGTAGTCGTGATAGCCCAGGCTGGAGAGCACGAAGATCGACTGTTGCGAGAGCGGCAGCACACCCGCCTTTTGCGCCGACACTGCCACACCGTTGAGCGTGTGCGTGTGCAACACGCAACCGGCATCGGCGCGCGCCGCGTGCACGGCGCTGTGGATGATGAAGCCGGCCGGGTTCACCGGATAGGGACTGTCGTCCAGCTTGTTGCCCTGCATGTCGACCTTCACCAGGCTGGAGGCGCTGATTTCCTCGAACATCATGCCGTAGGGGTTGATGAGGAACTGATCGTGCTGGCCGGGCAGGCGCGCGCTGATGTGGGTGAAGACGAGGTCGTCCCAGCCGAACAGCGCCACCAGACGGTAGGCCGCCGCCAGGTCCACCCGCAAGCCCCATTCGGCCGCGCCGAAACGCTGCTGACCCTCGAGTTGCTGGGCATCTGCGGGCATCTTGGTCTCCTGCTTCAGTGGGTTTGGGTAAGTCATACACAATAGGCAAGGACAGCCATGTGGAGCTGTCACGTCAGCGACTAAGCATGAATAGCCCGGTTCTTACAATTCCCGAACGCAGCAACATCGAGTCGGGGTCGTGGTTCTCAAAACTCTCACTGCCCTTGCGCAGCGACATCCTCTCCCGTGCCACGGTCCGACGCCTCAACGACGACGCACTGCTCTCCTGCCGTGGCGAGCCGGCCGAGGAATGGGTGGGCGTGGCCAAGGGCGCGGTGCGCATCAGCTCGGTCTCGCTCTCGGGCAAGCAGATCACCCTCACCTATGTGGAACCCGGCACCTGGTTCGGCGACATCTCGCTGTTCGACGGCCTGCCGCGCACCCACGACGCCACCGCGCATGGCGACACCACCCTGCTGGTGGTGCGCAAGCCCGACTTCCGAGACCTGCTGGCACGCCACTCCGAACTCTACGAGGCCTTGCTGCGCCTGAACTGCCGGCGCCTGCGCCTGATGTTCGACGTGGTGGAAGACCTCAATACAAGGCCGCTGGCCTCGCGCCTGGCCAAGCAGATCCTGCTCTTGGCGCGCAGCTACGGCGTGCCGCAGGGCGAGGAAATCCGCATCGGCCTGCAGCTCGCGCAGGAAGACCTGGCGCAGATGCTGGGCGCCTCGCGCCAGCGCGTCAACCAGGAACTCAAGGGCTTCGAGCGCGACGGCGCGGTCCGCGTCGAGCCAACTCGCCTGGTGGTGCTGAGCAAGGAGAAATTGATGGCGATCGCCGCCAAGTAGCGAACCCGGTCACGCCGCCCGGGTCGCCGCACTGAATTCACTGCAATCAGGAGACCCATGGAAGCGTTCACCGGCACTCGTGCCCCCTCACATGCGATCGACAACGAGGCCCTGGCCGCATGGCTTGGCAGCCAGGTGCCAGGCTTTGCCGGCCCGCTCAGCGTCGAGCAGTTCAAGGGCGGCCAGTCCAATCCCACCTACAAACTCGTCACGCCGGGCCAGACCTATGTGATGCGCGCCAAGCCGGCGCCGGCGGCCAAGCTGCTGCCCTCGGCCCACGCGATCGAGCGCGAATACATGGTGATGCGCGCGTTGCAGGACACCGACGTGCCGGTGCCGCGCATGCTGGCCTTGTGCGAGGACGAGAGCGTGATCGGCCGCGCCTTCTACATCATGGAGTTCGTGCAGGGCCGGGTGCTGTGGGACCAGTCCCTGCCCGGCATGACGAATGCCGAACGCGCCGCGCATTACGAGGAGATGAACCGCGTCATCGCCGCGCTGCACAAGGTCGATGTGCAGGCGGTGGGCCTGGCCGGCTACGGCAAGCCGGGCAACTACTTCGAGCGTCAGATCGGGCGCTGGAGCAAGCAGTACCAGGCCTCCATCACCCAGCCGATCGAGGCCATGGACCGCCTGATCGAATGGCTGCCGGCGCATATCCCCGCGTCGGCGCGCGACGAGCGCGAGGTGTCCATCGTGCATGGCGACTTCCGCCTCGACAACCTGGTGTTCCACCCGACCGAGCCGCGCGTGCTGGCGGTGCTCGACTGGGAGCTCTCCACCCTGGGCCACCCGCTGGCCGACTTCAGCTACCACTGCATGTCCTGGCACATCCGCACCTCGGGCACGGCACGCGGCCTGGGCGGCGTGGACATCGCTGCGCTGGGCATCCCCGACGAGCAGAGCTATGTGCGCCGCTACTGCGAGCGCACCGGCCGCGTCGACCCGGCGCTGGTGACGAAGGACTGGAACTTCTACCTGGCCTACAACCTGTTCCGTATCGCCGCCATCCTGCAGGGCATTGCCAAGCGCGCCGAAGACGGCACCGCCTCCAGCGCCCAGGCGCGCGAGGCCGGCGCTGGCGCGCGGCCGCTGGCCGAGCTCGGTTGGCAGTTCGCGCAGCGCGCTTGAGTGCGGACCTTCAGTGCGCCGGCCGCGCCAGCGGCGGCTCATCCTCGGGCGTCTGGCTCTGCCAGGCCACCGAGGTGGTGGTGGGCCAGGGCCCGGACTCGCTCACGCGCAGGTTGACACGCTGGGCCGCATGGCAGGCCACCTCAAGCAGCTTCACCAGCGACTGGATCTGCGGCAGCGAGGCCTCGGCCATGGTGGTGCGCAGATAGAGATTGCCGCGCAGACTCATCATCACAAAGGGCCGCTCGTCTGGCAGCAGGTCCTGGCTGGCCTGGGCCAGCGCCTCGTTCAGCTCGCCCTCCAACCAGGCGGCCGGCAGTTCGCGCGTCACCCCCAGGGCGCCGAAGCGCTGGCGCACCAGCTTGGACGTGAAGCCATTGAACTTCGGGAACATCACCAGCCAGCGCATCTCCTCTGGCGTGTCGGTATCGACACGAGTCTTGAGCGTGTCGGTATAGGCCTCGAAGACGGTCTTCTCCAGCGTCTCCATCAGCTGGCGGCACAGCACCATCATCTGCAGATCGCTGCTCAGGCGTAGCTCGCAGCGCATGCGCAGTTCATGGCCCGGCAGATAGCCGCGCTGCGATGGGCCCCACTCGATGCGCAAGGGCCCGGGTAAGGCGCGCGGGAACTCCAGCACAAAACCCTCGCCGTCGCGCGAATGGCGCAGCGTGCCGCCGCGGCCCTCGGCCCATTCGGCGATGGGCTTCCAGCGCGCCGCGTTGGCACGTGCCACAAACCATTGCTTGACTTGCTTAATTACCATGAGACGTGACAATGCGATGACAGCGTGAGAACCATCACCAGTGCAGGATGGAGCGACCGAATGATCGAAGTGTATTCATGGGCCACGCCCAACGGCCACAAGGTTCACATCATGTTGGAAGAATGCGCGCTGCCCTATCGGGTGATCCCCGTGGACATTGGCACGGGGGCACAGTTCGATGCCTCATTTCTGGCCATCAGCCCCAACAACAAGATCCCCGCCATCGTCGACCCACAGGGTCCCGACGGCGCGCCCATCTCGCTGTTCGAGTCCGGTGCCATCCTGCTCTACCTGGCCGGCAAGACCGGCCGGCTGCTGCCCGCCGACACGCGCGGCAAGTACGAGGTGCTGCAGTGGCTGATGTTCCAGATGGGCAGCGTGGGGCCCATGCTGGGCCAGGCCCACCACTTCCGCATCTATGCGCCCGAGAAGATAGCCTACGCGATCGAGCGCTACAGCAACGAGGCCAAGCGCCTGTACGGCATCATCAACAAGCGTCTGGCCTCCAGCCGCTACATCGGCGGCAAGGCCTACAGCATCGCCGACATCGCCATCTTCCCCTGGCTGCGCTCGTGGAAGAACCAGGGCGTGGAGTTGAAGGACTATCCCCACCTCAAGGGCTGGTTCGACGAGATCGCCTCGCGCCCAGCGGTGCAGCGCGGCGTCGAGGTGCTGGCCCAGCAGCGCAAGCCCTTGCTTGACGACAGGGCGCGCGAAATGCTATTCGGCGACACGCAGTACAAGCATCATTGACTGGCCTGCCCGGAGGGACTCGAACCCCCGACCTGCTGCTTAGAAGGCAGCTGCTCTATCCAGTTGAGCTACGGGCAGTGTGTGCGAACAAGGCCTGCGTTCCCACGCAGGCCTTGCTCTTGATGCCTTTGAATTGTGCCACGGGCCTCGGATAGGCCCAGGGTGCCGATCAGCCGATCAGCACGTTCACGATGGCGTTGCCTATGCCCATCAGCGCCGCGCCCGAGATCAGGCCCGCGCAGATCGGCTCGCAGCCTTCCACCCAGCGCTTGTAGCCAGCGCTGCGGGCGTCCTTAAAACGCTTGGACAGCAGCCAGAAGAGCAGCGCGCCCAGCCACATGGCCAGGGTCGACTCGGGAGGCAGCACCACGCCCAGGCCCACCGAGACGGCGGAGATCTGGAAACGGCCCTTGCTGGCGATGCGCGCCACTTCCAGGATGATGGCGCTGACGACCGCGAAGCCCATCGCGATCAGGGCCGAGCTCGGCAGCCCCTTGAGGCCCTTGGCGATGATTTCGGCCACGCCCTTCCACTGGATCGCGGCGGGCATCGCGAACTGCTCGGACACCAGGGTGGCAACCGAGCGCACGCCGTTCACATCCGGCGGCAGGAACAGCAGGAAGAACAGCGGCACGCAGGCCAGCACGCCGGCAACGATGCCGATCAGATGGCCCACCACCTGGTGGCGCGGCTTGCCGCCCAGCATATAGCCGGGCTTGATGTCGGACAGCAGGTTGGCGGCGTTGGAGGCGATCTCCGAGGTCATGCCCGCGGGCAGCAGATTGCTGGCCGGGTTGGAGCTGTCGATCGCGCCCATCGTGAACTGGGTGATCTTGGAGAGCGAACCGGTGGGCGTCCACGAGGTCAGCGCCATCGAGTTGGTGCAGATCACCGTCAGCACAAAGATCAGCGGCAGCGAGACCAGGGCCAGCAGCAGCGGCACGCCAAAGAATTCATGCGTGATCCAGGCACCCAGCACACCAAACACCGGCACGCCGATATAGGAGACCCACAGCGGCACCTCGATATGCGCCAGCAGATCGGTGCCGGCATCGGCCTTGGCCTTCTTGCCGGTCACCGATTTGAAGGCGGCGGTGAACAGCTCGGGCTTGGCGGCCAGGCTCACGAGCGAGCCCGTCACCATCATCGCCACACCCCACCACATCGACCATTGGTTGACGATCTCGGCGCGCGAGATCGGCACGATGGCACCGCTGGGCGCGACGCGCTGCACGATGTCGCCGGCCTGGATCATGATGGGCGCGAGGATCACGAAGTTGATGAAGGCACCCAGCAAGCAGCTGGTGGCCACGGCAATGCCCATCAGGCCGCCCACGCCCAGCATGGCGGCGTCCAGCGTGAAGCGCAGGCCCAGCGCGCGGAAATCGGTGCCGAGGATCTTGGGGATCCACAGCTCTGCCTTCACCGCCGCTTGGTAGTAGTACTGATCGAGGCGCTCGTGGAAGGTCCAGGGCTCCTTCATGCCGGCCCACTGATCCATGCGCAGCAGCTTGAACTGCAGCAGCTTCATCCAGCCGTCGCTGACGATGGCCTGGTAGGCGGCGGTGAGCACCGCCACCTTGGCGAGCAGGCGCGCCTTGTACATGCCCTCGCCGGCCTCGCCGGTGTAGAGCGAATCCAGCACCACGCCACAGGCACGCCCCTCGGGGAAGGGCAGCTGGTCTTCGTTGATGAAGCGGCGCTTCATCGGGAAGGCCACCAGCACGCCCAGCGTCGAGATCACCGCGATCCAGATCATCAGCTGCCACCAGGGGATGATCTTGCCGCTCACCAGCATATAGGCCGCCATGCTGGAGAACAGCGGCGAGACCACATAGCCGGCGGCGGTGGCGATAGACTGGGTGCAGTTGTTCTCCAACACCGTGTAGTCCGAGGCCCAGCCCGCGGCATGCATCATGCGGAACATCGCAAAGGCCAGGATCACCGAGGTCAGGCCCACACCGATGCCGATGCCGGTCTTGGCACCGATATAGAGGCTGGTGGCGGCCAGCACGCCGCCCAGCAGGAAGCCGGTCAGACCCGAGCGCAGGCTCAGCTGCGCCATGTCGCCGCGGTAGATGTTCTTGAACCACCACTCGTCCTTCTGGGCGCGGGTCCAGGTGTGGATCTGTTCGTCGCTGAGCTGTTGTATCGCCATGCTGTGCTTGATCGATCTGTTGAATCTGGGGGCAGGCCGCGCGCCGGCTTGTGGCCAGGCGGGCGACCGAGCTTGTCGCGGTGCGCGCGGATTGTCCCAGCCGCGGTCAACGCTGGCTGTCCGGGTTGACCTGGGGGCGCATGCTCGGCGCAGCCCTTTTCAAAAAGCAAAACCCGCTGGGGACGGTGTCCACAGCGGGTTGGCAGGGTGTCAAGACATGGTCGGGGCGGCGGGATTCGAACTCGCGACCCTCTGCTCCCAAAGCAGATGCGCTACCAGGCTGCGCTACGCCCCGACTAAGCCGACCATTGTAGCCCGGATTTCAGCCCCGCCCGAAAAACAGTTTCAGCCCACCTCAATCAGGCGCCCCTGGGCGGTGATGAAGGCGCTGCGCACCGGCTCGCCCGGCTGCAGCCGCTGCACCGCGGCGCGGTAGATGCGCAGCTGCTCCAGATACTCGGGCTGGCGCTGTGGCGCATCGTTGAGCTTGTAGTCCAACACCCACCACTCCGGCCGGCCGGCCGCGCCGCCGGCGCGCTGCACCAGGCGGTCCAGCCGCAGGTCGCGGCCCTCGTGGCTCACCACCACCTCGTTGCCGGCCCACAGCAGCGCCGCCGCATCGAAGAAGGGGGCGCAATCCGCACCGCCCAGGATGGCGTGCACCGCGCGCGCCAGGCGCTCGCTGCGCTTGGCGTCCAGGCCGTACATCTGCGCCGCCGCGCCCAGCAGCGCTGGCAAGACCTGACCCTGCCCCTGCCACTGACCATTTGGTCCGCTGACCCATTCCAGCACCCGGTGCATGGCCTCACCCAGGGCGGCCATCTCGTCCAGCTCGGCCGTCCGCACCACCAACTCGGCAGGTTCGGGCATGGCCGACCCGGCCGCCTCGGGCGGCAGCCGGGGCAGCTCTAACAGGCGCACCTCGGCGCTGCCCAGGTCGGCGGCTGCCGCTGCCGCAGGCACCCAGGCGGGTGCGAGCGCCTGCAGCCGGGCCCACCAACTGCCTGCCGGCCCGGCCTTGGCGGAGGGGCTGCGGCTCAGCACCAGGCGCGCCTTGGCACGTGTCATCGCCACATACAGGGCATTCAGCTCCTCGCGCTGGCGTTCCCCCTGCTCCACGCGCATCAGCTCGGCAAGAGCCGGCGGCGGGCGGCTTTCCGAGCCGAGGAAGGCAACGCGCCGCGGCCAGGGCTGCTGCACCGGCCAGTCAATCAACAGGGTTGCATGATCGGCCCGCGCCGCCGCGGCATCGCTGTCCATCAGCACCACCACACGCGCCTCCAGGCCCTTGGCGCCATGCACGGTCAGCAGCTGCACCGCATCGGCCTCGCTATAGGCCGGCAGCTTCAGCGCGCGCTGGCGCAAGGCCCGCACAAAACCGTAGACGGTGATGTAGCGCCCGCCGTCCAGGTCCAGCGCCAGGCCCAGCAGGGCCTGCAAGGCATGCAGGCGCGCGCGCCGCTCGCTGGGCGGCACGCGCACCGCCACCCGGGCCAGCAGATCGCCCTCGTGCAGGATCTGGTCCAGCAGCTCCTGCGGCGTGCATTGCTGCACGCGCTCGCTCCAGGCCTGCAGCAGCCGGCGCGCGCGTTGCAAAGCCGGCTCTAGCGCCGCTTCGTCGGCGGCCAGCAAGGCCTGCCAGAACGTGCGGCGTTCCGGTTGATCCTGCCCGACCGCACTAAGGCGCTCTACCGCGCCGGCTGCCTGCGAAAGCTGCAACAGCCCAGCCTCGCTGACATCGAACAGCGGGCTGCGCAGGGCATGGGCCAGCGAGAGGTCATGCGCGGGCGAGGCCAGCGCGTCCAGCAGGGCCAGCAGGTCGCGCACATCGGGCGCGTCAAGCAGGCTCTGCTCCTCGGGCGCCACATGCGGGATGCCCAGACTCTTGAGCGCCTGGGCCAGCACGCGCAGAGGCTCGCGCTTGCGCGCCAGCACGAACACCTCGCCCGGCTTGAGGCCCTGGCCATGGATCAGTTCGGCCAGGGCTTCAGCAATGCGCCCGGCCTCGGCGGCACGGCGCTGCAGCTCGGGCTCGTGACGCGCCTCGCGCAGGCTGGGACGCCAGGCATCCGCTGCCTGCGCAGCGCTAGCCGCGTCATCATCCGCGCCCTGCTCTTCGGCGTCCAGGCGCAGGAAGCCCTCCAAGGCATCGGCCGCGCCGACCTCGGTGGAATGGGCGCGGAAGTTCTCGTACTCGCCCAGGCGCTGTGCCTCGGACAGGGCGGCATTCACCGCCGCCAGCACCACCGGCGCATTGCGGCGCGTGTGGTCGCAGGCCAGCACCGCGCCGCCCAGGCCGTCGCGCACAAAGTCGCGAGCCGCCGCGAACACGCGCGGTTCGGCACGCCGGAAGCGGTAAATGCTCTGCTTGGGATCGCCGACGATGAAGACCGACAGCGGGCGCTGCCCGCTGCCGCCACCGCCCGCACCGCCATAGCCCGACAGCCAGGCATATAGCGCCTGCCACTGCAAGGGGCTGGTGTCCTGGAACTCATCGATCAGCAGATGGCGCAGTTGCGCGTCCAGCCGTTCCTGCACCCAGCCCGCCAGCTCGGCATTGCCCAGCACCGCCAGCGCGCCGCGCTCCAGGTCGTTCATGTCCACCAGGCCACGGCCTTGCTTGAGGCGATCGAAGCTGGCAATCAGCTGCAGGCTCAGACGCGCCAGGCGCTGATGCAGCGCCCGCGCATGCTCCTGCTCCAGCCCGCGCAGTACCAGCTCGACCTCGTCGGCCAGGGCCATCGCCAGCGGGCTGCTGGCCAGCGCCTTGACGGGCGTGTTCGATTTGGTCAGCAGCTTGCCGCGCACCAACTCAAACAGCGCGGCCGGCGCCAGCTGCGCGCTGAGCGCCTGCTCGATGGCGGTGGCGGCCTTGCGCATGGTCTCGTTGCGGCCCTGGCCGAGCTCGATCGCGAGGGCCTGCAACTGGCCGCGCAGGCCGACAAACACCTCCAAGGGCGCGGCCGCCGCGAAACGTGGCGACACCTCAGCCGCGCCGCCCACACTCTCCATCAACAGGCCCTGCTCCTGCGCCAGACGCAGCTCCACGCGCTTGTCGAAGCCCGCCAGCAGCCAGCGCAGCACGGTGCTGCGCCCGCATTCGTCGATGAGGGCCTGGTAGTCCGCCAGCAGCTCGGCATCGGCGAGCAACTGCGCATGAAAGCCGCGCCAGATCTCGGGCATCAGCTCGCTCTCGTCCTCCAGCAGCTGCAGCTCGGGCGCAATGCCCAGCTGCTGCAGCAGGGCCATCGGCGCGGCGCGCAGCAGCTGCGAGAACCAGGCATGGAAGGTGCGTATCTCCACCGGCCGCCCGCCCTCCAGCAGACGCTGCTGCAGGCCCTGCAGCGCTGGCGCGGCGGCGCGCGCCTCCGCCTCGGCCATGCCACGCTGCACGAGCGCCTCGACGCGCTGCGCCTCGCTGCCGCGCGCGAAATCGGCCAGCCACTCGGCCAGGCGCTGGCGCATTTCGCCGGCCGCCTTGCGCGTGAAGGTGATGGCCACGATCTGCTGCGGCTCGACCCCGTCCAGCAAGGCGCGCAGGATGCGCGAAACCAGCATCCAGGTCTTGCCCGCGCCGGCGCAGGCCTCGACCACCACGCTGCGGCGCGGGTCGCAGGCAAGCTCGTAAAAGCGCTCGCGCGGCCGCAGCTGGCCGTCGATGGTGTAGGCGGCCAGCCGGCCTTCGTTCATAAGCAACTCCACCGGCATCAGACCGCGCCCTCCCACCAATCGTCCTTGCGGCACAGGCCGCGCACCGCACAGAAACCGCAGGCCTTGCCTTCGCCAAGGGCCGGCAGCGCCGCACCGGCCTGCAGCTCGGCCAGGTCGGCCTCCAGGCCCAGGCGCAGCAGCTCGGCCGTCTGCGCCACCTCGGGGTGCTCGATCAGCTGCAGGCCACGGCTGTCGTCCAGCGCCAGATAGGCAGCAGCCAGCTGCGCCGGCTCGGCCATACCCTCGTCATCGTCCGCAACCAACAGCGCATAGACCGCCAACTGTGTGTCTTCCAGCGGCCGCTTGAGCTTGGCCTTCAGCCCCTCCACCGAACCGGTCTTGTAGTCCAGCAGCAGGCGCCGGCCGGGCTGGCCGGACTGCCCGTCACGGCGGTCCAGCCGCCCCTGCAGGCTCAGCGCGCGCAGCGCCGCGTGAGTCCAGGGCTGGCACTCGCGCGCCTCCTCACCGGCCTGGTAGCGCCAGCCCTCGGCCTCATGCGAGGCCAGCCAGTCCAGATAGCGCGGCAACAGGCGACGGAAGCTGGCAAGATAGGGCAGAAACTCTGCCTCCGAGAGCCCCATGCGCGCGCGCTCGGCCTCGGCCGCTGCCAGCAGCGCGTCAGCGCTGGCGCCCGTATCCTGCTCCAGCCGTTCACGATGAAAGCGGTGCAGCACCGCATGCAGCCAGTTGCCATAGTCACGCTTGTCCAGCTCCTCGCTGAGCTCGTCTTCCTCGCGCAGGCCCAGGATCTGCTGGGCGAAGAACTGGTAGGGGCAATTTCTCAACGCATCCAGGCCGCTGGCGCTGAGGCGGCGCGGCAGCTGACCGGCGGCCAGGGCCTGGGCACGCTGCGTCGCCTGAGCCTGCAGCGCGCGGCTTGGTCGCGCGTCGTCCCAGCACGGCAGCGGCCCCTGGCCGGCGCGCTCGCGCACGGCGGCCAGGCGCTCCAGCAAGGGACTCGCCGCGAGCGGCTCGGCGCCAAGAAAGCCGCAACGCAGCAGAGTTAGCGCAGGCGCACGCAGCAGCTGCACGAAACCGGCTGTCAATTGCGCGCGGCGCGTCGCCTGCTCGGCCATGCCCAGACTGCGCAGCAGCCGATCCGGCAGCAGCACCGGCCCGGCGGCTACCGCGCCCAGGGTCTGCGCATCCGCGCCGGGCAGCACCACCGCGGCAAAGGGGCGCAGCATGGCGCGTGACAGCGGCGTGATCAGCACCTGCAAGTCCTGCGGCAGCGGCGGCACGAACTGCTGCGCTTCCAGCGTCTCATTGACCCAGGCCAGGAAGTCGGCGCTGCCGAGCTGTGTGCCCTGCAGCGCCAGCTCGTGTGCGGAATCCGGCCAGGGTGCGCGCTGCAACCACAGCGCCGCCAGCAATTGGCGGCCGCCGGGCTGCTCGTCGAGCCAGGCGCTGGCCTGCAGGCGCTCCAGCAGCCAGCCCAGCTGCTCCAGCCATTGCGCCAGGCTGCGCTGTGCGCTGCCCGCGCGCAGCAGGGCCAACTGCTCCTGGGCCTCGCGCCACAGGCCAGCGGCGGCGCCCTTGAGCTTGTCGGCCTGCACGGCGCCCGCCTGCACCCAGCCGAGGCGCCGGCATTGCGCCTCCAGCTGATCGACGGCGGCGGCCCCGCAGCGTTCGCGCACGCTGCGGCCCAGCGCGCCCTTGAGCCATTGCAGCAACTCGTCCACCGTGGCGCGCGGCTGGGCGGCGCGCAGCAACCCCATCAGCTGGGCGGCCTCGGGCGTGGTCGCCAGGGTCCAGCCGGTTTCATCGCCCAGGCGCACGGCCTGGCGCTCCAGCAGGGCGCGCACCCGACGCACCAGCACGCGGTCCTGCGCGATCAGGGCCACCGGCGCCTCGCGGCGCCCGAGGTGCGCCAGCACGGCCGCGGCCGTGCACTGGGCCAAGTCCTCGCGATCCTTGCAGACGGCTTCCCGCAGCGCAGCCGGCGGAGCCTGCAGCTCCTCCAGGCTGGCATCGGCATCCAGCAGCAGGCAGGCCACGCCCTGGGCGTCGGCCGCGCGCAGCAAGGCATCGCCGAGCGCATCGGCACCACCGGCACGCAGCAGCAGCCAGGCACTGGGGCGCAGCCCGAACAAGGCGTCCGCGGCCGGTACCCGGGCGTCGCTGGCGGCCCATTCCAGCGCTACCAGGGCGAGCGCCTGCTCCAGTTCGGCCGGCCCGCCGTTCAACCCACCGTTCAGCAGGGCATGGCGCGCCTGCGGCCAGAAGGCGGCGCGCCCGCCCGGCCCCAAGGTCTGGGCATGGCGGGCAAAGGCCTGGGCCGCCTCCACCAGATGCTGCAAGGCCAGCTGATAGGCGCGCTGGTCGCGCTGACGCAGGGCCTCGGCCCAGCTCTGCCCGGCCAGCAACTGGCGCGCGTTGAGGGCATCGATGGCCGCGTCGAAACTGATCTGCAGACCTTGCGAGAGCGGGCTGGGGCCCAGCGACGAGGCCAGGCTGGTGGTGGTCTCGATGCGCGGCGGCCAACTCGCCAGGCGCATCCAGGCGCGGCGGGCGGGCGCGAGATGCTGGGCAAAGGGCAGCAGCAGCACGGCGTCGCGGCTGGCCAGCCCCTGTTGGGCGAGCCACAGTTCGCCCGCCTCGGCCACACGCAGCCAAAATTGATCTGCCGCATGGCGCGCGTCCAGCGGCAAGCGCATCGTCTGCATGAAATCCCTCAATCTACGGATTGGCCTGTGCGCCCGCAGGCCTGCAGGCTTTGTGTCAGAATCATTGTGCACTGATCTCAGACCTTGCCAGCCCATACAGGAGGCGGCGTGAGGTCAACCCTTCAGGCCCAGGCGGCCGTCCGGCCTGCCGACCAAGGACCCATCCATGAGCAGCGAACTGATCAAACACATTTCCGACGCGTCCTTCGAAGCCGACGTGATCCAAGCCGACAAGCCCGTGCTGGTGGATTACTGGGCCGAATGGTGCGGCCCCTGCAAGATGATCGCCCCCATCCTGGACGATGTGTCCAAGGAATATGGCGAGCGCCTGCAGATCACCAAGATGAACGTCGACGAGAACCGCGAAGTACCCGCCAAGTTCGGCATCCGCGGCATCCCGACGCTGATGTTGTTCAAGGGCGGCCAGCTCGCTGCCACCAAGGTCGGCGCCCTCTCCAAGGCCCAGTTGACGTCCTTCCTCGACGCTAACCTATAATCCTCTCCAACTGCCGGGTGCGCTTCATGCGAAGAGCGCCCGGCAGCAGACTAGCCACCACGCCCAGCCTCACCAGGTTTTGGCGCGTGGACTCGGCACCAAGCTCCCTAGTGTTTTGTTGACGTGCCCCACGCGCTGATGCGCGAATCGATCGGGCACAGGGCTCTGGTTGCCGTAGTTTGTGTCCTGGGTTCTTGGCTGGCCCTGGACGACCCAACCGGGTTTCCCCCATGCATCTTTCTGAACTGAAAGCGCTTCACGTCTCCGCCCTCATCAAGATGGGCGAGGAGCTGGAGATCGACAACGTCGCACGCCTGCGCAAGCAGGAGCTGATGTTCGCGATCATGAAGAAGCGCGCCAAGGCTGGCGAACAGGTCTTCGGCGACGGTGTGCTCGAAGTGCTGCCCGACGGCTTCGGCTTCCTGCGCTCGCCCGATGCCAGCTATATGGCCTCGACCGACGACATCTACCTCTCGCCCAGCCAGATCCGCCGCTTCAATCTGCACACCGGCGACATGATCGAAGGCGAGGTGCGCGTGCCCAAGGACGGCGAGCGTTACTTCGCCCTCGTCAAGGTGGACCGCGTCAACGAGCTGACGCCGGAGGAGAGCAAGCACAAGATCATGTTCGAGAACTTGACGCCCTTGTTCCCCAAGGAGCAGTTCAAGCTGGAGCGCGAGATGAAGGGCGACGAGAACATCGTCGGCCGCATCATCGACCTGATCGCGCCGATCGGCAAAGGCCAGCGCGCCCTGCTCGTTGCCCAGCCCAAGACCGGCAAGACGGTGATGATGCAGCAGCTCGCGCATGCCATCACCGCCAACCACCCCGACGCCCATCTGATGGTGCTGCTGGTGGACGAGCGCCCCGAGGAAGTGACCGAGATGCTGCGCACCGTGCGCGGCGAGGTCATCAGCTCGACCTTCGACGAGCCCGCCGCACGCCATGTGCAGGTGGCCGAGATGGTGATCGAGCGCGCCAAGCGCCTGGTGGAGCTGAAGAAGGACGTGGTGATCCTGCTGGACTCGATCACCCGCCTGGCCCGCGCCTACAACAACGTGCTGCCCAGTTCCGGCAAGGTGCTGACCGGTGGCGTGGATGCCAACGCCCTGCAGCGCCCCAAGCGCTTCTTCGGTGCGGCGCGCAATGTCGAGGAAGGCGGCTCGCTGACCATTATCGGCACGGCCCTGATCGACACCGGCAGCCGCATGGACGAGGTGATCTACGAAGAGTTCAAGGGCACCGGCAACTGCGAAATCCATCTGGATCGCCGCATGGCCGAGAAGCGCGTCTATCCCTCGATCCTGATCAACAAGTCCGGCACGCGCCGCGAGGAGCTGCTGCTCAAGCCCGAGATCCTGCAAAAGAGCTGGATCCTGCGCAAGCTGCTCTACAACATGGACGAGATCGAGGCGATGGAGTTCATCCTCGACAAGATGAAGGCCTCCAAGAACAACCACGACTTCTTCGACATGATGAGGCGCGGCGGTTGATTTGAGGAACCCGGCCGGAGCCCATGCGGCGCCGGCGGCCTGGCCTCTAGCAAACGAGGTTGGGCGCAGCCACCAAAGTTCAGTCTATAATCCGCGGTTTTCCGCTGTCGGAAAGTGCGCCACATGGTGTGGTGTGGCTCCCGGCACTGCAGCGAGAGGTTCTCCATGAAAGACGGCATTCACCCCAACTACCGCGAAGTGGCCTTCGTGGACCAATCCAACGGCTTCCAGTTCATCACGCGTTCGACCGTGCAGACCAAGGACAGCGTGGAACTCGCGGACGGCCGTAAGCTGCCGCTGGTCAAGCTGGAAACCACCAGCGAATCGCACCCCTTCTACACCGGCCAGCAAAAGAGCATCGACAACCTGGGCGGCCGCGTCGAGAAGTTCCGCACCAAGTTCGCACGCCTTGGCATCAAGAAGTAAGACCAGCGTCGACTCGGGTCGATTCAACATCGACTTGCACAAAGGCAGCCTCGGCTGCCTTTTTTCATGGCGACTTCAGGTCCGGCTCAGGCATCATGCGGACCGCAACCCCAACGAACAGATCCGCGTGTGACCCTGCCCACCCCTGCCATCGTTGCCGAGCGCGGCGCCCAGCGCATCCCGCGCTGGATACTGCTGCTGTTTTGCGCCGCCTATGTGCTGCCCGGCCTGCTGGGGCGCGGCCCATGGCGCAACGCGGATCTGAGCGCCTTTGGCTTCATGGCCAGCGTGGCCCAGGGTCATGCGCCCTGGCATGTGCCGGCGATCGCGGGCATCCCGGCCGATGGCGGCCTGCTGCCCTACTGGGTCGGCGCGCTGGCGATCAAGCTGCTGCCCTTTCTCTCCGCCGATCTGGCGGCCCGCCTGCCCTTTGGCGTGGCCTTGGCGGGGGTGCTGGCCCTGGTCTGGTACGCCACATTCCATCTGGCACGCACCGAGGCCGCCCAACCGGTGGCCTTTGCCTTTGGCGGCGAGGCCCATGCCACCGACTACGCGCGCGCGCTCGCCGATGGCGCCCTGCTGGCCATGATGGCCAGCCTGGGCCTGCTGCAACTGGGCCACGAGACCACGCCCGAGATCGTGCAGCTGCTGGCCACGGCCCTGTATGCCTATGCGCTGGCGGCCGCACCGTTCCGGCCGCGCAAGAGCCTGCTTGCCAGCCTGCTGGCGCTGCCCATGCTGGCGATGAGTGGTGCGCCGGCCGTGGCCCTGGGCCTGGGCCTGGCGGGCGCGCTGGTATGCCGCGGCAGCCACTACGAAACGGTGCGCAAGCTGCTGCCCTGGCTGCTGCTGTCCAGCGCCCTCGCCGCACTGGCCGCCTGGCCAATGGAAGGCTGGGCCTGGCGCCTGCACGCGCATTGGGCCTGGGAACTGCTGCCGCGCTACCTCAGCCTGCTGGCTTGGTTCAGCTGGCCGGCCTGGCCCTTGGCGGCCTGGACGCTATGGCGCTGGCGCGGCCACCTGATGCGCCGCCATATCCGCGTGCCCCTGGTGATCGCGGCCGTGCCCCTGCTCAGCAGCCTGCTGATGAACGCCTCCGACCGCGCCATGCTGCTGGCCCTGCCGCCCATGGCGGTGCTGGCGGCCTTTGCCCTGCCGACGCTGCGCCGCGGCGTGTCGGCGGCGATCGACTGGTTCTCGGTGTTCTTTTTCAGCGCCGTGGTGCTGTTCATCTGGCTCTACTACCTGTCCATGCAGACGGGCTGGCCGGCCACCCCGCTGGCGAATATCCGCCGCCTCGCCGATGGCTTCAAACCGCAATGGAGCGCTGCCGCCCTCGCGCTGGCCCTGCTCGGCAGCCTGGCCTGGCTGGCCCTGGTGCGTTGGCGCACCGCGCGCCACCAGCATGCCTTGTGGAAGAGCCTGGTACTGCCCGCCGGCGGCGTGGCCCTGGGCTGGCTGCTGCTGATGACGCTGGGCCTGCCGCCGATCGACTATGCGCGCAGCAATCTGCCCCTGGTGCAGCGCCTGGCCGCGCATCTGCCCAGGCAGGCGGGCTGCGTGGCGACGCCGGGGCTGCCCCTGCATGTGCTGGCGGCGATGGAATTCCAGGGCGGCTGGGCGGTTGACGCCAGCAAGGCGCTGGCACAAAGCGATTGCGCCCATGCGGTCGTCAGCGTCGACACCGCCACCCGGGCCGACGCCAGCTGGCAGGTGGTCGGCACGGTCAAGCGCCCGACCGAGCGCAACGCCAGCCTGGTCGTGCTGGCACGCCAGGCCGGGCGCTGAGCCATCAGGGTCCGCCGCCCATCATGGCGGCCTCGGCGCCGATCGCCAGATCGTCATTCATGCGCACGCGCGCGGCCGGGAACACCAGCCGGAAGCGTGAGCCTGCGCCCGGCTCGCTCTGGATGTCCAGCTCACCGCCATGGCGCTGCAGCACATGCTTGACGATGGACAGGCCCAGGCCGGTGCCACCGGTATCGCGTGAGCGGCTGCCGTCCACGCGGTAGAAGCGCTCGGTCAGGCGCGGCAGGTGCTCGCGTGCGATGCCCGGGCCGTTGTCGCTGACGCAGAGCTCGCCCGAGCCATCGGCCTGGATGCGCCAGCCAAGCGTGATGGCGCCGCCCTCCGGCGTGTAGCGCACCGCATTGCTGAGCAGATTGCTCACCGCGCTCAGCACCTCGGCCTCCACGCCGGCCAGCTCCACATGCTGTTCGCCGGGCAGGGTCAGCCGATGGCGGCCCGCCGACAGCGCCAGGGCATCGGCGCCCACGCGCGCCAGCAGCTTGTCCAGATTGATCCATTGATCGGCGGCCGGCCGCGGACTGCCCTCCAGCTGGGCCAGGGTCAGCAGATCGCTCACCAGGCTCTGCATGCGCTGGGTCTGCTGGCCCATCAGCTGCAGCACCCGGCGGCGTTCGGCCTCGGTGAGCTTGAGCGAGCTCATGGTCTCGATGAAGCCGGCCAGCACCGTCAAGGGCGTGCGGATCTCGTGCGAGACGTTGGCGACGAAATCGCGCCGCATCGCCTCGGCACGCTCGCGTTCCGTGACGTCCAGCGACAGCACCAGGCGCATGCCCTCGCCGTAGCCGCGCACGATCACCTGCAGGGTCGCACGACCGCGCGCATTCGTCAGGGTCAGGCCTTGCGCATACTGGCCTGATTGCAGGTGCGCAACAAAGGACGGGTAGCGCACCAGGTTCGTGATGCGCTGCTGCCGGTCGCGCACCGGGTCAAGCGAGAAATGATCCGCCGCGACACTGTTGCACCAGAGGATATGGTCCTGCGCATCCAGCAAGAGCACACCGTTGGGCGAGGCCTCGATGGCGGACAAGAACTGGTCCAGCTGCAGGCGCTCGCGCTGCAGCTGGCGCTCGCGCTCGCGCAGCGCGCGCTCGAAGCGGTATCCCAGCTCGCCCCAAAGTCCGGTGCCGCGCGGCGCATCGCCCTCCTGGGCGCCGCGCAGCCATTGGATGAGGCGATGGGCGCGCACCGCATCCAGCATCACCAGCGCAACCACGGCCATGGCAGCGCCCAGCAGGTGCGAGAGCAGCGGTACTCCCAGCCACTGCCCGACCCACAGGCCCAGCAGTCCGCCCAGGACGGCCACGATGGCCGAGACAATGATGCGAGACAGCAGCCAGCTCACGGCGCGCTCAGGCAGACAGCGCGCCGGCCTGCTGCGTGAGCCGGTAACCGGCGCCGCGCACGGTCTCTATCATGCGCTGGCACTCGACCTTCTCGAGTGCCTCGCGCAGGCGCTTCACATGCACGTCCACCGTGCGCTCCTCGATGAAGACATGGTCGCCCCAGACGCGGTCCAGCAGCTGTGAGCGGCTGTGCACGCGCTCCGGATGGGTCATGAAGAAGTGCAGCAGGCGGAACTCGGTGGGGCCCAGCTTCACCTCCACGCCCTCGCGGCCGACGCGGCGCGTGCCCGGGTCCAGGCTCAGGCCGCCGACCTCGACCACGCTGTCCAGCGCCTCGGGCGCCTTGCGCCGCAGCACCGCGCGTATGCGCGCCAGCAGCTCGTTGGTGGAGAAAGGCTTGGTCAGGTAGTCGTCGGCGCCGGCGTCAAGACCTGACACCTTGTCGGTCTCCTCGGCACGCGCGGTCAGCATGATGATGGGAAGCTCGCGGGTGCGCGCCTGGCCACGCCATTGACGCGCCAGGCTGAGGCCCGAAGCGCCGGGCAGCATCCAGTCCAGCACCACCAGATCGGGCAGCACCCGGTCCACCTCCAGCTGGGCCTGGTCGGCGCTGCCGGCCAGGGTCACGTCGAAACCTGCGTGGCGCAGATTGATGGAAATCAGCTCGGCAATCGCCGATTCGTCCTCGACCACCAGTACACGACTCATGCGTATTGCTCCTCGCAAGGCGCGCCTCAGCGCACCATGTTCTCAACGGCGTCGGGCGTGTTGTGCCGCACGTCTGTGCCCTTGACCACGTAGATGATCACTTCGGCCAGGTTCTTGGCGTGGTCGCCCACGCGCTCGATCGCCTTGGCCACAAACACCAGATCGATGCTGGAGGAAATCGTGCGCGGGTCTTCCATCATGTAGGTGATGAGCTTGCGCATCAGGCCCTCGAATTCCTTGTCGATCTGGTCATCCTGCTTCAGCACTTCCAGCGCACGCTCCACGTCCAGGCGCGCGAAGGCGTCCAGCGCCTTGCGCAGCTGCGCGATCGCCAGCTCGGCCTCGTAGGAGAGGTCCGACATCGGCAGGCGAAGGCGGCTCGATACGCCCGAGTTCACCAGCCTTTGCACGGTGCGCGCGATGCGCGCGGCCTCGTCGCCCACGCGCTCGAGATTGGCAATCGTCTTGGACACGGCGATCAGCAGGCGCAGATCGCGCGCGGTGGGCTGGCGGCGCGCGATGATGGTGGAGAGGTCGCGGTCGATCTCCACCTCCATCTGGTTCACGCGCTCTTCCTGCTTGAGCACGGCGTCGGCCAGCTCGCTGCTGTAGGTGGTGAGCGCCTCCACCGAATGCGCCACCTGGGCTTCGACGATGCCGCCCATCTCCAGCACACGGGTGGAGATGCCGCTGAGCTCGGCGTCGAACTGGGTCGAGAGATGCTTGTCAACCATGGGGTGATCCTCCTCTTGATTCAGCCGAAGCGGCCCGTGATGTAGTCTTCCGTGTCCTTGCGCTTGGGCTTCATGAAGAGCTCGGCGGTAGGGCCGAACTCGATCAGGTCGCCCAGGTACATATAGGCCGTGTAGTCCGAGCAGCGCGCCGCCTGCTGCATGTTGTGGGTCACGATGGCCACGGTGTAGTCGTTCTTGAGCTCATGGATGAGCTCCTCGATCTTGCCGGTGGAGATCGGGTCCAGCGCCGAGCAGGGTTCGTCCAGCAAGAGCACCTCGGGCTTGATGGCGATGCCACGTGCAATGCACAGGCGCTGCTGCTGGCCGCCGGAGAGGCCCGAACCGCTCTGGTTGAGCTTGTCCTTCACCTCGGTCCAGAGCGCCGCCTTCTTCAGCGCCCATTCCACGCGCTCGTCCATCTCCACGCGCGGCAGGGTCTCGAACAGGCGCACGCCGAAGGCGATGTTGTCGTAGATGGACATCGGGAAGGGGGTGGGCTTCTGGAACACCATGCCCACCTTGGCGCGCACCAGGGAGACATCCTCGCCGCTGGACAGGATGTCGTTGCCGTCCAGCAAGATCTGACCCTCGGCGCGCTGCTCGGGGTAGAGCTCGAACATGCGGTTGAGCGTGCGCAGCAGCGTGGACTTGCCGCAGCCCGAGGGGCCGATGAAGGCGGTGACCTTCTTCTCGGGGATGTCCAGGTTGATGCTCTTGAGGGCGTGGAAATTGCCGTAATAGAAATTCAGGTCGCGCACCGAGAGCTTGGCTTTCTCGCTCACGGGCAGGTCAACTTTGGCGTCCATGGTCGGGTCTCGCTTCAGTGCTTGTTCTTGAACAGGACGCGCGCCAGGATATTCAGCAGCAGCACGCCCATGGTGATGAGGAAGACCCCCGCCCAGGCCAGCTTCTGCCAGTTCTCGTAGGGGCTCATCGCGAATTTGAAGATCGTCACCGGCAGGCTGGCCATGGGCTCGGCCAGCGAGCTGGTCCAGAACTGGTTGGACAGGGCGGTGAACAGCAGCGGCGCGGTCTCGCCCGAGATGCGCGCCAGCGCCAGCAGGATGCCGGTGATCACACCGGCGCGCGCCGACTTCAGGGTGATGGAGAGGATCACCTTCCACTTCGGTGTGCCCAGGGCATAGGCGGCCTCGCGCAGGGCATTGGGCACCAGGCTCAGCATGTTCTCGGTGGTGCGTATCACCACCGGGATAACGATCAGGGCCAGCGCCAGCACGCCGGCGAAGCCCGAGAAGCTCTTCAGCCTTGCCACCACCACCGCATAGATGAAGAGGCCCACCACGATGGAGGGCGCGGACAGCAGGATGTCGTTGATGAAGCGCACGGTGCTGCCCAGCCAGGTCTTCTGGCCATACTCGGCCAGATAGACGCCACACAGCACGCCGATCGGCGTGCCCAGCGCCGTGGCCAGGCCGACCATCACGATGGAGCCGAAGATGGCGTTCGCCAGGCCACCGCCCTCGGCCTGCGGGGGCGGGGTCATCTCGGTGAAGGTGGCCAGGTTGAGGCCGTCAAAGCCCAGGCGCACCGTCTCGAACAGGATCCAGAACAGCCAGAACAGGCCGAAGGCCATGGCGGCCAACGACAGCGTCAGCGCGATCGCGTTGACGCGTTTGCGCCTGGCATGCATGCGCAGGCGCGAGGCGGAGATGCTGGCACTCATGCGCGCGCTCCTTCGCTCTTCTTGAGACGGGCCAGCAAGACCTTGGAGCACGCCAGCACCACAAAGGTGATGAAGAACAGCACCAGGCCCAGATAGATCAGCGAGGCCTGGTGCAGGCCCTCGCCGGCTTCGGCGAACTCATTCGCCAGCGCCGAGGTGATGCTGTTGGCGGCCTCGAACACCGAGAGTGAATTCAGCTGGTTCATATTGCCGATCACGAAGGTCACGGCCATGGTCTCGCCCAGCGCCCGGCCCAGGCCCAGCATCACGCCGCCCATCACGCCGGTCTTGGTATAGGGCAGCACCACGCGCGAGACCACCTCCCAGGTGGTGGCACCCAGGCCGTAGGCGGATTCCTTGAGCATCGGCGGCGTGACCTCGAACACGTCGCGCATCACCGAGGCGATGAAGGGAATGATCATGATGGCCAGGATGATGCCGGCCGAGAGGATGCCGATGCCCACCGGCGGGCCCGACACCAGGGCGCCCAGATAGGGCACGCCGCTCAAGAGGCTTTGCAGCGGCTGCTGCACATAGGTGGCGAGGATGGGGCCGAACACTAGCAGGCCCCACATGCCATAGACGATGGAGGGCACGGCGGCCAGCAACTCGACGGCGATACCCAGCGGACGCTTGAGCCAGCTGGGCGAAAGCTCGGTCAGGAACACGGCAATGCCGAAGCTCACCGGCACCGCGATCACCAGGGCAATCAGCGAGGTGGTGAGGGTGCCGTAAATCATCACCAGGCCGCCGAACTTTTCCTGCACCGGGTCCCAGTCGCTGGTCCAGAGAAAGCTCAGGCCGTACTTCTCGATAGCCGGCGCCGCGCCGAACAGCAGCGAGACCAGGATGCCCACTAGCAGTGACAGGGTCAGCCAGGCCGCGCCCTGGGCCAGGATGGCAAACAAGGCGTCGGCCCAGGGCGCCACCACCTTGCGGGTCGGCGGGTTGCCCTGGGGCCGTATGCGCTCCAGACTGGGGTCGCTGCTGATGGGATTGGCTGGGAGTATGGCGGCCACGGGACCTCCGCTGAGGAAAACAAAGTGGCGCCTTGGCGGTCGCAGGGGGCCTTGGAACCCTTCTGCGGACACCAGGCGCCCGGGCATCACTTGAAGCTGACGGCCTTGCCGGCGGCATCCTTCAGATTGTCGGCCCAGAGCTTGCGCACCAGATCCTTCACCGAGGCCGGCAGCGGCACATAGTCCATGTCGTCGGCGGACTTGTCGCCATTGGCATAGGCCCAGTCGAAGAACTTCAGTGCGTTCGCTGCATTGGCCGGCTTATCCTGCTGCTTGTGCATCAGGATGAAGGTGGCGCCGGTGATGGGCCAGCTGTCCTTGCCGGGCTGCTCGGTCAGCACCTGGTAGAAGCTCTTGGTCCACTCAGCACCGGCGGCTGCGGCCTTGAAGGCGCTGTCGGCGGGCGCGACGAAGTTGCCGGCCTGGTTCTTCAGCAGCACATGGGACATCTTGTTCTGCTTGGCATAGGCGTACTCGACATAGCCGATCGAGTTGGGTAGGCGCATAACGAAGGCCGACACGCCCTCATTGCCCTTGCCGCCCGCGCCGGTCGGCCAGTTGACCGCCGTGCCCTCGCCCACCTTGCCCTTCCACTCGGCGTTGACCTTGGAGAGGTAGTTGGTGAACAGGAAGCTGGTGCCCGAGCCATCGGCGCGGCGCACCGGCGCGATCACAGCGTCGGGCAGGGCCACGCCGGGATTCAGCGCCGCAATGGCCGCATCGTTCCACTTCGTGATCTTGCCCAGATAGATGTCACCCAGCACCTGGCCGGTCAAACGCAGCTGGCCCGGGGCGATACCCTTCACATTGACCACCGGCACCACGCCGCCGATCACGGTGGGGAACTGCACCAGGCCGTCCTTGGCCAGCTCCTCGTCCTTCAGCGGCGCGTCGGAGGCGCCGAAGTCCACCGTCTTGGCCTTGATCTGGCGGATCCCAGCGCCCGAACCGACCGATTGGTAGTTGATGCGCGCACCGCTGGCCTTGTTGTAGGCATCCGCCCATTTGGCATAGATAGGTGCCGGGAAGGAGGCGCCAGCACCGGTGACGTCCTGCGCCTGTGCAGCAGGCAGGGCCCAGGCGCAAGCCGCAAAGATCAAGCCGACTCGGAGTTGCTTCTTCAAGGTCATACAGGTCCTATCGCAAGGGGTTGGTTGGCGATGGAGCGGATGCTATGACCCCAATATGACATGCCAGTGACAGGCCTGTCACTCGGCGCGTGGCGGGCCAAAGCGTCACATTCGGTTCACGGGTCTGTCACAAAGCCTGAATAAGCTGGCCGCAAAGGGGAAGAAGCGGGGGAATGGGCCCCTGTCAGAACCCGTTTAGCCGAAGGAGACCCCTCATGAACCAGCTTTATCGACTTGCCGCCGCCGCTCTGGCCTGCCTGATCGCCGCCTGCGCCAGCACGCCTGCGCCCGCCCCCCTGGCCGACACCCTGGCCCGCAACCCGCAACTCAGCACCTTCAACCGCTTGGTGCAGCAGGCCGGCCTGCAGGAGCAGCTGCGCGCCGCCGGCCCGCTGACCGTGTTCGCCCCCTCCGACGAGGCCTTCAAGGCCGTGCCGGCCAAGACCCTGGACGCCCTGGCCGCCAACCCCGCAGAGTTGAAGGCGGTGCTGAACTACCACCTGCTGAACGCTAAGCTGGCCGCCGCCGATGTGCAGACCGGCAACGCCAAAACCGTGCAGGGCGCCCCTGTGGCACTGGCCCGCGCCGGCGAGTTCGTGACGGTCGAGGACGCGATGGTGCAACAGGCCGACATCATGGCCACCAACGGTGTCGCCCATGTGATCGATCGCGTGCTGACGCCGCCGAAGAAGTAAAGAAGACACACATGCGAAAGGGCCACCGCGAGGTGGCCCTTCTCGATGCAGCGAGGCGCTCGCTCAGGCGCGCACGGCGTCCACCAGACGCTCAGCGCAGCTCCTGGCCAGCGAGGCGTCGCTGGCCTCCACCATCACGCGCAGCAACGGCTCTGTGCCCGAGGCGCGTATCAGCACCCGGCCACGCGAGGCCAGCTCGGCCGTGACCTCGGCCTGGGCCTGGGCCAGCGCGCCATTGCTCTTCCAATCCTGGCCGGTCTGCAGGCGCACATTGATGAGGGTCTGCGGGAACAGGTCCACCCCCTGCAGCTGCTCGGCCAAGCTGCGCCCGGTGCGGCTGATGGCCTGCAGCACCAGCAGCGCGCTGACGATACCGTCTCCGGTCGTGTGCTTGTCCAGCGCCAGCAAATGGCCCGAGCCTTCGCCGCCCAGTTGCCAGCCACGTGCGCTGAGCTCCTCCAGCACATAGCGGTCGCCCACCTTAGCGCGCACGAACTCGACGTCGCGGCTCTTCAGCGCCAGCTCCACCGCCATATTGGTCATCAGCGTGCCCACCGCGCCCGGCACACGCAGGCCCTGGTTGAGGCGGTCGGCCACCATCACATAAAGCAACTCGTCGCCGTTGTAGAGCCGGCCCTGCGCGTCCACCAGTTGCAGGCGGTCGGCATCGCCGTCCAGCGCCACCCCGTAATGCGCGCCATGCTCCTTGACCGCCTTCACCAGCGCCGCCGGTGCGGTGGCGCCGCAACCGTCGTTGATATTGAAGCCGTCAGGGCTGCAGCCGATCGAGACGACCTCGGCACCGAGCTCGTGGAACACATCGGGCGCCACGTGATAGGCCGCGCCGTTGGCGGCATCCACCACGATCTTCAGGCCCTTGAGGGTCAGGTCCGAGCCGAAGCTGTTCTTGCAGAACTCGATGTAGCGGCCACGCGCGTCCTGCAGGCGGCGGGCGCGGCCGAGATTGGCCGAGTCCACCCAAGTCGGCGCCTCCTCCAGCGCCTGCTCCACGGCCAGCTCCCAGGCGTCGGGCAGCTTCTCGCCCTTGGCGGAAAAGAACTTGATGCCGTTGTCGGCGAAGGGATTGTGCGAGGCCGAGATCACCACCCCCAGATCCAGCCGCAGCGCGCGCGTCAGATAGGCCACGCCGGGCGTGGGCAGGGGGCCGGTAAGCAGCACATCGACGCCCGCCGAGGCAAAGCCCGCCTCCAGCGACGACTCCAGCATATAGCCGGAGATACGCGTGTCCTTGCCAATCAGCACGGTGGGCCGGCCACCGCCCTTGCGCAGCACGCGGCCCACCGCATGGCCCAGGCGCAGCATGAAGTCAGGCGTGATCGGCGACTGGCCCACGGTGCCACGGATGCCATCGGTTCCAAAATACGTACGGCTCATTGCGAGCATCCTCCTGAAATCTCTATGGCCGGATTCTCGCCGATCGCCGGGCCGGTACTGCCACCCGCCGCCCCCCACACCTTGATGGCATCGACCGTGGCCGCGACATCGTGCACACGTAGCACGCGCGCACCCTGCGCCACCGCGGCCAAGGCGGCGGCGAGGCTGGCGGCCAGGCGCTCGTCGACCGGCCGGCCCGTGATGGCGCCCAGCGATGATTTGCGCGACCAGCCCACCAGCAGCGGATAGCCCAGCTCCAGCAAACGCGCCTGCTCGCGCAGCAGCTGGAAGTTCTGCTCCACCGTCTTGGCGAAGCCGTAACCCGGGTCCAGCAGGATGCGATCGGCGGCGGCGCCGAGCCGGCGCAGATGATCGGCGCGGGCCGCCAGAAACGCGGCCACCTCGCCGGTGATGTCGCCGTAGCCGGTCAGGCCCTGCATGCTGGCTGGATCGCCACGCATATGCATCAGGCACATGCCGCAGCTCGGATGGGCGGCCACCAGTTCGGCCGCGCCGGGCATTTGCAGGGCCTGGATGTCGTTGACGATGTCCACGCCCAGATCCAAGGCGCGCTGCATGGTGCTGGGCTTGTAGCTATCGACCGAGACCGGCACCCCCAGCTGCAGCGCGGCCTTCAGCACCGGCTCGATCCGCGCCCATTCCTCCTGCGGGCCCAGCGCCGGTGCTCCCGGACGGCTGGATTCGCCGCCGATGTCCAGCAGATCGGCACCCTCGGCCAGCAGCTGCTCGCAATGCGCGATCGCCGCATGCGCCTCGCCATGCTGGCCGCCATCCGAGAAGGAGTCGGGAGTGACGTTGACGATGCCCATCACCAGGGGCTTGTCGAGCGCGATGCGAAAGCGTGTGGTCTGCCAGTGAGCCATGCGGGTGCCATGAAAAGAAAAGGGGCCGGTCCTTGCAGACGGCCCCATCGGGATGCTTGATGCTTCTTGCGTCAGGCCGCGGCGTGCGCGTTGCCGGCGCTCAGCGCGGTGGCATTGCCATCGTTTTTGCCACCACTGGGCGGGGTCCAGTCCTTGGGTGGGCGCGGTGGGCGGCCGCCCATGATGTCGTCGATCTGGTCGGCATCGATGGTTTCCCATTCCAGCAAGGCCTTGGCCATCGCGTGCATCTTCTCCATGTTCTCCTCGATGTGCTTGCGGGCAATGCCGTATTGCTCATCGATGATGCGGCGCACGACCTGGTCAACCTTGCGCATGGTCTCTTCCGACATGGTGGTGGTCTTGGTGACCGAGCGGCCCAGGAAGACCTCGCCCTCGTTCTCCGCATAGACCATCGGGCCCAGCTCGTCGGTCATGCCGTAGCGCGTCACCATGTCGCGGGCAATCTGGGTGGCGCGCTCGAAGTCGTTGCTGGCACCGGTGGTCATCTGGTTCATGAACACCTCTTCGGCGATACGGCCACCGAACAGCACCGAGATGGTGGAGAGCATGCGCTCCTTGTCCATGCTGTAGCGATCACCTTCGGGCAATTGCATGGTCACGCCGAGGGCACGGCCACGCGGGATCACCGTCACCTTGTGCACCGGATCGGTTTTGGGCATCAGCCGCGCCACCAGGGCATGGCCGGCCTCGTGGTAGGCGGTGTTCTTGCGCTCTTCCTCGGGCATGACCATGGATTTGCGCTCGGGGCCCATCATGATCTTGTCCTTGGCCTTCTCGAAGTCCACCATCTCCACCACACGGCCATTGCGGCGTGCGGCAAAGAGGGCGGCCTCGTTGACCAAATTGGCCAGATCGGCACCTGAGAAACCGGGCGTGCCACGGGCCAGGATGTCGGCGCGGATGTCCTGCCCCACCGGCACCTTGCGCATATGCACGTTGAGGATCTGCTCACGGCCACGCACGTCCGGCAGGGTCACATAGACCTGGCGGTCGAAACGGCCGGGACGCAGCAGGGCGGGATCCAGGATGTCCGGACGGTTGGTCGCGGCCATCACGATGACACCGAGATTGGTCTCGAAGCCGTCCATCTCGACCAGCATCTGATTCAGCGTCTGCTCGCGCTCGTCGTTGCCGCCGCCCAGGCCGGCACCACGGTGGCGGCCGACGGCGTCGATTTCATCCACGAAGATGATGCAGGGCGCACTCTTCTTGGCCTGCTCGAACATGTCGCGCACACGGGCCGCGCCCACGCCAACGAACATCTCGACGAAGTCGGAGCCAGAGATCGAGAAGAACGGCACCTTGGCCTCACCGGCGATGGCCTTGGCCAGCAGCGTCTTGCCGGTACCCGGAGGGCCGACCAGCAGCACGCCGCGCGGAATGCGGCCGCCCAGCTTCTGGAATTTCTGCGGATCCTTGAGGAAGTCCACCAGTTCCTTGACCTCTTCCTTGGCCTCGTCGCAACCGGCGACGTCGGCGAAGGTGGTGGAATTGTTGGCCTCGTCCAGCATGCGCGCCTTGCTCTTGCCGAAGCTGAAGGCGCCGCCCTTGCCGCCGCCCTGCATCTGGCGCATGAAGTAGACCCACACGCCGATCAGCAGCAGCATCGGGCCCCAGCTGACCAAGAGACTCATCAGCAGCGAAGGCTCCTCACGCTGGCGCACATCGAACTTGACGCCGTTGTTGATCAGGTCGCCCACCAGGCCACGGTCCAGATAGGTGGCCGTGCTGCGCAGCTTCTTGTCGTCATTGGTGGTGGCGATGATCTCGGTACCGCCATTGCCCTCTTGCAAGGTCACCTGCTTGATGCGACGCGCTCTCACCTCTTCGAGGAAATCGGAGTAACCGATCTGGTTCCCCTGGGCCGCGCCCCGATCGAACTGCTTGAAGACGGTGAACAGCACCAGGGCTATCACCATCCAAACAGCTACTTTCGAGAACCACTGATTGTTCACCGCGACTCCTTATTCGATGTCACACCGACCGCCACTGTGCGATCAATGCCCGGCATATGGGGTTGATTCTATTGCAGTCAAGCCACCAAGCCTGATTGGCTTTCTGAAGCTTGACCATAGTCCTGCACAAGCTGCGTGACTATTTGAGGCCTATGCCCACCAGAAAGGTCTCCGAGGAGCGGTCGCGCGAGGCCTTGGGCTTGATCGGCTTGACCTTCTTGAAGTTCTGCTTGAAGAGCTCGACCAGCTCGTTGTAGCCGGCACCATGGAAGACCTTGGCCACCAAGGCGCCGTCGGCCTTGAGGTGATGGCGCGCGAAGTCGATGGCCAGTTCGATCAACAGTTCCACCCGCGCCGCATCGGTGGACGCGATGCCGGACAGATTGGGCGCCATGTCCGACACCACCACATCCACCGCACGCCCCGCCAGCGCCGCCTCCAATTGCTGCAGCACCTCTTCCTCACGGAAATCCCCCTGGATGAAGTGCACGCCCTCGATCGGCTCCATCTCCAGCAGGTCCAGCGAAATGATGGTGCCGTTGAGCTCGCCGACCGCCGCGCCGCCCACGCCGGCCTCCTTGGGGGCAAAGCGGCGCCGCAGGTATTGGCTCCAGGCGCCCGGCGCCGAGCCCAGATCGACCACCACCTGGCCCGGCCGGAACAGCTTCAACTCCTCGTCGATCTCCTTGAGCTTGTAGGCGGCGCGGGCCCGATAGCCCTCGCGCTGCGCCAGCTTCACATAAGGATCAGAGATGTGGTCGTGCAGCCAGGCCTTGTTGATCTTCTTGCTTTTGCTATCGATTTTCATGATGTCTGGCGCGAGACGCGATAATGCGACTATGCCTGCGATTCAATTGACCCCTGCCCAGCGCAAGGAAAAACGTTCCGACGCCCATCATCTGGACCCCGTGGTGATGATAGGCGCGGACGGACTCACGCCCGCCGTCGTGAAGGAAACCAACGCCGCCTTGAATGCCCATGGGCTGATCAAGGTGCGCGTACTGTCTGACGACCGTGCCAACCGCGAGAGCATTTTCGCGGCCCTGGCCGAGCAGCTCAGCGCAGCGCCCATCCAGCACATCGGCAAGCTGCTGGTGCTGTGGCGCCCGATGCCCGAAAAGGAAGAGGCCGAGCGCGACGACTCCAGGCGCGGCCCCAAGGTCGTGAAGATCGTCAAGTTCTCCAAGAGCGGCAACCACCGCCCGCAGATCAAGAAGGTCCAGGTGCTGGGTAATCAGCGCGTCGCCCAGGGTGGCGAGATCAAGCGCGCCAAGCGCCGCATCACCAGCGTGAAGAAGACGGTCGCCGACTGAACTTTTCTTCAGGCCGGCGCGCGGGACGCGCGCCAGGCCAGCAGCAGCACCGCCAGGGTCTTGAGCCCGAACAGCAGGCTGGAGGCCGCGTGCAGCGCGCCGAAGGACCAAGCACCCTGCCCTGCACGCGCCGCCTCCAGCAGCGGCTGCAGGCCGTACTAGCCGGCCACCACGCAGAACAGCGCAAGCAGGGGCAGCAGCAGCTCGGCGGTAAGCACCTTGCCGGGCACGTCGGCGTCGCGCTGCAGACGGCGCTCCATCATCAGCAGCAAGAGCCCCGCGGCCAGGCCGAGCTGGGCGTCCAGCTCGAACATGCGCCCCACCAGCTTGCCGGCCTGGGCCCGTTCCAGCACCGCAAAGGCGCTGGGCGCGGCCACGCCGGCCACGCAAAGCAGAAGGCCGCCCCAGAGGGCGGCCAGCAGCGCGCGAGCGCGGTACAGCTTGCGCATCCGCTCAGACGTAGCGGACTTCAACGATTTCGTAGCGCTTCACGCCACCTGGTGCCTGCACCTCGGCCACGTCGCCGGCCTCCTTGCCGATCAGCGCGCGCGCGATCGGCGAGCTGATCGAGATCAGGCCCAGCTTCAGATCGGCCTCGTCGTCACCAACGATCTGGTAGGTCACTTCGGCGCCGCTGGCTTCTTCTTCCAGATCGACGGTGGTGCCAAACACGATGCGGCCGCCGGCATCCACCGAGGCGGGGTCGATGACCTGGGCGGCGGCCAGCTTGCCCTCGATTTCGAGGATGCGGCCTTCGATGAAGCCCTGCTTGTCCTTGGCCGCTTCGTACTCGGCGTTCTCGGACAGATCGCCCTGGGCGCGGGCTTCGGCAATGGCGTTGATCACGGCGTGGCGCTCAACCGACTTGAGTTGATGCAGTTCCTGCTTGAGCTTTTCGGCGCCGCGTACGGTCAAAGGGATCGTGGCCATGTGTAAACCTTGAGAGACAAAACAAACCGCCGCAGCCGCTCAGGAAAAGCCTGAGCCGCGGCGGCGGAATCTACTGACGTTGGCGGAGTTTAGACGAGTTCCGCGTGCAGTTCCTGCAGGGATTGCACCAGCAGACCATCCTTGTGCTTCATGCCCTCCACGGCGGCCTCGCAGCCGGCCATGGTGGTGTAGTAGGTCACGCGGTTGGCCAGGGCGGCCTGGCGGATGTGGCGGCTGTCGGCGATCGCGGTGCGGGTCTCATCCACGGTGGTGAACACCAGTTGGATGTCGCCGCCCTTGATCATGTCGACGATGTGCGGGCGGCCGTCCTTGACCTTGTTGACCACGCGCACCGGCACGCCGGCCTCGGCGATCGCCGCGGCCGTGCCCTTGGTGGCCACCACGCCGAAGCCCAGCGCAGCCAGATCCTTGGCCACGGCCACGGCGCGCGCCTTGTCGGAGTTTTTCACCGTGATCAGCACATTGCCCTGGCGCGGCAGGCGCGAGCCCGCGCCCAGCTGGCTCTTCAGCATCGCCTCGCCGAAGCTGCGGCCGGCCCCCATCACCTCGCCGGTGGAACGCATTTCCGGGCTCAGGATCGGGTCCACGCCGGGGAACTTGTTGAAGGGGAAGACGGCTTCCTTGACGCTGAAGTAAGGCGGTATCACCTCGGCCGGCACGCGGCCCAGGCGGTCGCGCTGATCCTTGAGCTTCTGGCCCGCCATGCAGCGCGCCGCGATCTTGGCAAGCTGCTGGCCGGTGGCCTTGGACACGAAGGGCACGGTGCGCGAGGCACGCGGATTCACCTCCAGCACATAGACCGTCGCGGCCTCCAGACCCTTGGTCACGTCGCCCTGGATGGCGAACTGCACATTCATCAGGCCGACCACCTTGAGCGCCTTGGCCATCGCCGCGGTCTGGCGGCGCAACTCGTCCTGCAACGCCTTGGACAGCGTGTAGGGCGGCAGCGAGCAGGCCGAGTCGCCGGAGTGGATACCGGCCGCCTCGATGTGCTCCATGATGCCGCCAATCATCACATCCTCACCATCGCTGATGCAGTCGACGTCGACCTCCAGCGCGTCCTCCAGGAAGCGGTCCAGCAGCACCGGCGACTTGTCGGAGACACGCACCGCTTCGCGCATATAGCGCTCCAGGTCCTTGTCGCCGTGGACGATTTCCATCGCGCGGCCGCCCAGCACATAGCTGGGGCGCACCACCAGCGGATAGCCGATTTCCTGCGCCAGCTGCAGCGCCGCCTCTTCGGTGCGCGCGGTGCGGTTGGGCGGCTGCTTCAGGCCCAGCTCGTGCAGCAGCTTCTGGAAGCGCTCGCGGTCTTCGGCGATGTCGATGCTGTCGGGCGTGGTGCCGATGATGGGCACGCCGGCGCGCTCCAGGTCCAGCGCCAGCTTCAGTGGCGTCTGGCCGCCGTACTGCACGATCACGCCGACCGGCTGTTCCTTGGCCACGATCTCGAGCACATCCTCCAGCGTCACCGGCTCGAAATAGAGGCGGTCGCTGGTGTCGTAGTCGGTGGAGACGGTCTCGGGGTTGCAGTTGACCATGATGGTCTCGTAACCGTCTTCGCGCATCGCCAGCGCGGCATGCACGCAGCAGTAGTCGAACTCGATGCCCTGCCCGATGCGGTTCGGGCCACCACCCAGCACCATGATCTTCTTCTTGTCGCTGGGCTCGGCCTCGCACTCCTCGTCATAGGTGGAGTACATATAGGCCGTCTCGGTGGAGAACTCGGCCGCGCAGGTGTCCACGCGCTTGTAGACCGGACGCACGCCCTCGGCCCAGCGCTTCTCACGCACCAGATGCTGGTTGGTGGTCAGCAGCTTGGCGATGCGCTTGTCGGAGAAGCCCTTGGTCTTGAGGAAGCGCAGCTCTTCGGTCGAAAGGCTCTCCAGCGCACGGCCGGCGATGCTCTGCTCGATCTGCACCAGCTGCTCGATCTGCGCCAGGAACCAGGGGTCCACGGCGGTCTCGTCGAACACCTCCTGCAAGCTCATGCCGATGCGGAAGGCGTCGGCCAGGAAGAGGATGCGCTCGGGGCCGGCTTCGCCGATCTCCTGCACGATCTCTTCGCGATCGCTGCTGCGCTCGGTCAGGCCGTCAATGCCGGTCTCGAGGCCGCGCAAGGCCTTCTGGAAGCTCTCCTGGAAGGTCCGCCCCATCGCCATCACCTCGCCCACCGACTTCATCTGCGTAGTCAGGTGCGAATCGGCCATCGGGAATTTCTCGAAGGCAAAGCGCGGGATCTTGGTGACGACGTAGTCGATCGAGGGCTCGAAGGACGCCGGCGTCACGCCACCGGTGATGTCGTTCTTCAGCTCGTCCAGCGTGTAGCCCACCGCCAGCTTGGCGGCGATCTTGGCGATCGGGAAGCCGGTGGCCTTGGAGGCCAGTGCCGAGGAGCGCGAGACGCGCGGGTTCATCTCGATCACCACCATGCGGCCGTCGCGCGGGTTGATGGAGAACTGCACATTGGAGCCGCCGGTGTCCACGCCGATCTCGCGCAGGATCGCGATCGAGGCGTTGCGCAGCAGCTGGTATTCCTTGTCGCTGAGGGTCTGCGAGGGCGCCACGGTGATCGAGTCGCCGGTATGGATGCCCATCGGGTCGAGGTTCTCGATCGAGCAGACGATGATGCAGTTGTCCGCCTTGTCGCGCACCACTTCCATCTCGTACTCCTTCCAGCCTATCAGCGACTCCTCGATCAGGAGCTCGTTGGTGGGCGAGAGGTCGAGGCCGCGCTTGCAGATCTCTTCGAATTCCTCGGGGTTGTAGGCGATGCCGCCACCCGTGCCACCCAACGTGAAGCTGGGGCGGATGACCATCGGGAAGCCGCTGCCGCCGATCTCGGCATGGATGCGTTTTTGCACACCCCAGGCCTCTTCTAGCGAATGCGCGATGCCCGACTTGGCCGAATCCAGGCCGATCTTGGTCATCGCGTCCTTGAACTTCAGCCGGTCCTCGGCCTTCTCGATCGCCTTTTCATTGGCGCCAATCATCTCGACTTGGTACTTCTCCAGCACGCCATGCTTGTGCAGATCCAGCGCGCAGTTCAGCGCGGTCTGGCCGCCCATGGTGGGAAGCACCGCGTCGGGCCGCTCCTTGGCGATGATCTTCTCCACCACCTGCCAGGTGATGGGCTCGATATAGGTCACATCCGCCGTGTCCGGGTCGGTCATGATGGTGGCCGGATTGCTGTTGACCAGGATGACCTTGTAGCCTTCCTCGCGCAGGGCCTTGCAGGCCTGGGCGCCGGAATAGTCGAACTCACAGGCTTGGCCGATGATGATGGGGCCGGCGCCGATGATGAGGATGCTCTTGATGTCTGTGCGTTTTGCCATTTTGTGATCTCTACTCCATCCGTGCCGGGTCAGGCCTTGGCCATCAGACCGATGAAGCGGTCGAACAGATAAGCAATGTCATGCGGGCCGGGGCTGGCCTCGGGGTGGCCCTGGAAGCAGAAAGCCGGCTTGTCGGTGCGCGCCAGGCCCTGCAGAGTGCCGTCGAACAGGCTGATATGGGTGGGGCGCAGGTTGGCTGGCAGCGAATCGGCGTCCACCGCGAAGCCGTGGTTCTGGCTGGTGATAGAGACGCGGCCGTTGTCCAGGTCCTTCACCGGATGATTTGCGCCGTGGTGGCCAAACTTCATCTTGAAGGTCTTGGCGCCCGAGGCCAGCGCCATGATCTGGTGACCGAGGCAGATGCCGAAGGTCGGTATGCCGGCGTCGATCAGCTGTGCCGCCGCCTTGATGGCGTAATCGCAAGGCTCCGGATCGCCAGGGCCGTTGGACAGGAAGACGCCGTCCGGCTCCAGATCAAACACTTCGGATGCGGGCGTCTGCGCCGGCACCACGGTGATCTTGCAGCCGCGCGAGGCCAGCATGCGCAGGATGTTGCGCTTCACACCGAAGTCGTAGGCCACCACGTGGAAGCGCGGGTTGGCGAGCTCGCCATAGCCCTTGCCCAGGGTCCATTCGGTTTCGGTCCAGTTCAGGCTCGCGCCGGTGCTCACCACCTTGGCCAGATCCTGGCCCGCCATGCTGGGCGCGGCCTTGGCCTTGGCAATCGCGTCGGCGATATGAGCCTCGGTGATGGCCTCACCAGCGGCCAGAGCCAGGATGCAGCCGTTCTGGGCGCCGCTGGTGCGCAGCACGCGGGTCAGGCGGCGGGTGTCGATGTTAGAGATCGCCACCGTGCCTTCGTCCTGCAGATACTGGGCGAGGCTGCGCGTCTTGCGGAAGTTGGAATCAAGGATGGGCGCTTCCTTGATGATCAGGCCAGCGGCAAAGATCTTCGTGGCCTCGACATCCTCGTCATTGACGCCGTAGTTGCCGATGTGCGGATACGTGAGCGTCACGATCTGCCGGCAATAGCTGGGGTCGGTGAGGATTTCTTGGTAGCCGGTGAGCGAGGTGTTGAACACCACTTCGCCAACCGTGTGGCCGGCAGCGCCGAGAGAGCTGCCTTTGAAGACCGTGCCGTCTGCCAGGGCGAGGATCGCGGCAGGCGCCGCATTCATGAATTGAGGCAGGTCGGGCAGCACGGGTAACTCCGTTGTTGTGCGCGCGCCCAGCTCTGCTCCTGTACCCACGGCAGATGCCATGGAAGAGCCTGAATCCGGTGGAGGAAACGGGGGAGTTTCGCTAGGGTAGCGGTAGGTTGCGGGTAAACCTGCTAAGTATACCCGACCAGGGTAATCACCGAGAAGATTTTGCGCAAAGAAACGCGGCAGGCTTGGCGCCTCCGCCTGCAGCCGCCCTGGCCACGAGGCTTCAAGCCAAGGCCGCAATACCCGCCTTGGCGATCTGCGCATCCTCTATGGACTTCACGCCGCTGACACCCACCGCACCCACGCAACAGCCATCCACCAATACCGGCACACCACCCTCCAGCAGGCCGTCGAGGCCGGGGGCGCTCAGGAAGGAGGTGCGGCCCTGGTTGATCATGTCCTCGTAGACCTTGGACTCGCGGCGCCCCAGCGCTGCGGTGCGCGCCTTGGCGGGCGCGATCTGGGCCGAAATGGCGGCCGCGCCGTCCAGGCGCTGTTGCCATAGCAGGTGGCCGCCGTCGTCGACGATGGCAATGCTCACCGCCCATTGGTTGGCCAGCGCCTCGGCTTCGGCAGCGGCGGCGATGCGCTTGACATCGTCCAGGCAGAGATAGGGCTTGGTCTTCATGATCGGGCTTGAATTTGGAATGGAAGCCGCCACTTTAGCGACAGGCGCTGTGCGATTGGGTGGCAGCGGCGCAAAACTGTTGCGCGCGCAAAGCCGCCTAGAATTGCGCCACCCAAGGTCCGGAGGACTCCACGATGAACGACAGCTTGAATACCCAATACGGTACGACCACCTTTGGCAGCGCCCTGGCGGTCGATCGCCAGCGAGTGCTGCGCAACACCTACTGGCTGCTCGCCCTGTCCATGCTGCCCACCGTGCTGGGCGCCTGGATTGGCGTCAGCACCGGCATCCTCGCCAGCATGGGCACGGGGATGAGCATGATCGTGTTCTTCGCCGGCGCCTTCGGCCTGATGTTCGTGATCGAGAAGACCAAGAACTCCAGCACCGGCGTGGCCGCCCTGCTCGCATTCACCTTCTTCATGGGCCTGATGCTCTCGCGCCTGCTGGCCGCGGTGCTGGGTTTCAAGAACGGCGGCTCGCTGATCATGACGGCCTTTGCCGGCACCGGCGCGATCTTCTTCGCCATGGCCAGCCTGGCGACCTTGATCAAGCGCGATCTGTCCAGCATGGGCAAGTTTCTGTTCATCGGCGCCATCATCATCATGGTGGCAGGCATCGTGAACGCCTTCGTGCAATCCTCGGCTCTGATGCTGACCCTGCTGGTGCTGTGCATGGCGGTGTTCTCCGCCTTCATGCTCTATGACATCAAGCGCGTCATCGATGGCGGCGAGACCAACTACATCAGCGCCACGCTGGCGATCTACCTGGACCTCTACAACGTGTTCCAGAGCCTGCTGTCGCTGCTGGGCATTTTCGGTGGCGAACGCGAGTAGTTGAACCACCCCCTACGCGCTGCGCGCGCCCCCTCAAGGGGGCGAGCCCGGCAGACCGGCAGAGCCGGATCTGCGGGCTCTGTGTGATGGGGCGCCGGCTGCGCGGCGCAAAACGAAGGGCTCCGATTGGAGCCCTTCCCTATTTTGATCAGCGCTCGAATACCGCGATCGACTCCACATGCGAGGTATGCGGGAACATGTTCACCGCGCCAGCCGAGGTGCAGCGGTAACCCGCCAGGTTCACCAGCAGGCCGGCGTCGCGCGCTAGCGTCGCCGGGTTGCAGCTGACATAGACGATGCGCCTGGGCGGCGTCCAGCCCGGCGCCAACGAAGGATCCTGCACGACATCGGCCAGCGCCTTGGAGAGCGCGAACGCCCCCTCGCGCGGCGGATCCACCAGCCAGCGGTCCGATTGCCCATCGGCCACCAGAATCTCCGGCGTCATCTCGAACAGATTGCGCGCCACGAAACGGCTCTTGTGATCCAGCCCGTTGCGCTTGGCGTTCTCGCGCGAACGCGCCACCAGCGCCTCGCTGCCCTCGATGCCCAGCACCTCGCGCGCCTGCGTGGCCAGCGGCAGGGTGAAGTTGCCCAGGCCGCAGAACCAGTCGATCACGCGCTCGCCTGGCTGCACCTGCAGCAGACGCAAGGCGCGCCCGACCAGCGCGGTGTTGATGTGGTGGTTGACCTGGGTGAAATCGGTGGGCTTGAAGGGCATCACGATGCCGAATTCAGGCAAGGTGTAGGCCAGCTCGGGGCCGCCCTCGTCGAGCAGATGCACCGTGTCCGGTCCCTTGGGCTGCAGCCACCATTGCACCTCGTACTGCGCCCCGAAGGCACGCAAGCGTGCCTTGTCGGCGTCACCCAGGGGCTCCAGATGGCGCAACACCAGCGCGATCACCAGCGTGCCGCTGGACTCGCCGATGGCCAGCTCGATCTGCGGCAGGCGGTCGCGCTCGTCCATGCTGGCGATCAGCTCGCGCAGCGGCAGCAGCATGTCGCTGACGCGCGGCGGCAGCACCTTGCAGACCTGCATATCGGCCACGTAGCGGCTCTTGCGCTCGTGGAAGCCGACCAGCACCTGGCCCTTCTTGGCCACATAGCGCACCGACAGGCGGGCACGATAGCGATAGCCCCAGGCCGGCCCCTCGATCGGGCGCAGCATCATTTCGGACTTGACCTTGCCGAGGTGCCAGAGGTTGTCCTCCAGCACACGCTGCTTCACCGCCACCTGCGAGGCCACATGCAGATGCTGCATCTTGCAGCCCCCGCAGGCACCCGCATGCAGACCGAAGTTCGGGCAACCTGGGCGCACGCGCTGCGAACTCTCGCGGCGCATCGCCAGCATCGTGGCCTGCTCCCAGTTGTTCTTCTTGCGGCCGACCTGGACCTGGACCTCTTCACCGGGCAGGGCGCCCTCGATGAATACCACCTTGCCCTCTTCGTTGTGGGCCACACCTTGGGCTTCCAGGTCCAGCGATTCGACCTTGAGCCATTCAGATACTTGCGTCATGGGGCGGCATTATCCCAGCCCCGCGCCTGGCCTCACGGCCTCAGAAGATCGCGTCGCGGCTGATGCCGTGGCGCATCATATTGCGCTTGAGCTTGTTGAGCGCCTCGATCTGGATCTGGCGGATGCGCTCGCGCGTGAGCTTGAGGCGGATCGCCAGCACATCCAGGGTTTCGGGCTCGCGGTCGGCCAGGCCATAGCGCCCCGCCAGCACCTCGCGCTCGCGCTCATTCAGCGCCGCCAGCCCATGGGCCAGCAACTCCTCCAGCTCATGGCTGAGCCGCAGGCCCAACGGATCCACGGCCTGCTCGTCGGCCACCAGATCCATCATCGACTCGCCGCCCTCACCATTGCGGTCCACGGGCGAATCCAATGAGCTGGGCAGCTCGGCATAGGCCAGCAACTCGGAGACCTCGCTGAGTGGACGCCCAAGCGCCGTGGCCACCTCGTCGGCTCGCACCTGCGCCTCGCCACCGTTCTGGCTCGCCAGCGCCTCCAGTGCGCGCCGCGCCTTCAGCACCTGGTTGAGCTCGCGCACGATGTGCACCGGCAGGCGCACTAGCCGCGCCTGATGCATCAGCGCGCGCTCGATGCTCTGACGTATCCACCAACTTGCGTAGGTAGAAAAGCGGAAGCCGCGCTCGGGCTCGAACTTACCGATCGCGTGCATAAGGCCGAGATTACCCTCCTCGATGAGATCGCTCATCGGCAGGCCGCGGCCAAGGTAGTTCTTCGCAATGCTGACGACCAGCCGCAGATTGTGCTGAATCATCGCCTGCCGCGCCTCGAACTCGCCGGCACGCGCACGCACGGCCGTGTCGTATTCCTGTTGCGGGGTCAGCAGCGGGGTGCGGCGGATGTCGCGCAGATAGGCCTGTAGCGCATTGCCAAGTTCGACATCGGCGCCATTCGTGACCGGCAGGCGCAGCGCCTGCACGTCGTCGTCATCCGGCGCCGGCTTGACCTCGGCATCGAACTCGGCCAGGTCGATGGGCGGCCGGGTCGGGCTGGTAGAGGCAACGCGATGCAGTGACATGACGCGGCGCCTTCATCCTTCAACGGGCCGGCAAGAGCTTGGCCGGGTCTATGGGCTTGCCCTGCTTGCGCACCTCGAAATGCAGCTTGACCTGGTCTGCATCGCTGGAACCCATTTCGGCAATCTTCTGGCCCTTGCGCACCGGCTGGTCTTCCTTCACCAGCAGGGTCTGGTTGTGGGCATACGCCGTCAGATAGGTGGCGTTGTGCTTGATGATGATCATGTTGCCATAGCCTCGCAAGCCAGATCCTGCATACATCACGCGCCCGTCGGCGGCGGCAAGCACAGCATCGCCGGCCTTGCCCGCAAAGGCAAGACCTTTGTTCTTGACCTCGTCAAAGCCGACCAAAATGCCGCCGCTGGCGGGCCACCCGAACTGCGGCTCATCATCCCCCTCCTTGACCACCGGCGCCGGTGACTGCACGGATGCGCCGGCACTGGCCGCCGATGCCGCGCTGGCCGCGGCCGGCTTGCCGTCCAGCGGCTTGCTTTCGACCTTGGCCGAACTGACAGGGCGCGCATTCACGCCCGCGCCGTCCACCCCTGGCGTCAGCACGCGCAAGACCTGACCCACCTCGATCAGATTTGGATTTTCCAGACCATTCCACTTCACCAGGTCGCGCCAACTCTGCCCGTTCTCCAGCGCGATGCGAATCAGCGTGTCGCCCGGCTTGACCGTGTAGTAACCGGGCTTGCCGGCGTTGTCGCTGCCGGCCGGCAGCTTGCTCTCGGGCGCGGTGCTCGCGGCGCTGGTCGGCGCGCTTGCGGCCGTCGGCTTGGGTTGAGCGCCGACGGCGCGCTCCTCGACCGGGGCACGGTGGCTGGGCGAGGCACAGCCGGCCAGCAACAGCACGCCAGCCGCCAGGGAGGTCCATCGACGATTCAAGATCTGTTGCATGCGCTCTCGATTGCAAAAGGCTGAGGGGCGAGACTGAAGCAGGGCCCGCATGGGCCCGGTCAGCGGCCTACAAGACACCGGATTTTAGGGGCACGAAAAGCACCGACTCCTGCAGGCTTCGTACGAATTGGCTAACGCCGGCTTCCACCACATGGTCCACCACCACCAGCACTTGGCCACGCCCGCTGGGCGCCGTCATCGGTGCCACCAATCGCCCCCCGGGGGCCAACTGCGCCAGCCAGGCCGCCGGCAAATCGTCGCCACCGGCGGCGGCGATGATGCTGTCATAAGGCGCCGCCGGCGCATGCCCCAACATGCCATCGCCATAGAGCAGGCGTATGTGCAGGGCCTTGATGGCGGCGAGATTGACGCGGGCCTTGTCATGCAGTGGCCGCAGACGCTCGATCGACACCACCTGCCTGGCGAGTTGTGCCAACACGGCCGCTTGATAGCCGCAGCCGGTGCCGATCTCCAGGGTCTTGCCCAGATGGCCGCGCCGCTGTGCGCCGGGCGCGGCCAACATCAGCTCGATCATGCGCCCCACCACCGACGGCTTGGAGATGGTCTGGCCATGCCCGATCGGCAGGCTGGTGTCCTCGTAGGCCTGGGTCGCCAGCGCGGTGTCGACGAATTCGTGGCGCGGCACTTGCGCCAAGGCAGCCAGCACGCGCTCATCACGCAGGCCATCAAGGTGCAGGCGCTGCACCATGCGCTGACGCACGCCGGCCGAGTCCAGGCCAAGCCCGCTGGGGGTGGTCAGACGCGCCGCATCGGCCGCCGCCTGCTGCAAATGACGCTGCGGCATCAGCACCTCGCGCGCCACGCCGCCGCCAGCGCGGGCACCGACCTTGTCCAAGGCCAGCGGAAAGCGCTTGCCGCGTGCTCCGGGCGAGTTCAAGTACGCGCTCCGCCGTTCAACGCCAGGCCGGCGCGCCAGGCAGGCAGCGCTGCATGATCGGTGAGATCAACCTGCAAGGGCGTGATGGAAACGGCGCCCGCCGCGGTCGCATGAAAGTCGGTGCCCTCGCCAGCCTCGCGCGCATCGCCGGCCGGACCGATCCAGTAAATGGGCTCGCCGCGCGGGCTCGACTGCTTGATCACCGGTTCGCTGGCGTGACGACGCCCGAGGCGCGTCACCAGCCGAGGCAGGTCCACGGCATCGGCGCGATTTGGGATGTTGACATTCAAGAGAAAGGGTCGGCCCAGGCCGCCTGCCACCACCTGCTGGATCAGTTCGCGTGCCAGCGCCGCTGCGGCATCCAACTCCCCCCAGCCCTTCTCCACCTGGGAAAAAGCGATCGAGGGAATGCCGAACAGAAAGCCCTCCGTGGCCGCGGCCACGGTGCCGGAGTACAGCGTGTCGTCGCCCATATTGGCGCCATTGTTGATACCCGAAAGCACCAGATCCGGCTTGTAGTCCAACAGCCCGGTAAGTGCCACGTGAACACAGTCCGAGGGCGTGCCGTTCACGTAGCGAAAGCCATTCGACGCGGTGAACACCGACAAGGGCCGCGTCAGCGTCAGCGCGTTCGAGGTGCCGCTGGCATTCTGTTCGGGGGCAATCACCTCGATCTGCCCCAAGCCCTCACAGGCTTTCACCAGAGCCTGGAGGCCGGGGGCCAAATAGCCGTCATCATTGGCGATCAGTATGCGCATGCGGCGCATTGTAGGCAGGCGCGGCGTCACCTGAGCGACCACCGGCGTCGCCGTGCCTGCCTATGATCCGCCGTCCCATCATCGAGGAGCGAGCCATGCAAGCCTGGTTGTGCGAAAACCCTACCGGCGTCGACGCCCTGTGCTGGACCGACATGCCCACACCCGAGCCGCAAGCCGGACAGTTGCGCATCGCCATCAAGGCCGCCAGCCTGAACTTTCCGGACCTGCTGATCATCCAGAACAAATACCAGATGAAACCGCCGCTGCCTTTCGTGCCTGGCACCGAATTCGCCGGTGTGGTCGAAGCCCTTGGCGAGGGCGTGAAGGGCTTCAAACCCGGCGATGCGGTCGCGGCCTTTGCCGGCACCGGCGGCTTCGCCAGTCATGCCTGCATCCCCGCCGCACTGGCGCTGCCGCTGCCCCCGGGCTTTGCATTCGCCGATGCCGCCGCCTTCATCTGCACCTATGCCACCAGCCATCATGCGCTGATGGATCGCGCCGCCCTGCAGGCCGGCGAAACCGTGCTGATCCTGGGTGCGGCGGGCGGTGTCGGCACGGCCGCCATCCAGATAGCAAAGGCCGCGGGCGCGCGCGTCATCGCGGCCACATCCAGCGACGACAAATGCGCCCGCTGTATCGAACTGGGGGCCGACGCGAGCATCAACTACAGCAGCGCCAGCCTGCGCGACGAACTGAGGGCACTCGCCGGCGGCAAGGGCCCCGATGTGATCTACGACCCGGTGGGCGGCAGCCTGGCCGAGCAAGCCTTCCGCTCCATCGCCTGGCGCGGTCGCTACCTGGTGGTGGGTTTTGCGCAGGGCGAAATCCCTGCCCTGCCCTTGAACCTGGCCCTTCTCAAGGGCGCCTCCATCGTCGGCGTCTTCTGGGGCGAATTTGCCAAGCGCGAACCCGAGCGCAATGCGCACATGCTGGGACAGTTGGCCGAGTGGTATGCGCGGGGCCTGGTGAAACCGGTGCTCGACCGGGTGCTGCCGATGGCACAGCTGCCCGCAGCCTTCGAGCGCATGAGTTCGCGCCAGGTGGTGGGAAAACTTGTGCTTACCAACGAATAACACGGCTTGCTGCTGGGCGGCGGAGAATGACTTCGAAGCAACACCCCCTCCCTTCTTCACGGGGCATGCAAGCCTGGCCATGTGCGCTAGGATCCGGCAACCAGCTCAATCTCAGGCCATGGCAGTCAAAGTACTCATCATCGAAGACAACCCGGTTGCGCGCAGTTTTCTGTGCCGCGTGGTGCGCGAGAGCTTCAGTGATGCCATGGAAATCATCGAGGTCGGCGACCTGGAGGGCGCTCGCCGTCAGGTCGCCAAGCTGAATCACGAGAATCCCGAGCTCGGCTTCAAGCTCATTCTGGTGGACCTCGAACTGCCGGATGGCAATGGCATGGAATTCCTTGCCGAGTTGGTGGGCACGCCCGCGGTGAAGATCGTGACCACGCTCTACTCCGACGACGACCACCTCTTCCCGGCACTGCAATGCGGCGCCGATGGCTATCTGCTCAAGGAAGACCGCTTTGAGGTGCTGGTGGAGGAATTGCAGCGCATCGTGCGCGGCCAACCGCCGCTGTCGCCCGCGATCGCGCGCCGCCTGCTCTCGCATTTCCGCCCCGGATCCACCGGTGACAGCGGGCCGATGGGCCTGAACTCCGGTTTTGGTAGCCTGTCTTCCAGTGCTGCGACCCATAGCAACCGCGGCGTGGTGCTGGACCCCGCACCCGAATGGGAGCGCCTGACGCCGCGTGAAAACGAAGTGCTGACCTACCTCAGCAAGGGCTTCACCATCAAGGAAATCTCCAACCTGATGGGCATCAAGTGGTTCACCGTGAACGACCACATCAAGTCGATCTACAAGAAACTGAACGTGTCGAGCCGCGCCGAGGCCGCCGTTCTGGCCAGCAAGCAGGGCCTAGTCTAGAGCCGCTCACGCGCTCCATCCGCCTGCACGACCATCAAGCGGACTGAGGCGTCCGCCTGCGCCATTTGCGCCTCTTGCGGCACCTCATGCGGATCGAAGACCCCGCCGCACAGCCCCAGCAGCGTCAGCACCGCCATTAAACTGATCCAGTTCTGCGGATCCTTGGCCAACTTCACCAGGGAGATCGGTTTGCCCAGTTTCACTTGCATCATGTCGCTCCAACACTGGAGCGGGCCGCAGGCCCACTCGACTTGCCCTTGCCTCGCGGCAAGCATGGACACGACTTTACTGTATATCCATACAGCTACACAAGCCCGTCCAGCAAGTGGGTGCAAGCTGCCGGGCGCAGCAACGAAAAAGCCCCGCTATGCGGGGCTTTGAGTCGCTGCTGCGCACTCGGCGCAGCGTAGCGATTACTTGTTGCGCGTACCAACCACTTCGATTTCGACGCGGCGGTTCTTGGCGCGACCTTCGGCGGTCTTGTTGTCGGCCACGGGCTGCTTCTCGCCCTTGCCTTCGGTGTAGACGCGATTCTTTTCCACGTTCTTCGACACCAGATAGGCCTTCACGGCTTCGGAGCGACGCACCGACAGCTTCTGGTTGTATTCATCGGAGCCCACGCTGTCGGTGTGACCGACCGCGATGATGACTTCCAGATTGATACCACCGGTCTTGCTGACCAGGTCGTCCAGCTTGGCCTTGGCTTCGGGCTTGAGCACAGCCTTGTCGAAGTCGAAGAAGGCGTCAGCGGCGAAGGTCACCTTCTCGCTCACGGGAGCGGGAGGCACAGGAGCGGGCTTGGGAGCGGGCGGAGGAGCCACCGGAGGAGGCGGGGCCACAGGCTTGGGTGCCTCAACTTTGGGGGCGGGCTTCAGCGCGCCATCGCAATCCTTGGCAGCCGTCGCAGGCGTCCAGTTGGAATCGCGCCAGCACAGTTCGTTGGTGCCGTTCTTCCAGACGGTACCGTCGGTGGCACGCCAGTTGTCCACGGTCTGGGCGAAAGCGCCCGACGAGGCCACGGCAGCGATTGCGGCCACGGACACCAGCGTCGCCACTCGGTTCAATTTCTTCATGATTCTCCTTCCAAGGAAAGCCGCAGATGCCCTGCGAAATGTCCAGAACTGGAACTAAAACCTAAGGAAAAAACCGCATGCGCGGGTTTCTCCTAGGGACCAAATGATTGTGCCATAGGGTGATGGGACGGCTCTATTCTGGCGGCGCTGCACGCACCACTCTCAATCAATGTTGCGCAAGTACTACATGGCCGAGCAATTAGAATCCCGCTTCCTGTCCTAAATGATGACGGCAAGCTCTCCCGAGCCGCAGCCGCGCCCGCGCATGACCCAGTTCGCCAAGGAAACACTGCCCATCAGCCTTGAGGAGGAGATGCGGCGTTCGTACCTCGATTACGCGATGAGCGTGATCGTCGGCCGTGCCCTCCCCGATGCCCGCGATGGCCTGAAGCCGGTGCACCGCCGCGTGCTGTTCGCGATGAACGAGATGGGCAACACCTACAACGCCAAGTACCGCAAGAGTGCGCAGGCCGTCGGTGAGACCATGGGTAAGTACCACCCGCACGGAGATTCGGCCATCTACGACACCATCGTGCGCATGGCACAGCCATTCAGCCTGCGACATATGTTGATCGACGGGCAAGGCAACTTCGGTTCCATCGACGGCGATAACGCCGCGGCGATGCGGTACACCGAAATTCGCCTGGACAAAATCGCCCATGAATTGCTGGCCGATATCGACAAGGAAACGGTCGATTTCGGGCCTAACTACGACGGCAGCCACAAGGAACCCCTGGTTCTGCCGGCCCGCCTGCCCAATCTGCTGGTGAATGGCGCCTCGGGTATTGCGGTGGGCATGGCCACCAATATCCCGCCGCACAACTTGAACGAGGTGGTGGACGCCTGCCTGCATGCGCTGCGCAATCCGGAAGCCTCGATCGACGAGCTGATGGAAATCATTCCGGCGCCCGACTTCCCCACCGCCGGCATCATCTACGGCCTCTCGGGCGTGCGCGACGGCTATCGCACCGGACGCGGCAAGGTGGTGATGCGGGCCAAGGTGCATTTCGAGGACATCGACCGCGGCCAGCGCCAGGCCATCATCGTTGACGAGATCCCCTACCAGGTCAACAAGAAGACGCTGCTGGAGCGCATTGCCGAGCTGGTGCACGAAAAGAAGATCGAAGGCATCAGCCATATCCAGGACGAGAGCGACAAGTCCGGCATGCGCGTGGTGATCGAGCTCAAGCGCGGCGAAGTGCCCGAGGTGGTGCTGAACAATCTGTACAAGCAGACCCAGCTGCAAGATACCTTCGGCATGAATATGGTGGCGCTGATCGACGGTCAGCCCAAGCTCTGCAACCTGAAGGACCTGATCACGGTGTTCCTGGAGCACCGCCGCGAGGTGGTGACCCGCCGCACCATCTTCGAGCTGCGCAAGGCACGCGAGCGCGGCCATGTGCTGGAAGGCCTGGCCGTCGCGCTGGCCAATATCGACGAGTTCATCGCCACCATCAAGAACTCGCCCACCCCACCGGTGGCCAAGGCCGCGCTGATGGCCAAGAGCTGGGATTCCTCGCTGGTGCGCGAGATGCTGGTGCGCGCCGAGGAGGCCACGCCAGGCGGCCGCGGCGCCTTCCGCCCCGAGGGCCTGCCCGCCATGTATGGCATGCAGGAAGACGGCCTCTACCGTCTCTCCGACGACCAGGCCAGCGAGATCCTGCAGATGCGTCTGCAGCGCCTCACCGGCCTGGAGCAGGACAAGATCGTCGGCGAGTACCGCGACGTGATGGCGCAGATCGCCGATCTGCTGGACATCCTGGCCACGCCGGCGCGCGTCACCACCATCATCAGCGAGGAGCTGGTGCAGGTGCGCCAGGAGTTCGGCCAGACCAAGCTGGGCGCGCGCCGCAGCGTGATCGAGCACAACGCCCAGGAACTCGGCACCGAAGACCTGATCACCCCCACTGATATGGTGGTGACGCTCTCGCATACCGGCTATATCAAGAGCCAGGCGCTGAGCGAATACCGCGCGCAGCGCCGCGGTGGCCGCGGCAAGCAGGCCGCCGCCACCAAGGACGACGACTGGATCGACCAGCTCTTCATCGCCAACACGCACGACTGGATCCTGTGCTTCAGCAACCGCGGCCGGGTCTACTGGCTCAAGGTCTGGGAGGTGCCGCAGGGCTCGCGCAACTCGCGCGGCAAGCCCATCGTCAACATGTTCCCGCTGCAGGCCGAGGAGAAGATCACCGTGGTGCTGCCGCTTACCGGCGAGTTCCGCAGCTTCCCTGAGGACCACTTCATCTTCATGGCCACGGCACTGGGCACGGTGAAGAAGACCTCGCTGAAGGACTTCAGCAACCCGCGCAAGGCCGGCATTATTTCGGTGGACCTGGACGAGGGCGATTTCCTGATCGGCGCGGCGCTGACCGACGGCAAGCACGATGTGATGCTGTTCAGCGATGGTGGCAAGGCGGTGCGCTTCGACGAAGACGATGTGCGCCCCATGGGTCGCCAGGCACGCGGCGTGCGAGGCATGATGCTGGAGCCCGAGCAGCGCCTGATCGCCATGCTGGTGGCAGAGGACGAGACGCAGAGCGTGCTCACCGCCACCGAGAACGGCTATGGCAAGCGCACCTCCATCATCGAGTACACGCGCCATGGCCGCGGCACCAAGGGCATGATTGCGATCCAGCAGAGCGAGCGCAATGGCCGCGTGGTGGCCGCCACCCTGGTGCGCCCGGAGGACGAGATCATGCTGATCACCGACCGCGGCGTGCTCGTGCGCACTCGGGTCGCCGAGATTCGCGAACTCGGCCGCGCCACCCAGGGCGTGACCCTGATCGCGCTGGACGATGGCTCCAAGCTCTCCGGCCTGCAACGCATCGTCGAGAACGATGCCAATGAAGGCACCATCGATGGTGCGGCGGAAGCCGGCACCGACAATCCCGCTGAAGGCGATCCGAACGCCGACGACGCTAACAAGGAATGAGTTTGAACACCTCGCTGTTGAAGATCTGCGCCGCCGCTGTCATTGCCGCCTGCGCCGTACCGGCCCTCGCCCAATCGGCCTCGGCCCCTGCCAGCTCGCCCGCCAAGAAGGAGCTGATCGCCAAGGTGCTGCAGCTGCAGCAGCCCGCCATCGAGGGCCTGGCCCGCGGCGTTTTGCAGCAACCCATTGGCAATCTGATGCAGGGCGCCGGTGCCGCACTGCAAAACCAGGTCGCGCCCGAAAAGCGCGAGGCTACCGCCAAAGCCATCGAAGCCGACATCAAGAAGTTCGTTGAGGAAAACACGCCGGTGTTGCGCAATGCGGCACTGAAGCTCGCCCCGAGCACCATTGGCAACATGCTCGACGAGCGGTTCACCGAGGATGAGTTGCGTCAGCTCGTTGCCATCCTGGACTCGCCCGTCAACAAAAAGTATGTGCAGATGGGCGGCGACATGCAGTCCGCGCTGGGCCAGAAGCTGATGGCGGAAGTGGGCCCCGGCCTGGAAGGCAAGTTCAACGCGCTGCGCGCCAGCGTGGCCAAGCAGTTGGGCATCAGCCCGCCGCCCGCAGCCAGCAAGCCCGCCACCGGCAGCACCCCCGCCAAGAAGTAATCCCCGGCCCAAGCCGTTCACGCCCGCAGCCCCGCCATGACGTCACGCCCCTTCAATTTTTCCGCCGGCCCGGCCGCCTTGCCCGAAGAGGTGTTGACGCTGGTGGCGCAGGAAATGCTGGACTGGCACGGCTCGGGCATGAGCGTGATGGAGATGAGCCACCGCGGCCGCGAGTTCATCTCGATCGCGGAGGCGGCAGAGGCCGACCTGCGCGACTTGCTGCAGGTGCCGGCCAACTTCCGCATTCTCTTCGTGCAGGGTGGCGGCCTGGGCGAGAACGCCATCGTGCCAATGAACCTCTCGCGTGGCGGCAAGGTGGATGTGGTGGTGAGCGGTTCCTGGTCCGCCAAGAGCGCCCAGGAAGCAAGGCGTTATGCCGATGTGCAGATCGCCGCCGACAACTCGGCCGACGGCCGGCGCCAGCTGGCGCCGGCGGCCCAGTGGCGGCTGCGGCCCGATGCGGCCTATGTGCATGTCTGCAGCAACGAGACCATCGACGGGCTGGAGTTCCACGAGCTGCCGGACCTCAAGGCGCTGGGCTCAGACGCTCCGCTGGTGATCGACTGCTCCTCGCACCAGCTCTCGCGCAGCATCGACTGGTCGCGCGTCGGCCTGGCCTTTGGGGGCGCACAGAAGAACATCGGCCCGGCCGGCCTCACCCTGGTCTATGTGCGCGAGGATCTGCTGGGCCATGCCCTGCCAATCTGCCCCAGCGCCTTCGACTACAAGACCGTGGCCGAGGCCCAGTCGATGTACAACACGCCGCCCACCTTCGGCATCTATGTAGCCGGCCTGGTGTTCAAGTGGCTGAAGGGTTTTGCCTATGCCGGCAAGACCGGCCTGGCCGCGATCGAGCAGCGCAATATCGACAAGGCGCAACTGCTGTACGCCGCGCTCGACGGCTCGAATCTGTTTGAAAACCGCGTGGCGGCGAACTGCCGCTCGCGCATGAACGTACCGTTCTATCTCCGCGACGAACGTCTGAACGACGCCTTCCTGGCCGGTGCCAAGGAGCGCGGACTGCTGCAACTCAAAGGCCACAAGTCGGTGGGCGGCATGCGTGCATCGATCTACAACGCCATGCCGCTCGAGGGTGTGCAAGCCCTGACGGCGTATCTGAGAGACTTTGAGGCACAACATGGCTGATGGAGCCCCCGCGACTCCTCCTAACCTTTCCCCGCCGGTCGCCGACCCGGCCCTGCTGAAACTGCGTGACCAGATCGACAGCCTCGACCAAGAGCTGCTCAAGCTGCTGAACCGCCGCGCCCATGTGGCCGAGCAGGTGGGCGAGATCAAGCGCCGCGACGGCACACCCTTCTTCCGTCCCGACCGCGTGGCCCAGGTGATCACCAAGATCCAGCAGGCCAACCAGGGCCCCTTGCGCAACGAGCATGTGGCCGCGATCTGGCGCGAGATCATGTCGGCCTGCCTGGCGCTGGAATCGCCGCAGCGTGTGGCCGTGCTGGGCCCGGTGGGCACATTCTGCGAGCAGGCGGCGATCGAGTATTTCGGTGGCGCTGCGGACCTGATCTATTGCTCCAGCTTCGACGAGGTCTTCCATGCCACCGCCAGCGGCAGCGCCCAGTACGGCGTGGTGGGCGTGGAGAACATGACCGAGGGCGTGGTGACGCGTTCGCTGGACCTGTTCCTGCACACGCCCACCCATGTGGTGGGCGAGGTCAGCCTCTTGATTCGCCACAACCTGCTGTGCAAGGACAACTCGCTGCGCGGCATCAAGGCGGTGCTGGCGCATCCGCAGGCACTCGCGCAATGCCAGAACTGGCTCAACAAGCACCTGCCCGACGCCGAGCGCCGCGCCGTCTCCAGCAATGCCGAGGGCGCCCGCCTGGCGGCCGAGCATCCGGAATGGGCGGCCATCGCCAGCGAGCGCGCTGCCACCCTGTTCGGCCTGCACATCGTGGCCCATGCGGTGCAGGACGAGGCTTACAACCGCACCCGTTTTGCGGTGATCTGCCTGCCGCAGACCATGGACGTGCCGCCGCCCACCGGCCGCGACTGCACCAGCCTGATCGTCTCGGTGACGAATCGCCCCGGCGCCATGCACGACCTGCTGGTACCACTGAAGAACCATGGCGTGTCGATGACGCGGCTGGAGTCGCGCCCGGCGCGCACCGGCCAATGGGAGTACTACTTCTACATCGACCTGGAAGGCCACCCCTCCGAGCCGCATGTGGCGGCTGCCTTGGCAGAGTTGAGACAGCTGTGCGCCTTCTACAAGGTGATCGGCACCTATCCAGTGAAAGCCTGAGCATGTTTCAGCAACTCGGCGTGATCGGATGCGGCCTGATGGGCGGCTCCTTCGCGCTTGCACTCAAAAAGGCCGGGCTGGTGAAGCGGGTGGTGGGCTATAGCAAGTCGCCCTCCACCACCGAGGCCGCCAAGAAGCTGGGCGTGATCGACATCGCCGCCGAATCGGCCCTGCTGGCGGTCTCGGGATCGGACATCGTGCTGCTGGCCGTGCCGGTGGCCGCCACCGAGGCGACGCTGAAGGCCGTCAAGCATATGGTGGACCCCGGCGTGCTCTTCATGGACGTGGGCTCGACCAAATGCGATGTGGTCGACGCCGCGCGCCGCGTGCTGGGCAGGCAGTTCGGCTCCTTCGTGCCCGCGCACCCGATTGCCGGCAAGGAATCGGCCGGCGTGCAGAACGCCGATGCCGGGCTTTACCAGGGTCGCCAGGTCATCCTGACGCCGCTGCCGCAGACCAATGCGGCGCTGGTGCAGAAGGCCACCGACGTCTGGTCGGCGCTGGGTTGCCAGGTGCTGAAGATGACGCCGCAGAACCATGACGCCGCCTTTGCCGCCGTCAGCCATCTGCCGCATCTGCTTGCCTACGCCTATTTCAGCGCCGTCGCCAAGCAGCCCGCAGCGCGCGATTACCTCAGCCTGGCCGGCCCGGGCTTTCGCGACTTCACCCGCATCGCCGCCAGCGATCCCGCCATCTGGCGCGACATCCTGCTGGCCAACAAGGCCGAGGTGATGGCGCAGTCCAAGCGCTTTCGCGACATGCTGGACCTGCTGGAACAGGTGATACAGAACGACGACGCACAGGGCCTCGAGACCCTGCTCAGGCAGGCCTCCGAAGGCCGCAGCCAATGGCAGATGGGTGTGCCCCGCACCCGCAACTGACTCCGCATTCTCCCCGCCATGTTCAAGATCCCCTTCCTCGACCTGCCGCCGCTGCGCGCAGCCGCCGGCACCGTGCGCCTGCCGGGCTCCAAAAGCATCTCCAACCGAGTGCTGCTGCTGGCCGGCCTCTCCGAAGGCCAGACCCTGGTGCATGACCTGCTGGACTCCGACGACACCGCCGTGATGCTGGCAGCGCTGAAGACGCTGGGTTGCCAAATAGAGCAGCTGCCCGGCGGCCCGCTCAAGATCACCGGCCTGGGCGCACGCCTGGTCAACCATGATGCGCAGCTCTTTCTCGGCAATGCCGGTACCGCGATGCGGCCGCTCACCGCGGCGCTGGCGCTGCTGGCCGCCACCCAGGGCGGCAGCTTCGAGTTGGCCGGCGTGGCGCGCATGCACGAGCGGCCCATCGGCGACCTGGTCGATGCCCTGCGCGAACTGGGCTGCGAGATCGCCTGCCTGGGCAACGAAGGCTATCCGCCGCTGCGCCTGACCGGGCCCAGCAAGCTCAAGCTGGCCGAGCCAGTGCGGGTGCGCGGCGATGTCTCGAGCCAGTTCCTCACCGCCCTGCTCTTGGCCCTGCCGCTGGTGGCCACACAGGACGTGGTGATCGAGGTGGTCGGCGAGCTGATCTCCAAGCCCTATGTGCACATCACCCTGGAGCTGCTGAAGCGCTTTGGCATCGCGGTGCGCGCGGACGGCTGGCAGCGCTTCACGATTCCCGCCGGCAGCCGCTACCGCTCGCCGGGCGAGGTGCATGTGGAGGGCGATGCCTCCTCGGCCTCCTACTTCGTGGCGCTGGGCGCCATCGCCGCCACCGAGGCACCGATCCGCATCGAAGGCGTGGGCAGTGCCTCACTGCAGGGCGATGTGCGCTTTGTCGAGGCCGCGCAGGCGATGGGCGCCGAGGTGCGTGCCGAGGCCAATGCGCTGGAGGTCAAGCGCGGCGCCTGGCCGCTCAAGGCCCTGGACCTGGACTGCAACCATATCCCCGACGCCGCCATGACGCTGGCGGTGATGGCGCTCTATGCCGACGGCCCCAGCAAGCTGCGCAATATCGCCAGCTGGCGCGTCAAGGAGACCGACCGCATCGCCGCCATGGCCACCGAGCTGCGCAAGCTCGGCGCCAGCGTTGAGGAAGGCCCGGACTGGCTGCGCGTGCACCCCTTGCGCACCTGGAAGCCCGCCAGCATCCACACCTACGACGACCACCGCGTCGCGATGTGCTTCTCGCTCGCGGCCTTCAACGGCCTGGTCGCTGACGCCGCGGTGCCGGTGCGCATTCTGGAGCCGCATTGCGTGGCCAAGACCTTCCCGGACTATTTCGAGACCCTGTTCGAGGTGGTGACGGCACGCCCCGAGGACATCCCGGTGCTGACCATAGACGGCCCCACCGCCTCCGGCAAGGGCACCCTGGCCGATGAGGTGGCGCATGAGCTGGGCTATGTGATCCTCGACTCCGGCATGCTGTACCGCGCCACCGGCCTGGCCGCCCACCGCGCCGGCCTGGACCTGGACGACGGCGCGGCCGTGGCCGCCGTCGTGCCGGCGATGGACCTGCATTTCCGCAAGGGCCGCGTCACCCTGGGCGAGGAAGACATCACCGAGGCCCTGCGCGCCGAGGCCGCCGGCCTGATGGCCTCGCAGGTCGCCGCCCATCCCCAGGTACGCAGCGCGCTGAACCAGCTGCAGCTGGACTTCCGCCGCGTACCCGGCCTGGTGGCCGATGGCCGCGACATGGGCTCGACCGTGTTCCCCGACGCGGCGCTCAAGGTCTTCCTCACCGCGAGTGCAGCCACGCGTGCCGAGCGGCGCTATAAGCAGTTGATTTCCAAGGGAATCTCGGCTAGCATGGAAGGCTTGCGTGCGGATCTTGAGGCACGTGACGCGCGCGACAAGGGTCGCAGCGCCTCGCCTCTCAAGCCCGCGCAAGACGCGCAAAGCCTCGACAACTCGGCCCAGACCATCGAAGAATCTCGTGATCTGGTGCTGGCTTGGTGGGCCGAGCGCAGGCCGTTCTGAGACAGCGTTGAATCAGAGCAGCATCCGGGCCCGCCGCCCTTCCCTCCGAACGACAGTTCATTGAGGGCGGCGAACTCTACAACCTTAACCCGCAAGCTTGCTTGCAACTGCCGACGGGCAAACGCCTTGCCAGACGGCTCAGGAAATACCATGTCCCAAACCCAGAACGCCACCCCCGCCATGGACTCGTTTGCAGCCATGTTCGAGGAATCGCTGCAGCGCTCCGACATGCGCGCCGGCGAGGTCATCTCCGCCGAAGTGGTGCGTGTCGAGCACAGCTTTGTGGTGGTCAACGCCGGCCTCAAGTCTGAAGCCTACGTGCCCATCGAAGAGTTCAAGAACGACCAGGGCGAGCTCGAAGTCAACGTCGGCGACTTCGTCTCGGTGGCGATCGATGCGATCGAAAACGGCTACGGCGACACCATCCTGTCGCGCGACAAGGCCAAGCGTCTGGCCTCGTGGCTGTCGCTGGAAACCGCACTGGAGTCGGGCGACTTCGTGACCGGTACCGTGTCCGGCAAGGTCAAGGGCGGCCTGACCGTCCTGGTGAACGGCATCCGCGCCTTCCTGCCCGGTTCGCTGCTCGACACCCGCCCGGTGAAGGACATGAGCCCCTACGAGGGCAAGACCATGGAATTCAAGGTCATCAAGCTGGACCGCAAGCGCAACAACGTCGTGTTGTCGCGCCGTGCCGTGGTCGAAGCTTCGATGGGCGAAGAGCGCGCCAAGCTGCTGGAAACGCTGTCGGAAGGCGCGATCGTCCAGGGCGTGGTCAAGAACATCACCGAATACGGTGCCTTCGTGGATCTGGGCGGCATCGACGGCCTGCTGCACATCACCGACATGGCATGGCGCCGCGTGCGTCACCCGAGCGAAGTGGTGACGGTTGGCCAGGAACTGACCGCCAAGGTCCTGAAGTTCGACGCCGAGAAGAACCGCGTCTCGCTGGGCCTGAAGCAGCTGGGCGACGACCCCTGGTTCGGTGTGGCACGTCGCTACCCCACCAACACCCGTTTGTTCGGCAAGGTCACCAACATTGCTGACTACGGCGCGTTCGTGGAAATCGAACCCGGCATCGAAGGCCTGGTGCACGTCTCCGAAATGGACTGGACCAACAAGAACGTGGCTCCTTCGAAGATCGTCTCCCTGGGCGACGAAGTCGAAGTCATGGTCCTGGAAATCGACGAAGACAAGCGTCGCATCTCCCTGGGCATGAAGCAGTGCAAGGCCAATCCTTGGGAAGAGTTCGCCGAGAACGTCAAGCGCGGCGACCGCGTCAAGGGCCCCGTCAAGTCGATCACCGACTTCGGCGTGTTCGTTGGCCTGGCGCAAGGCATCGACGGCCTGGTGCACCTGTCCGACCTGTCGTGGCAAGAAACTGGCGAAGCTGCCGTGCGCAACTTCAAGAAGGGCCAGGAAGTCGAAGCCATCGTGTTGGCCGTGGACGTGGAGCGCGAGCGCATCTCCCTGGGCATCAAGCAGCTGGACAGCGACCCGTTCACCACCTACACCTCGGTCAATGACCGCGGCATGACGGTGACCGGCAAGGTCAAGACGGTCGACGCCCGTGGCGCCGAGATCGAACTGGCTGACGACGTGACCGGCTACCTGCGCGCCTCGGAAATCTCCCGCGACCGCGTGGAAGATGCCCGCAACGTGCTGAAGGAAGGCGACGAAGTCACCTCGGTGATCGTCAACATCGACCGCAAGACGCGCAACATCCAGCTGTCGATCAAGGCCAAGGACAGCGCGGACCAGCAAGAAGCGATGCAGCGTCTGTCGGCTACCAGCGAGCGTGAGAACGCCGGTACCACCAGCCTGGGCGCCCTGCTGCGTGCCAAGCTGGACAACCAGGGCTGATAAAGCCTAATGCCACCGGACCCTGGGCTCTGTTAGCCTAGCGGCTCGGTAGCTGACATTTCAGGCTCGCCACTCTCCCGAGGGCGAGCCTGATTTCCTTGCCTCCCCCTCTTTCACCAGCATTCGATCGTCATGACACGTTCCGACCTCGTGGCCCATCTGGCAGAGCGCTTTGGCCAGCTCACCCAGCGCGACACCGAGTTCGCCGTCAAGACGATATTGGACGCGATGTCCGATGCCCTGGCCCGCGGCCACCGCATCGAGATCCGCGGCTTTGGCAGCTTCTCCATCAACCGCCGCCCACCCCGCATGGGGCGCAATCCGCGCAGCGGCGAGCAGGTGCTGATCCCCGAGAAGCTGGTGCCCCATTTCAAGCCCGGCAAGGCCCTGCGCGAAGCGGTGGACGAGCAGTTGCCGCTGGACGACGTCGGACTGCCGCGCACCCTGGATTGAGCCGCTGGCGCGCCTAGGGCGCCTAGAATCCACGCCAATGCGTCTCTTTGTCTGGCTCTTCCGGGCCTTCCTCTTTTTTGCCCTTTTCGCCTTCGCGCTGAACAACAGCCAGGAGGTGGTGGTGCATTGGTTCTTCGGCCGCGCCTGGAGCGCGCCCCTGGTCATCATCGTGCTGATCGCCTTCGGCCTCGGCTGCGCCCTGGGCGTGCTGGCCATGGTGCCGGCCTGGTGGCACCACCGCCGCGCCGCATCTCGCCAACTGGCCCAGGATCTGCCCGCAGCGGCAACACCTGACCCCGCCAGCGCCCCGATCGTGCGGGACGGCCTCTGAGATGGGCTTCGATCTCAGCTGGCTGCTGATTGCATTGCCCCTGGTGTTCGGCCTTGGCTGGCTGGCCTCCAAGCTCGACACGCGCCAGTGGAAGCGCGAGCAGCGCGACGCACCCAAGGCCTATTTCAAGGGCTTGAACCTGCTGCTCAACGAACAGCAGGACAAGGCCATCGACGCCTTCATCGAGGCGGTGCAGGCCGACCCCGACACCTCCGAGCTGCACTTCGCACTGGGCAATCTGTTCCGCCGCCGTGGCGAATACGAGCGCGCGGTGCGCGTGCACCAGCACCTGCTGCAGCGCGGCGACCTGCCCCGTGCCGAGCGCGAGCGCGCCCAGTACGCGCTGGCCCAGGACTTCTACAAGGCCGGCCTGTTCGACCGCGCCGAGGAGGCCTTTGCGGTGCTGCGCGGCAGCAGCTTCGAGAGCGAAGCCGAACTGGCCCTGCTCTCGCTGTACGAGCGCTCGCGCGAATGGCGCAAGGCCGCCGAGGTGGCCAGGCATCTTGAGCAGGTGGGCACCGGCTCCTTTGCCTCGCGCATCGCGCATTACCTGTGCGAGCTGGCGCTGGAAGCGCAGGCGCGCAACCAGGCGGGCGACGTCGACAAGGCGCAGGCCCTGCTGGCCGAGGCCCGCAAGGTGGCGCCCCAGGCCGCGCGTGCCCATGTGCTGGCTGGGCAATTGCTGATGCGCCGCGAACAGCCCCAACATGCCATGGCCGCCTACGCCGAGCTGCTGGCCGCCAACCCCGAGGCCTTCAATCTGGTGGCCAGCGATTACGCCAGCGCGGCACTCGCCTGCGACGCCGCCGCGGCCGCCCTGCAGACCCTGCAAGGCCAGTACCAGCGTCACCCCGGCATGCACCTACTGCAGGCTATCGCCAAGCTGGAACCGGCCGCGGCCGCGCAGCGCCAGCGCTTGCTGGCGCATCTGCGCCAGGACCCCAGCCTGGCGGCCGCGCGCCAGCTGCTGGCGCAGTCGGGGGCGCAGCTCAGCGATGAAGAGACCACTCTGCTGGGCAGCGCCATCGAGCGTGCCGGCCGGCCGCTGCAGCGCTACCGCTGCGCCGCCTGCGGCTTCGAGGCCCAGCACTATTTCTGGCAATGCCCGGGCTGCCTGAACTGGGACAGCTACCCGCCCCGTCACGTTGAAGAGCTCTGATGCAAGCAAGCAGCACCGATCGCGTCATCCTGTGCATGAAATGGGGCACCAAGTACGGCCCCGAGTACGTCAACCGCCTCTATGCCATGGTGGCGCGGCATCTGCACGGGCCCTTCAAGTTCGTCTGCCTGACCGACCGCAGCGAGGGTATACGCGCCGAGGTGCAATGCCTGCCCATCCCCGAGCTCAAGCTGCCTGCCGGCATCCCCGAGCGCGGCTGGACCAAGCTCACCACCTTTGAAGCGGACCTGCACGGCCTCAAGGGCACGGCGCTGTTCCTGGACCTGGACGTGGTGATCGTCGACGACATCACGCCCTTCTTCGAGGTGCCCGGCGAGTTCCTCATCATCCATGACTGGAAGCGCCCCTGGCGCATCACCGGCAACAGCTCGGTGTACCGCTTCCAGCTGGGTGCACATGCCGATGTGCTGGCCAAGTTCCGCCGCGAGGCCGAGGCGATACGCCGTCAGGTGCGCAACGAGCAGGCCTACCTCTCCAACGAGATGCACGCGCAGGGCAAGCTCAAGTACTGGGACGCCGCCTGGTGCGCCAGCTACAAATACCACTGCATCCCGACCTGGCCCACCAGCTACTGGCGCGACCCCATCATCCCCAAGGGCGCACGCATCCTGATCTTCCATGGCGTGATGAATCCGCCCGACGCGCTGGCCGGTCGCAATATGGGCAACTGGCGCCACGCCCGCCCGGCGCACTGGATCGCCGAGCACTGGCGCGAATGATCTGGCTGGGGCTGCTGGTCCTGCTGCTGGCGCTGCTGGGGCGCGAGCTCTGGCAGGTCCTGTGTGCGCAGGCCCCGGCGCAGATACGCGAGGTCTTGATCGGCGCTGCCGCGCCGCGCGCCGCCGCTGGCATACCCAAGATCCTCTGGACCTACTGGCATCCCGCGCCGGCGCCGCTTTTCATCCAGCAATGCCTGGCCAACTGGCGGCGCCACGCGCCCGACCACGAGCTGCGCCTGCTGGACCGCCAAAGCCTGTTGCAATGGATCCCTGCCAGGGCGCTGCGGCCGGATTTCGACAGCCTGCCGCCCTATCGCCAGGCCGACTGGCTGCGCGTGCAATTGCTGGCCCGCCATGGCGGCATCTGGATGGACGCCTCCACCCTGCTGACGCGCGACCTGGCCTGGCTGCACGAGGCGCAGTTGGCCGCCCAGGCCGAGTACGCAGGCTTCTACATCCAGCGCTACAGCAGCCGGCCCGAGCTGCCCATCGTCGAGAACTGGTGCATGGCCGCGCTGCCCGGCAGCGCCTTTGTGCGCGATCTGGCCGAGGCCTTCGACCATGCGCTGGATCTGGGCGCCGAAGCCTATCTGGACGAGTTGCGCGCACAGGGCCGGCTGGCGCGCGTGGTGCAAGACCTGACCCCGGACTTCCAGCGCTATCTGCTGATGCATGTGGCCGCCTCGGACCTGCTGGACCGGGCGCCCGAGACCTACCGTTTGGCCCTGCTTTGCGCCGAGGACTCGGCCTTCGCCTACCTGGCCGCGCTGCGCTGGCGCAAGCGCCACCTCTACGCCCGCCTCGCGCTCACGCCCTGCCCGCGCCGCCTGCCGGCCCTGATCAAGCTGCGCGGCGGCGACCGCCAGGTGCTGGAGCGCGGCCTGGCCAAGGGCCGTTGGCTGCGCGGCAGCGCCATCGCCCACCTGCTGGAATTGCACGCATGACGGCGCCCTGGCTCAGCATCCTGCTGCCGGTCTACCGGGTCGAGCCCTACCTGCTTGCCTGCGCGGCCTCCATCCTCGATCAGGCCGATGCGGGCGTGGAACTGGTGTTTGTGGACGATGCCTCGCCCGATGGCTCGGCCGCACTGGTCGAGTCATTGCAGGCCCGTGACCCGCGCGTGCGCCTGCTCAGGCATGCGCACAACCAGGGCGTCAGCGCGGCGCGCAATACCCTGCTGGACGCCGCGCGTGGCGACTACCTCTGGTTCGTCGACCCCGACGACCTGATGGAGCCGGGCGCGCTGGCCCGCCTCAAGGCAGTGCTGGCGCAGCAGGCGCCCGACCTGGTGATGTGTGATTTCCGTGCCTTCGACGATGGCAGCAGCAAACCCGCCAAGCCGCGCTACCAGCACATCCCCAGCTTCATCGGGGCTGCACAAGGCGAGGACCTGGATGGCCTGTTGAGCGGCTTGTTCCAGGCCGGGCAGTTGCACCCCTGGTCCAAGATCGTGCGCCGTGCGATCTGGCCGGCGGGCCTGCGCTTCCCGGTCGGCCGGGTGTTCGAAGACCTCGCCGTCTACCCGCGCCTGGCGCTGCAAGTGCGCCGCTTCGTGCATGCGCCCGAGGTCTGGATCGCCTACCGGCAGCGTGCCGGCAGCGCGCTCGCGAACCTGAGCGCGGCCAGGCTGGATGAATGGATGGGCGCCTTGGAGGGCTATGCCGCCGAACTGCCGACGCTGAGCGAGGGCACGCGCTTCGAGATCGCGCATTTCTGCGCCCGCACCTTTGTACGCGCCTGCAAGCGGCGCAGCCGGCTCGGGCAGCAGGGCCTGAGCGAGGCGCTGCGGCGTTTCGCGCGCCAGTGGCGCGCCAGCTCGCCGCTCTCGCCCGAGCAACTGCTGCGCGCCTACCTGCAACGTGGCAAATGGCTGCGCTGGCTGCAGTTGCGCTGGTGGCTGTCTAAAGCGTCGTGAGCAGGGCCTGGTAGCGTAGGCGCATCAGCTCCACGCCATGTTCGGCGAGCGCGCGCTCGCGCGCCGCCGCCGCCAGCCGCTGGCCCAGCCCCGGCTCGCAGAACACGCGCTCCAGCGCATCGGCCAGGGCCGTGGCATCGCCCTCGGGTACCAGGAGGCCGTTGCGCTCATGCGCCAGCACCTCGCTCACGCCCACCACGTCGGAGGCGATGCAGGCACAGCCTGCCGCCATGCCCTCCACCAGGGCCAGCGGCATGCCCTCGTAATGGGTGGCCAGCACGCAGACCGCGTGCGACATCAGCAGCTCGGGCATGCCGCCGTGATGACCCAGGAACTGCACCTGCTCTTGCAGGCCCAGGCGAGCCACCTCGGCCTCGGCGCGCTGGTGATAGGCGGCCTTGCCCGCCCCCGCCAATAGCAGCGGCAGGCGCAGGCCGCGGCCCTTCAGCAGGCCCAGCGCGCGTATCAGGGTCAGATGGTCCTTCTGGCGCGCAAAGCGGGCCGACATCACGATGCCGGCCACGCGCTCCTCAAAGGGCTTGCCGGCGCCTTCGGCGAATGGCCGCAGGTCCACGCCATTGGGTATGGCCATGGTCTTGTCCGCCGGCATGCCCAGCTTCAGCAGCGCCGCCTTCACCCCTTCGGACACGGCCACCAGCCTGGCGCTGCGCGCCGCCAGCCAGCGCGCCTGCGCCAGCTTCCAGCGTGTGTAGCGCTCGCGCGAGTTGTGCTCCACCTGCACCAGCTTGGGCACGCCGGCGAGCAGTCCGGCCCAGCGGCCGAGCAGGTGCTCGGGAAAGCCATGCGCCACCAGCAACTCGGGCCGCCAGGCGCGGCACAGGCGCCACAGCGCCCAGATCGTCGCCAGATGTGACCAGCCCGGCAGCACCTCCACGCGCAGGCCGCGCGCGCGCATCGCTGCCACCCGCGCCGCATCGGTGTTGCGTTTGCGGCGCAGCACCAGCAACACCTCCATGCGCTCGCTTGCCTGTGCCGACAGGCACAGGTCCAGCGCCACCTGGGTGGCACCGGAAAAACCGCCGGTGACGAAATGCAGCACGCGCCGGGGCCCGGCGCCAAGGCCCATGTTGTTTTCAGACATGGCCGGCAGTATAGGCAGGCAGCCCAAGCCGGCGCAGCGGCGACAATCGGCCCCTCGCCACGCCAGCAATTCCATGAGTCAGCCCGAAGCATTGAGCGACACCGCACGCCGCCTGGCGGTTTACCTGAAGCCCCACCGCCGAGGCGTGGCGGCGACCATCCTGGCCTATATCGGTGCCGCCTGCACCGAGCCGCTGATACCGCACCTGCTCAAGACCGTGCTGGGCGAGGGCTTCAAGGCCGACAGCTTCTCGGTGTGGTGGGTGCCGGTGGTGCTGATCGGTCTGTTCGCGGCGCGTGGCCTGTTCAGCTTCCTCGGCCAGTACCTGCTGAACTGGACCGTCTCGCGCACCGTGTTCGACCTGCGCGCCGCGCTGCTGGACGCCTTGCTAAAGGCCGACGCGCGCATCTACACCAGCCTGCAGCCGGGCACCGCCGTCACCAAGGTGGTGAACGACCCGCAGCAGATCGTCGCCCAGCTGGGTGGTGCCCTCATCACCCTCTTGCGCGACGGCCTGCCGGCGCTGGCCATGCTGGGCTATCTGCTGTGGCTGAACTGGCAGCTGACCCTGCTGTCGATGATCACCACCCCGGTGATGGCGGTGGTGGTCAAGCGCGTCAACGCGCGCGTGCGCCGCATGGGCAGCTGGGCCTATGACGCCCAGCTCAGGCTGGTCAACAAGGTCGACGACCTGACGCGAGCCTGGCGCGTGGTGCGCAGCTTCGACGCCGCCGACCACGAACGCGAGCAATTCGCCGCGCGCGCCCGCGAGGTGCAGCGCGCCACCCTCAAGACCGCGGCCGCCAACGCGCTGACCCAGCCGGTCTCGCAGCTGATCGCCAGCATCGGGCTGTCGGTCATCCTGAGCCTCGCGCTGCTGCAGGCGCGCCAGAACCAGAGCGGCGTGGGCGAGTTCGCCGCCTTCATCGCCGCTCTGCTGCTCTTGACCTCGCGCCTGCGCCATCTCAGCGAGCTGGCCCAGCCCATCACCAATGCCCTCATCACCGCCCAGGGCAGCCTGAGCCTGCTGCACATACCGGCCGAGAACGACCGCGGCAACCGCGAGTTGGCCGAATGCCGCGGCGAGATCGCGCTGCAAGCCGTGACGCTGCGCTACCCCGGCGCCGAGCAGCCAGCGCTGGACACCCTGGACCTGCGCTTTGCCGCCGGCCAGACCACCGCCCTGGTGGGTGCCTCGGGCTCGGGCAAGAGTTCCATCGTCAACCTGCTCTTAGGCTTCGCCGAGCCCGATGAGGGTCAGGTCTTGCTGGACGGCGCGCCCATCAACGAACTCACGCGCGCCAGCCTGCGCCGCCAGTTCGCGGTGGTTTCGCAGGACATCGTGCTGTTCGACGCCTCGGTGGCCGACAACATCGCCTATGCCCAGCCGCGCGACGCGGCCAGGCTGGAGCAGGCGCTGCGTGCCGCGCATCTATGGGACTTCGTGCAGACCCTGCCCGAGGGACTGGACACCGCCGTGGGCGCCAACGGCAGCAAGCTCAGTGGCGGCCAGCGCCAGCGCCTGGCAATTGCGCGCGCGCTCTACAAGGATGCACCGATCTGGGTGCTGGACGAGGCCACCTCGGCGCTGGACACCGAGAGTGAGCGCGCCGTACAGCAGGCCATCGAGGCCTGGCAGGGCCGCAAGACCCTAATCGTGATCGCGCACCGCCTCTCCACCATACGCTCGGCCGATCGCATCCATGTGCTGCAGCAGGGCCGTCTACTGGAGAGCGGTAGCCATGCGGAGCTGGTGGCGCGCGACGGCGCTTACGCCGCCATGGTTCAGGCCCAGTTTGCGGACTGAACCATGCGACGGCGTCTGGCACTGCTAGGCTCTCTGCTGGCATCGCCTACCTGGGCGCAAGACCCGACCCCGCTGGAGCTCAACAGCGCCAGCCGCGCCGAGCTGGAATCGCTCGCCGGCATCGGCCCGGAATTGGCCGGGCGCCTGCTGGCGGCGCGGCCCTTCAGCGATTGGCAGGATCTGCGTCGCCGCGTCGCGGGCATAGGCCCCAAGCTGGCCGCCAAGCTCTCGGCCCAGGGCCTGCGCGTGCAGGGCCGGGCCTGGGGTGCTCAGGCCGCTTCGGCGGCTGCTGCCTGAGCGACGGGCTGAAGCTCGGCGAAACCGGCGCTGCGTCTGCGCATCGAGCGCGGGTCGACCTTGGGCGCCTGCGCCGGCCAGCCGAAGAATCGCTGCACCTCGGCGCGCTTGGCCAGGGTGTCGGACATGCCCAGCATGATCAGCTCGCCGGTGAACGAGGGTTCGAACAAGAGATAGCTGGTGAGCGCCGAGCCGGTCGCAGCCTTGCCCTCGCCGGCCACACCCACGCTGCGCAACATCGCGCGTATCGGCGGCGGCAGGCTGTGCTGGTGCTCGGCGGCGAGTTCGTCGATACGGCGGCTGGGCGCGATCACCAGCACCTCCACCGGCTTCAGCGGCGTGGCTGCACGCGCCTCGGCGGGCAGCAGGCTCAGCGTGTTGTTGATGCGTTGCAAGCGCTCCACGTCCACCGCTAGCGCATCCAGGAAGATGTTGGAAAGCGCATGGCCTGCGATCTGCGCCATGCTGGGATGGCCCTCCACCAGGGTGCTGCGGCGCCCGGGTGGCTCATGCATGCGGCCCGCACCTATCACCAGCACGCGCTCGGCGCCCAGGTGGATGGCCGGCGAGATCGGCGCGCTCTGGCGCATCGAACCGTCGCCAAACCATTCGGCCTGCCCTTCCAGGTCCAGCAGCTGGGCCGGGAAGATGAAGGGAATCGCCGAGGACGCCAGCAGATGCTCGACGCTCAGCTTGGTCGGTGTGGCGATGCGCTGTGAGCGCAGCCAGGGTTTTTGCGCCTCGTGAGCCTGGTAGAAGGTGACATGCTGGCCCGAGCTGTAGCTGGAGCCGCTCACCGCCAACGCTCGCATATGGCCCTGTGCCAGCATCTCGTCCAGCCGCTCCAGCCGCACCCAGCGGCGCAGCAGCCGGCCCAGCGGCTCGTTGTCCAGCAGGCTGCGTGGCTTGCTGCGGTGCCAGCGCGCCACCGCCCAGCCCAGGCTCATCATGGTCATCCAGCGCGCCCCGGTGCGTATCACGCCAAAGGCATCGGCGGCATAGACCTGATCGACATGGATGTTCTGCCAGATATGCATCAGCCCGTCGACGGCGCCATCGAAGTCGTCCGCCTGGCAGGCCAGGGTGCCGGCATTAATGGCGCCGGCCGAGGTGCCGGCGATCACAGGAAAGGGGTTGGCGGCACTCACGCCGGCGTCGCGGCGCAGCTGCGCGATCGCGGCCAGCACGCCCACCTGGTAGGCCGCGCGGGCACCGCCACCGGTCAGGATCAGGCCGGTAGTGGGGGTGGAAGGGTTGGGCGCCGGGTTGTCCATGGCTGTCGCTTGAGGCGATCATGCCCGAAAACCCCGCTACGCCAAACGCTCAAAAGAGGGGCCATTCGCTGCCGCGCAACAGCGCCGCGCGGGGCCTCAGTCGTAGACGATTTGCGCACCGCCCAGCTTCGCCAGGGCCTCGTCGCAGGGCCAGAACTTGGCCGCATCGCCCAGGTCCAGTTCGGCGCTGGCACCCTCGCGCTTGACGGCCAGACGCAGCGACAGGCCCTGCACCAGGGTGCCCTGCTCGGCGTCCACGCGGCGCGCCGGCCAAGTCGCCACCACCTCGGCCACCGGCGGCGTCACGCCGTTGGCCTGCAGGCGCAGGAATTTTCCGAAGCGCGCGCGCGCCGCGGTGAGGCTCCACAGCTGCTGGATGTTCAGGCGCAGGCCACCCGAGAAGCGGTCGTTCTGCACCTTGCCCGAGACAATGACGAGTTCATCTTCGGCCAGCGCCTCCTTGTGCGCGTTGATGAGCTCTTCGTTGGCCACCGCCTCGATTGCATCGCTCTTGTCGTCGAGCTTGAAGATCGCCACCTTGCCGCGGTGGCCGTTGATGATGCGCATGTCCGAGACGATGCCGGCCACCAGCACCGGTTCGCGGCTGTCTTGCAGATCGGCGACGCGGCGCTTGACCATGCGGCGCACCTCCTCGCCGCTCTGGTCGAACAGATGGCCGGAGAGGTAGAAGCCGATCGCGGTTTTCTCCAGACCCAGACGCTCCTTGATGCTCCAGGGCGCAGCCTGCACCAGCTCGGGTTCGGCGGTGGACGAGCCATGGGCGCCCTCGTCGAAGTCGAACAGCCCACCCTGGTCGGCGTCCTGCGCCAACTTATCGGCATAGGTGTAGCCCAGCGCCACGCTGGCCAGCAGGCGCGCACGCTCGGCCTCCAGGGTGTCGAAGGCGCCGGCCTTGATGAGGGCCTCCACGACGCGCTTGTTGACCGCCTTGCGGTCCACCCGGGCGCAGAAATCGAAGAAGCTCTTGAAAGGGCCGCCCGCTTGCCGCGCCGCCACGATCGCATCGATGGCGCCCTGGCCCGTGCCCTTGATGGCGCCCAGGCCGTAGTTGACAAGCTTGTTGCTGATGGGTTCGAAACGGTAGACGCCGCGATTCACGCAGGGCGGCTGGAACTCGATGGCGAAGAGCTTGGCATCATTGAGCAACACCTTGAGCTTGTCGGTGTCGTCCATTTCGATCGTCATGTTCGCGGCGTAGAACTCGGCCGTGTAATGCGTCTTCAGCCAGGCCGTGTGGTAGCTCAGCAAGGCATAGGCGGCGGCGTGTGACTTGTTGAAGCCGTAGCCCGCGAACTTCTCCATCAGGTCGAAGACCTCGTCGGCCTTGTCCTGCGAAATGTCCTTGGCCGCGGCTCCCTTGCGGAAGATCTCGCGGTGCATGGCCATCTCCTCGGCCTTCTTCTTGCCCATGGCGCGGCGCAGCATGTCGGCGCCGCCGAGGCTGTAGCCGCCCAGCACCTGGGCCGCCTGCATCACCTGCTCCTGGTAGACCATCACGCCATAGGTCTCCTCCAGCACCTGGCCAAGCAGCGGATGCGGGTACTCGATGGTCTCCCGGCCATGCTTGCGCGCCACGAAGGAAGGGATCAGGTCCATAGGTCCCGGGCGGTACAGCGACACCAGCGCGATCAGATCCTCGAAACGCGAGGGCTTGGCGTCCTTGAGCAGGCGCTGCATGCCGGGCGATTCAAACTGGAACACGCTTTCCGAGAAGCCATCTCCGAAGAGCTTGAACACCTTGCGGTCGTCCAGCGGCACCTTGGCCCAGTCAAAGTCCTGCCGGTCCGGGTAGCGCGCAATGATGAAGTTCTTGGCCAACTCCAGGATGGTCAAGGTGGCCAGGCCCAGGAAGTCGAACTTCACCAGGCCGATGGCCTCGACGTCGTCCTTGTCGTACATGCTCACCGCGCTGGTCGAGCCCGGCTGCTGGTACATGGGGCAGAAGTCGGTGATCTTGCCCGGCGCGATCAGCACACCGCCGGCATGCATGCCGATATTGCGCACCATGCCCTCCACCCGCGCGGCCAGCTTGAGCAGCTCGGCCACCTCTTCCTCCTGCTGCTCGCGCTCCTCGATCTCGGGCGCCTCGTGGCGGGCGTAGATGACCTTGGCCTTCTCGGGGTCGAAGTCCGGCGGCAACTTGGCCAGGGTCACCGTCTTGCCCGGCGGCGCCGGGATCAGCTTGGCGATCGAATCGACATGGCCGAAGCCCATGCCCAGCACGCGGCCGATATCGCGCAACGCGGCCTTGGCCGCCATGGTGCCGAAGGTGGCGATCTGGCTCACCGCTGGGCGGCCGTATTTGTCCTTCACATAGTCGATGACGCGGTCGCGGTTGCCCTGGCAGAAGTCGATGTCGAAGTCGGGCATCGAGACCCGCTCGGGGTTCAGGAAACGCTCGAACAGCAGGTTGTATTGCAGCGGGTCCAGGTCGGTGATCGAGAGCACATAGGCCACCAGCGAGCCTGCGCCCGAGCCCCGGCCCGGCCCCACCGGGCAGCCATTCGCCTTGGCCCAGCGGATGAAGTCCGACACGATCAGGAAATAGCCCGGGAAACCCATCTTGATGATGGTGCCCAACTCGAATTCAAGGCGTTCCACATAACGCGGGCGTTCGGCGTCGCGCTTGCCCGCGTCGGGGAACAGCTGCACGAGCCGCTGCTCCAGGCCTTCGTAGCTCAGCTCACGGAAATAGGCTTCCATGGGCATGGTCGTGCCGTCCGCCAGGATGGGCGTCGGGAAGTTGGGCAGCTGCGGCTTGCCCAGCGTGAGCTTGAGGCTGCAGCGGCGCGCGATTTCCACCGTGTTGGCGATGGCCGAGGGAATGTCGGCGAACAGCGCCTCCATCTCGGCCTGGGGCTTGAAGTACTGGCCCGGCAGAAAGCGCTTGATACGCTTGGGGTTGGCCAGGGTCTCGCCCTCGGCGATGCAGGTGCGCGCCTCGTGGGCGTCGAAATCCTCCTCACCGAGGAACTGGACCGGGTGCGTGGCCACCACCGGCAGGCCCAGCTCGGCCGCCAGCGGCACCGAGCTGCGCACCAGCGCCTCCTGGCCGGGCAGGCCGGCGCGCTGCAGTTCGATGTAGAAGCGCTGCGGATAGAGGGCGGCCAGGCGCTCGGCCCATTCGCGGGCGCGCGGCAGGTCGCCCTGCATCAGGGCCTGGCCGATGGCGCCGAACTGGGCGCCGGACAGGCAGATCAGGCCCTCGCTCAGCTCCTCCATCCACACCAGCTTGAGGCAGGCCTGGTTGCGCTGCACGTTCTGTATCCAGGCGCGCGACAGCAGCTCGCAGAGGTTCAGATAACCCTGGTAGCTCTGCACCAGCAGCAACACGCGGGTAGGCGGCTTGTCGCTGGCATCCGACTCGATCCAGCAGTCCGCGCCCAGAATGGGCTTCACGCCCGCCTTGCGGCAGGCGTTGTAGAACTTCACCCCGCCGAACAGATTGGCCAGATCGGTGATGGCCAGCGCCACCTGCTTGTCCTGCGACGCGGCGGCCGCGGCATCGTCGATTCGCAGGGTGCCGTCGACGACGGAGAACTCAGTATGGGTACGCAGATGGACAAAAGGCATTGCGGGATTGTAGAGAGGGCCGGCAGGCCCGGCCGCGGGTATGCTGCGGCGCCATCACAGTCCATAGACAGAGGGCAACCATGCACCGCAAGCACATCCTGGCCCTGGCCATCACGCTGGCCGCCGGCGCTGCAATCGCAGCCAAGCAGCCGGCCGCGACCGCGACCAAAGCGGCCTCGCCACCCAAGAGCAGCGCCGAGATCCTGGCCCAGGCGCCCGCCGGCGACTGGCGCGAGGTCAGACCCGAGGACATGCTGGTGATGGAGCTCGCGCAGGGTCAGGCCACTCAGCAAATACTGATCGAGCTGGCGCCACGCTTCGCACCCCGCCATGCCGCGAATATCCGCGCCCTGGCGCGCAGCGCCTATTACGACGGCCTGGCCATCGTGCGCGTGCAGGACAACTTCGTCACCCAGTGGGGCGACCCGAACGGCGACGATGCCAAGACCGCCAAGCCCCTGGGCCAGGCCGAGGCGAAGATCGCGGCCGAGTTCTCGGTGGCCTACAAGGGCCTGCCACCCGCCCTGTTCAACAAGATTCCCGATCTGGACGGTTGGGCACCGGTGAGCGGCTTTGTGGACGGCTTCCCTGTGGCCGCCGACCCCAAGGCCGACAAGGCCTGGCTGGCGCATTGCTACGGCATGGTGGGTGCCGGCCGCAGCGATGCGGTGGACTCCAGCACCGGCGCCGAGCTCTATGCGGTGATCGGCCATGCACCGCGCGGCCTGGACCTCAACATCACCGTGGTGGGCCGCGTGCTCAAGGGCATGGAGTATTTGTCTGCGCTGCAGCGCGGCGGCCCGAACATGGGCTTCTACGACAAGGCCGAGCAGCGCACCGGCATCACGCGTGTGCGCCTGGCCAGCGAACTGCCCGAGTCCGATCGCCCTGCCCTGCAGGTGCTGAGGACCGAGAGCAAGACCTGGAACGCGCTACTGGACGCGCGCCGCCACCGCGGCGGCTGGTTCGTCCACAGCCCCAAGCATGTGGACATCTGCAGCGCCAGCGTGCCCACGCGGGCAACGCCAGCCCGCTGATGCGCCATGCCCTGATGCGCCGTGCATCCCTTGATGCAGGCCTCAGGGCCAGCGCCTCCTAGTCGCCAAAGCAACAAGGCCTTGATTCCGTTAAGAATCAAGGCCTTGTGGGCGTCTTCATTGTTCTTTGGGGTGGCTGATGGGACTCGAACCCACGACAACAGGAATCACAATCCTGGACTCTACCAACTGAGCTACAGCCACCGCAGAGCCTACGATTATAGGCCGATATAGTTCTTCTTGGGAAGCACTATTTTCAATTACTCGCCGCGGAGGCTGCAGTCGCTGCGGTCGGGACCTTCAGCGTCGCCTTGTGCTGCACCTTCAGGGCCCCATAGAAGGCCTGACCCTCGGCAGCGGTCCAGGCTTGCGTGTACTGGGCCAGGGCGCGCTTGGCGTCCACCACCGCAGGATCACGCGCCTCGGTCTTGTTGATGCGCACCACCAGATAGCTGCCGTCTTCCGCGTCCACGCCGACATGGGTCGGCAATTTGCTGGCATCTGCCCGCAGCACCGCCTCGAGGGCCTTGCTACTCAGCTTACCCGGCTGGGCGCGCGACACCAGCATGGCAGCGTCAAGACCAGTCACATCGTCCGCCTTTTGCAAGGCCGCCAGACGCTCCTGGCCGGCCTTGGCCGCCAGTTCGCGCGACAGCTTGCGCAACAATTGCTCGCGCACCTGCGGCAGCACATCCGCCAAGGCCTGCAGGCGCGCCGGGTTGTGCTGCACGACACGCGCGGAAACCAGTTGGCTGGAGCCCGTCTCCACCGCTTCGGTATTGCGCTTGTTGCGCAAAGCCTCGACGCCAAACACGGCCTCCAGCAGCTTGGCCGAGGCCAGCGGGCCGGCCGCGCCGGGTGCGGGCTTGCGCTGCACCGTGGCCGTCTGGATCGTCAGCTTGAGCTTTTCGGCCACCGGCTTGAGGCTGTCGGATTGCTCGTAGGCGGTGTTGCTGAACTGCTCGGCCACCTCGGCATAGCGCTTCTGCGCCAGCGCCTTGCGCACCTCGGCCTCGACCTCGGCCCGAACCGACTCGAAGCTGCGTTTGTCGCCGCCACGCACGCCGGTCAGATGGATGATGTGATAGCCGTAGTCGGTTTCGATCACATTGCTGATCTCGCCCTGCCTGAGCGCGAAGGCCGCGTCCTCAAACGGCTTCACCATGGCGCCACGGCCGAAGAAATCGACATCACCGCCGCGCGTCGCCGAACCTTCGTCCTGCGAGTTCGTCTTGGCCAGGTCGGCAAAGCCGGCCGGGTTCTTGCGCGCCTGCGCCAGCAGGGCCTCGGCCTTGGCCTTGGCCTTGGCGCGTTCGTCCGCCGACGCAGACTTGTCGGCCTTGATCAGGATGTGACTGGCGCGGCGCTCTTCCGCCACGCTGTAGCGCGACTGGTTCTCTTCGTAATACTTGCGCAGATCTTCTTCGCTGAAGCTCGCACCCGCCTTCAGCGCCTCGGCATCCAGCACCACGTATTCGATGTTGGCGCTCTCGGGCAGCTGGAACTGCGCGGAGTTCTTGGGATCCTTGTAGAAGGCTTCGAGTTCCGCGTCGCTGGGGGCGAGCTTGGCCGCGAAGTCCTTGGGATCGAAGCGCTGCACCTGCACCTCGCGGCGCTGCAGCAAGGCATCGAAGGCCAATGCGGCGCTGGCATTGCCGGCCAGGCCGGATGCGCTGATCGGCTGCAGCACCTGGCGCAGGGTCAGGTCTTGCCTCAAGCGGTAGGCAAAGATCTCGGAGTTCATGCCCTGGGCGGCCAGCATGCCCTTGTTGACGCTGCCATCCGGGTTGCGCAGAAAGGCGAATTGCGGGTCAGTGCGGAACAGGCTCTGCAAGCGCTCATCGCTGATCACCAGATGCTGCGCCTGGGCTGCAGCCTGCAGCACGCGCTCGCGCACCAGGCCCTCCAGCGCTTCCTTGCGCACCTCGGGCGCATCCAGCAGCTTGGGATCCACGTTCGGCGACTGGCGCCGGATGCGTTCGACCTGGTCGCGGTGCGCGGCATCCCACTCCACCTGCGTGATCTTGCGGCCGTCGACGCTGGCCACCCCCGCATTTGAGCCGTCCATGAAGCGGGTGTAACCCTCCACGCCCAGCAGCACGAACGACGGCAGTATCAGTATCAGCAACAGAAACTGAAACAGTCGGTTGTGCTTGCGTACGAAATCAAACATCGGGAACCTCTGACAGGCTTAACGCCTACGCGTTCTAACGCTGAGTAAACATGGCCCAGGATCGGTATGCGACTGCCAACGGCAGCGCCCTCGCCCGGCCTCAAACACGACAAAGGCGAACCTTGGTTCGCCTTTGCGTCGGGTGACATTCTAGCCACTGCCCATGCCCGCATTCTTGAGGGCCTGGATGGTGGGCGCTGACGGGCTCGAACCGCCGACCTACTCCGTGTAAGGGAGCCGCTCTACCAACTGAGCTAAGCGCCCGGTATTCCGGGAATTGCTGCTGACCTGTCGATCAGTTCACCGCGTCCTTGAGCGCCTTGCCAGGGCGGAACTTGGGCACCTTGGCCGACTTGATCTTGATCGTGTCGCCGGTACGCGGATTGCGCCCGCTACGCGCGGCGCGCTTCGTGACGCTGAAGGTGCCGAAGCCTACCAGAGAAACCGAGCCATTCTTCTTCAGCGTGGTCTTCACACCACCAATCAAGGCCTCCAGCGCACGCCCCGCCGCCGCCTTGGAAATGTCGGCCTGCTTGGCAATGTGCTCGATCAGTTCGGACTTGTTCACGAAGGTACCCCTCAGTAGGTTTCACTGCACGACGCAACCCGCTCAGCGCCTGCCAACCGGCGCCGAGCAAGCAGCGCGGGAAGCGGATTCTAGACGCAATCGACAGCCCCACCGAGCAGGGAAAAGCCCCGATACACATCGTGGGCAGGCGGCGTTTCAGCGCGCCTTGGCGCGTATCTCGGGCAGGGCTTTCTGCAGGTAGTAGACCATCGACCAGATCGTCAGCACCACCGCCGCCAGGATCAGGGCGGTGCCCCAGACATGCGTATTGATCACCCCAAACAAGGGGCCATCGAAGAGCAGGAAGGGGATCGCCACCATCTGCACCGTGGTCTTGAGCTTGCCCACCATGTGCACGGCCACGCTGCGCGAGGCGCCGATCTGGGCCATCCATTCGCGCAGCGCCGAGATCGCGATCTCGCGGCCGATGATGACCAGGGCCACCAGGGCATTCACGCGGCCCAGCTCCAGCAACACCAGCAGGGCGGCGCAGACCAGGAATTTGTCGGCCACCGGATCCAGGAAGGCGCCGAAGGACGAGGTCTGGTTGAGCTTGCGCGCCAGATAGCCGTCCAGCCAATCGGTCAGGGCCACCGCCACGAACAGCACCGTGGCCAGCAGGTTCTGCTGGGCCGGCGCGATCTCAAGGTGGAACACCCCGACGATCAGCGGGATGGCCACGATGCGGGCCCAGGTCAGGATGGTTGGCAGCGTGAAGAACATGCGGGCATTGTGCCCAAAAGCATGCTCCGCTCCGCGCCCATCTCGGCTTTGTCGCTTTATTGACGCAGCTCAGTCCAGCGTGCGCGGCTTGAAGCGGCGTTCATCGTTGAACAAGAACACCTCGTTGAACTTCCAGGGCTGCGGCAGGCGTGCGAGGTTGCCGAAGGGCGCGGCGCGGTGCACCGCATCGATGGCCAGCTGCACCGTATCGAGGGCCTGACCGGGCTTGCGCAGCACATGGATGTTCTTCACGCTGCCGTCCTGGCGCAGCTCGATCTCCAGCACCGGGATGGCCAGCAACACCGCCGGCACCTCGCCCATATAGGTGCGCTCCGGATTGGCCTGCACCAGGCGCAGCGCGGCCTGCTTGCGCAGTTCGTCGTGCGTGCGCACCGGCTTGGGCGGCGCGAGTGCTTCGGCCCCGCCCTTCGCCACGGCTGGAGCAGGTGCCTTGTTGCCTTGCGGCTGTGCCGCTGCCGCTGCTGCCGCCGTTGCTGGCGCCTCCCCGGCGGGCGGCGCTGGCGGCCCCGAGGAGCAACCTGCCAATAGCAGGCCCAGACCCAGGCAGGACCAGAGCCCGCGGCCGCCACGCTTGTTTTTCATCGCTACATCATCAATGCAGGGCACGATAGATTTCCTCGGCAAGTTCCTTGGAGATGCCTTTCACGCTGGCAATCTCATCCACGCTGGCGCTGGCCACGCCACGCACACCGCCAAAGCGCTGCAAGAGCTGGGCGCGCTTCTTGGGGCCGACGCCCGGCACATCTTCCAGGCGCGAGCCGCCGGTGCGCAGCGCGGCGCGTTTGGCCCTCATGCCGGTGATGGCAAAACGGTGCGCCTCGTCGCGGATCTGCGCCACCAGCATCAACGCAGCGGAGTCGCGCCCCAGATAGACCTTCTCGCGGCCGTCGGCAAACACCAGCTCTTCCAGGCCGACCTTGCGCCCCTCGCCCTTCTCGACGCCGACGATCAGGCCGAGGTCCAGGCCGAGCTCCTCGAACACCTCGCGCGCCATCGCCACCTGGCCCTTGCCGCCGTCCACCAGCACCAGGTCCGGCAGCCGTGCCGTGCCCAGCTGCGCCGCTTCGGCCAGCTTGCTGTAGCGGCGCGTCAGCACCTGGCGCATCGCGGCATAGTCGTCGCCACCGGTGATGCCCTCGATGTTGTAGCGGCGGTACTGGCCGCTCTGCATCTGGTGGCCTTCGAACACCACGCAGGAGGCCATGGTGGCCTCGCCCGCGGTATGGCTGATGTCGAAGCATTCGATGCGGAACTTGTCGAGCTCGGGCACGCTGAGGTCCAACGCCTCCACCAGGGCGAGCGTGCGGGCCTGCTGCGAGCCCTCCTCGGACAGCAGGCGCGCCAGCGCCAGCTCGGCGCCCTTCACGCACATCTCCTGCCAGATGCGGCGCTGACCGCGCGGCTGCGCCTGCGTGCTGACCTTGTAGCCGGCCTGCTCGCTCAGCGCCGCGGCCAGCGCCTCATCCACCGCCTCGCTGGGAATCAGCAGCGCGGGCACGGCGGCCTCCAGGTAATGCTGGGCGATGAAGGCCTCCAGCACCTGGCGCTCGACGCTTGGCCGCGCGCCTTCCGCCGCCTCATCGTCCTCCAGCAGCACGGCGGCGGCATCGTCCACATGCTTGGGAAAGTAGGCGCGGTCGCCGAGGTGGCGGCCGCCGCGCACCATCGCCAGATTGACGCAGGCGCGCCCGCCCTGCACCTTGACCGCCAGGATGTCGACGTCGCGGTCGCGGCCGCTGGCGCTGTTCTCGTCCACCGCCTGCTGCTGCAGCACCTTGGCGAGCGAGCTGATCTGGTTGCGCACCTCGGCCGCCAGCTCGTACTGCATGGCATCGGCATAGGCCATCATCTGCGCCTGCAGGCCCTGCATCACCTCATCGGTCTCGCCCAGCAGAAAGCGCTCGGCATTCGCGACGTTGCGCGCGTACTCCGGCCCCTGGCCCGCCGGCACGCATGGGCCCGAGCAGCGCCGGATCTGGTACAGCAGGCAGGGCCGGCTGCGGTTGTTGAACACCGTGTCCTCGCAGCTGCGCAGGCGGAACACCTTCTGGATCAGCTGTATCGATTCCTTCACCGCCCAGGCGCTCGGGAAGGGCCCGAAATAGCGATGGCGCCTATCCACCGCGCCGCGGTAGTAGCTGACGCGCGGAAAGGCATGGCCGCTGAGCTTCAGATAGGGGTAGCTCTTGTCGTCCCGGAACAGGATGTTGAAGCGCGGGTTCAGCGCCTTGATGAGGTTGTTCTCGAGCAGCAGGGCCTCGGCCTCAGTGCGCACCACCGTGGTCTCGAGCCGCGCGATGCGCGCCACCATCAGGCCGATGCGGGTGCCGCCATGGTCCTTCTGGAAATAGCTGGAGACACGCTTCTTCAGGTTCTTGGCCTTACCCACATACAGCACCTGATCCTGGGCATCGAAGTAGCGGTACACGCCGGGCAGCGGCGGCAGCGCCAGCACCTCGGCCAGCACCTGCTCGCGCAGCTCGCGGGCCACCTTCTCGACCTCGGCCACGCGCCGCGCCTCGGCCGCCTCGACCTGCTCACGCTCCTCGGCCCAACCGGCCAGGGCCTGCGCGCCCAGTTCGGCGACCTGGGCGTCGGACTGGCTAGGAATCGGCTTGACGGGCACATCATCACTCATGGGCCGGCATTGTGCCGCGGGCACCGCCCATAATCCTGCGCCATGAGTTCTGCACTGCAATGGGATGTGTTTTGCCGGGTGGTCGACAACTATGGCGACATCGGCGTGTGCCTGCGGCTGGCGCGCGATCTGGCCCAGCGCGGCCAGCTGGTGCGGCTGTGGGTCGACGACGCCGCGGCACTGCACTGGATGGCCGCCGACGGCCTGCCGGCCGGCCTACGCGTGCGCCCCTGGGCCGAGGCCGAGCATGAGGCGCAGCCAGGCGACGTGGTGGTGGAGACCTTTGGCTGCGAGCTGCCGGCGGCCTTTGTGCAGCGCATGGCGGCACGCCCCAAGCCGCCCTGCTGGATCAACCTCGAATACCTCAGCGCCGAGCCCTATGTGGAACGCTCGCACAGCCTGCGTTCGCCGCAGCTGGCGGGGCCGGGCCGCGGGCTGGACAAATGGTTCTTCTACCCCGGCTTCAGCGCGCGCACCGGTGGCCTGCTACGCGAGCCCGGCCTGCTGCAAGCCCAGGCGGCCTTCGACGCACCCGCCTGGCTGGCCGCGCGCGGCTGGCAGCCGCGCGATGGCGAGCGGGTGGTGAGCGTGTTCTGCTATGCCAACAATGCCTGGCCCCAGCTGCTGGCCAGCTTGGCCGAGGCGCCCACCCTGCTGCTGCTCTGCCCCGGCGCGGCGCGGCAGCAGGTGCCGGAGCTGGCCGCGCGCCATGCGCAGCTACGTTGCATCCCGCTGCCCTATCTGAGCCAGGCCGACTACGACCGCCTGCTCTGGTCCTGCGAGCTGAACCTGGTGCGCGGTGAAGACTCGCTGGTGCGTGCCCTCTGGGCCGGCAGGCCGCTGCTGTGGCACATCTATCCACAAGACGATGGTGCGCACGGCCCCAAGCTCGAGGCCTTCATGGACCAATACCTGGCCCATGCCGACGCCGACTGGGCCGGACCCATGCGCCAACTCTGGCGCGCCTGGAACGCCCTGACACCATGGACGCCCGCCACTGGGCGCGACTGCTTGACCCGTCTCAAGCTCGGCCGGCAACAGGCCTTGCGCTGGCGTGAGGAAATGAGCAAGGCTGCGGATCTATGCAGCCAACTCATGGGTTTCGTGGCCGAATCAGGCTAAAATGCCGGGTTTCGTCGCGCCCGAAACCAGGCTTACTGACCAGGCTTGCGGGTGCGCCTAGGCAGTGCTCATCAAGCTGCCCCTATCTGGCCTCCCAATCTCTCGGAATCATCATGAAGATCGCTCAGGAAATTCGCGCCGGCAACGTGATCATGCACGGCAAGGACCCCATGGTTGTGCTCAAGACTGAATACAGCCGCGGTGGCCGCAATGCCGCGACCGTGCGCATGAAGCTCAAGAGCCTGCTGAACAACTCGGGCACCGAAGTCGTCTTCAAGGCCGACGACAAGATGGACCAGATCATTCTGGACAAGAAGGACTGCACCTACACCTACTTCGCCGACCCGATGTATGTGTTCATGGACTCCGAGTACAACCAGTTCGAGGTGGAAGCCGAGAATATGGGCGATGCCATCCAGTACCTGGAAGACAATATGCCCGTGGAAGTGGTGTTCTACGACGGCAAGGCCATCTCGGTCGAACTACCCACCTCGCTGGTGCGCGAAGTGACCTGGACCGAGCCGGCCGTCAAGGGCGACACCTCGGGCAAGGTGCTCAAGCCTGCCAAGATCTCCACCGGTTTCGAAATCCCGGTGCCCATCTTCGTGGCCCAGGGCGACAAGATCGAAATCGACACGCGTACCCACGAGTACCGCAAGCGCGTCTGAGCCAGCGGCTCAGCGCAGCGAGAAGAAGCACCCCGTGGGGTGCTTTTTTCATGCCGGTTCGCGATACATGCGGTCCTTGCCCAGCCATACCTCGGCATGGCTGGCGCCGGCCGGGATCATGGGAAAGCAGTTCTCCTGCGCGGCCACCGCCACGTCCAGAAAATACGGCCCCTCGGCTTGCAGACAGGCGCGCAGGGCCGCATCCAGCTCGCCTCGCGCCGTGACGCGCTGCGCCTGCCAGCCAAAGGCGCGCGCCAGCGCCACGAAGTCCGGCAGCGCCTCGGTATAGCTGTGGCTGTAGCGGCCGCCGTGGATCAGCTCCTGCCACTGCCGCACCATGCCCATATAGCCGTTGTTCGAGAGCACCAGCTTGACCGGCGTGCGGTGCTGCACGGCGGTGGAAAGCTCCTGGACATTCATCAGCACCGACGCATCGCCGCTGACGCAGACCACCAGCCGGTCGGGATGCGCAATCTGCGCGCCGATCGCCGCGGGCAGGCCATAGCCCATGGTGCCGGCGCCGCCCGACGTCAGCCAGCGCTGCGGACGCTCGAAGCGCAGATGCTGCGCGGCCCACATCTGGTGCTGGCCCACATCGGTGGCGACGATGGCATCGCGCCCGGCCAGCGCGGCCTGCAGCCGGCTCATCAGGGCCTGCGGCAGGATGCGATCGCGCTCGTCCTCGAAGCCCAGGCTGTGCTGGGCACGCCAGCGCTCGATGCGCGCCCACCAAGCGCCCAGATCCTGCGCGGCCGGGCATCCGGCCAGCAGGGCACGCAGGCTGGGCAGGCAATCGCCGCGTAAGGCGACGTCGGCGCGCCGCACCTTGTGGATGGAGCGCGGGTCGATGTCGAGGTGTATCACCTTGGCGCCGGGGCAAAAGCCGTCCAGCCGGCCGGTGACCCGGTCGTCGAAACGCGCGCCCACACACAGCACCAGGTCGGCATGATGCATGGCCAGGTTGGCCTCCAGCGTGCCGTGCATGCCCAGCATGCCCAGGAACTGCGGGTCCGAGGCCGGGAAGGCGCCCAGGCCCAGCAAGGTGAGCGTGCAGGGCGCGCCGCTGCGACGCACCAGCTGCGTGAACAGCTCGCAGGCGGCCGGGCCGGCGTTGATGAGCCCGCCGCCGCCATAGAACACCGGGCGCCGGGCCTGGCGCAGCAGCGCCAGCGCGGCCTGCACCAGCGCCGCCGCCGGCGGCTCGGCGCTGCTAGCTTGGGCCGGCATCGATAGCAGCGGGCGCGGCTGCCGCAGTTCCGCCAGTTGCACGTCCTTCGGAAAGTCCACGAGCACCGGGCCGGGCCGTCCGCCCATGGCGCGCGCGCAGGCCTCCGCAACGACGGCCGCCACCTCGTCGGCGGCGCGCAGCTGGGCATTCCATTTGGTCACCGGCCTGGAGATGGCCAGGGCATCGCATTCCTGGAAGGCGTCGGTGCCGATGGCGCTGGTTGCCACCTGCCCGCTGATGCACAGCACCGGCACCGAGTCGCACAGCGCATCCAGCAAACCGGTGGTGGTGTTGCTCATGCCCGGCCCCGAGGTCACGAACACCACGCCCAGCCGGCCGGTGCTGCGCGCATAGCCCTCGGCCGCGTGCACGGCGGCCTGTTCATGCCTGACCAGCACATGGCGCAGGCGCGGCTCGCCATGCAAGGCGTCATAAAGCGGCAGCACGGCACCCCCGGGGTAGCCAAAAACTGTATCGACGCCCAGGGCCAGCAGGGTGGCGATGAGCGATTGGGCGCCATTGCATGGCGTGGCGTGGGAAGCAGACATGCCCAAGACTTTGCCGCAAGCTCCGCAGCAAAGGCTGCTATTCTTCCGCGCCTATTCGCCGAATTCAGCAAATCATTCTGCGCAACGATAAAACCACAGCATGCCCCTGGACAAATTCGATATCGCCATCCTGAGCGCCCTGCAGCAGGACGCGCGCATGAGCCTGCAGCAGCTCAGCGAATTGGTGGGCCTGACTAGCTCACCCTGCTGGACGCGCATCAAGCGCATGGAGGCGGCCGGGGTGATCGAGGGCTATTCGGTGCGTGTGAACCCGGCGCTGATCGGGCTGGGCGACACCGTGATCGTGCAGGTGACGCTGGAAAGCCATTCGGACGAGGCCTTGTTCGAATTCGGCCGCGCGCTCGAGCAGATTCCCGAGGTGCTGGAGGCCTTCCTGGTCTCAGGCGACTACGACTACTACGTGCGCATCGCGGTGGCGGACACGCGCGACTACGAGCGCCTGCTGCGCGAACGTCTCTACAAGATTCCCGGCATCCGGCACAGCAAGTCCAGCTTCGTGCTGCGGCAGCTCAAGCAGAGCCAGCTGCCGCTCAGGCGATGAAGGCTCAGGCCTGAAGCTTGTGGTGCTTCTTGGCCTTGGCATGCGTGGCGTGCTTGGCATGCACGCCGGCCGCCTTCTTCGCACCCTTCTTGCCCGCCTTCTTGACCTTCTTCGCCTTCTTGGCGACCTTGGCCTGCGGCGCGGCGGACTCGGTGATCACCGAGCCCTGCACGGCGGGTGCCTGCGGCTGCATGACAGGCGTGGCGGTCTGGGCAAAGCTGGCGCTGGCAAGGAGGGCGCTCAGGGCCAGGCCCAGCATCGATTTCTTCATATCGGAACTCCGGATCGGAAACAGGTGCGGCTGCACCAACGGCGCCAGTCTAGCGCCAGAAAACCAGGGCCTTGGCGTAGCCAGATCAAATGAACTCGCGCTCGCGCATCCATTTGGTCGCCACCCATTTCTCACCTGCCAGCACCGGCGAGCCGCCATGCAGGGTCAGGGTCGAGGGGTGCGCGCGCTCGTAGCTGAAGAACACGGCATTGCCCTTGATGGGCGCCACGTCCAGCTTGATGTCGGGGAACACCGTCGAGCCGCCCTGCTCCGGCGTGTTGAGGTACATCACCAGGGTGCCGACCCGCTGGCCGCCGCGCGCCAGGATCGCCGGCGTGCTGGCATGGGCGGGGTCGAAGTAGTCGTAATGCGGCAGGTACTCGGCGCCAGCGCGGTAATGCAGCACCTGCAAGCCTTCGCCGTTTTCTACCGGCCAGTGCAGCAGCTCGGCAATGCGCGCCTCCACTCGGGCGCAGACCTCGTTCTCGGCGCGCTCGAAGAACATGCCCTCGCTGGTACGGGCGGCGTTGACCTCGCTGCCATCCTTGTCGTTGGCCACGGTCTCCGAGCGTGCCAGCCGCCGGGTGGCCGCCGCCACCATGGCGTCGCATTCCTCATGCGAGAGCAGACCGCCGAACACCACCACGCGCGGATGCTCGACGCGCAGCAGCACCTGCACGCGCCGGTCGCTCAGCTGGATCTCGGCCGGCGCGCCGCGCAGATCGGGCTCGGGCACCGGCGAGGGCGGCGGCAGCTCGGGCGAGGCGCCGTCCAGGGTCTCGGCCAGGGCCTGCAAGGCCACGCTTTGCGACCAGCCGCTAGCGCACATCGACTGCAGAATCGTCGCGCGCGCCGTGCCCGCCTGCGCATGATCCTGAATCCAGCGCCGCAGTTCGCCGGTGATGGTTTGTTGCGTACTCATGGGCGGACATTCTGCCCAAAGCGCAGGCTACTCGACGCGGCGGCGGAACAACAAGCGCTCGGGCGTGGATCCGGCGGCATCGAAGCGATAGCCATCGGCCGCGAAGTTGCACAGGCCCTCGGGCCGGTCGATGCGCTCGGTGATCGCATAACGCGCCATCAACCCGCGCGCACGCTTGGCAAAAAAGCTGATGACCTTGTACTTGCCGTTCTTCCAGTCCTCGAACTGGCACTCGATCATGCGCGGCTTGAGGCTGGGCCGGTCGGCCGCCCTGAAGTACTCCTGCGAGGCCAGGTTGACGATCACCGGCACCTGCTCGGCCGCGGCGCGCTGGTTCAGATGCTCGGCCAGGCGCTCGCCCCAAAAGGCGTAGAGATTGCGGCCGCGCGGGTTGGCAAGACCTGTCCCCATCTCCAGCCGGTAGGGCTGCATCAGGTCGAGCGGACGCAGCACGCCGTAGAGGCCCGAGAGGATGGCCAGGTGCTGCTGGGCCCAGCGCAGATCCGCCGCGACTAGGCTGCGCGCCTGCAGGCCGTCGTAGACATCGCCGTTGAAGGCCAGCACGCAGGGCTTGCTGTTGGCGGGCGTGAACGCCGGCGTCCAGGCCGCGTAGCGTGCCACGTTCAACTCGGAAAGCGCCGGTGAGAGATCCATCAACTCGCCCACCTCGGCCGCACTCTTGGGGCGCAGCAGATCGATCAAGGCCTGGGCCTCGGGCACGAATTGCGGCTGGGTCGCCAGCTTGGCGATGGCCGCGGGCACCGGGGTTTCGTAATCGAGCGACTTGGCGGGAGAAAGCAGATAGAGCATGGGCGGGCGGAGTGAAGGCGCCCGGCATTCTCTCCGATCGGGAGGGGCGCCGCTCAGCGCCGCCGCCCCACCAGCAAGAGCACCACCCCCACCAGCACCACCAGCGCCGCCAGCCATTCAAACGCGCTGATGACCTCGCCCGCCACCGCCACCCCCAGCAGCATCGCGATCACCGGGTTGACGAAGGAATAACTGGACGCCAGCGCGGCCGAGGCCTCGGCCAGCAGCAGCATGTAGGCGTTGAAGGCGATCAGCGAGCCGAACACCACCAGATAGCTCCAGGCCAGCACCGCCTCGGCACGCAGCGGCTGGCTCAGCGTTTCGCCGCTGCCCAGGCTCAGCAGCATCAGCACCAGGCCGCCCGCCAGCATCTCGCTGGCGAAGCCCATCGCACCCGGCGCCAGCGGCAGCACACGCTGCGACAGCACGCTGCCGACCGCCCAGCAGGCGCATGCGGTGGTGATCGCCAGCAGGCCGGCCGGCGAGGCGCCGAAGCCCTGGCCCAGCGTCAGCATCAGCACGCCCACCAGCCCCACCGCGATGCCGGCCAGTTCCATGCGCGAGGGAATCACGCGCCACAACAGGTTCAGCGCCGCGATCATCAGGGGCATCACCGCGATGAAGGCCACCACCAGGCCCGAGCCCACGCTTTGCTCCGCGGTGGCCGTGCCGCCCATGCCACCGCCCAGCATCAGCCCGCCCACCACCGCGGCATTGAGCCACTGGCGCGGTTTCGGCCAGGGTGCGCCACGGCCGCGCATCCAGAGCGCCAGCACCAGGCCCGCGACCAGAAAGCGCGAGCCCATCTGGAAAAAGGGCGGGAAGCTCAGCAGCGCGTATTTGATGGCCAGGTAGGTCGAGCCCCAGACCAGCCAGGTGGCGGCCAGGCAGGCCAGGATGCGCGGGCTGAGGCCCGTGCCGGCGGGCAGGCTTGCGGTTTGATTCATGGCCCAAATGCTAAGCAAACAGGCCGCGCCCATGAATGCAATCTTCAAGACTTCAGCGCGAACTTTCCTTAAACTTCATGGAAATTTAGCCATATTGCCTTTGAACTCATGATCAATGACCTGGACCACCATGACAGCCGCATTCTTGCCGAACTGCAGGCGGACGCCCGCCTGAGCATGGCCGAGCTGGGCCGGCGCGTGTTTCTCTCGCAGCCCGCCGTCACCGAGCGGGTGCGCAAGCTGGAAGCGCTGGGCGTCATTACCGGCTACCGTGCGGTGGTGGACAGCGCCAAGCTGGGTTATGCGATCCGCGGCGTGATACGCGTGGGCCGCTGCGACGAGCCGCGCATGCGCCGCGCCATCGAGGCCAGCCCCGAGGTGCTGACCGCCTACAACGTCACCGGCGAGGACAGCTGGATCCTGGAGATCGCGGTGCGCGACGTGGCGCATCTGGAGCAGGTGCTGCAGCGCTACTGCGCGCTCTCCGAGACCTCCACAGCCATCATCCTGCGCAGCCTGCGCGAGCACGCGCCGCTGCGGCCGGCCTGGCAAGACCTGACCCCAACCGAGCCCGCGCCCGCGCCCAAGCATGAAAAAACCGCCAGGGCCGGCGGCCGTGACGGCTGAGCGGGGCGCGGCCCGGCTTACTTGGCGAGCAGCTGGTTCACCGCGGCCACATCGTCGGGCCGCAGCTGGCCGGCGGCCTGGCGCAGGCCCAGGCTCAGCAGCACGGTGTCGTAGCGCGCCTTGGCCAGGTTCTGCTGGGTGCTGTAGAGCTGGGTCTGGGCATTCAGTACGTCCAGGTTGACACGCACACCGACCTTGTAGCCCAGCTGGGTGGCTTCCAGGGCCAGCTTGCTGGACGACTCCGCGGCCTCATAGGCCTTCACCTGGGCCATGCTGGACTGCCAGCGGAAGAATGTGCTCTTGGTCTTCTCGGACACCAGGCGTCGCGCATAGTCCAGATCGTTGCGCGACTTCTCCTCCAGCTTGAGGGTCTCCTTGATGCGGTTCTGCGTCGCACCGCCGGTATAGAGCGGGAAGCTCACGGTGACGCCCAGCGAAGCGTTCTTGCTCGTGCCCACGCCCGACTGGATGGCGGCCATGCCGCTCAGGTTGTTGTGCAGGTTCTGCGCGCCCAGGCTGCCGTTCAGGTCCACCGTCACCCCTTCGGCGGCCTTGGCCTTCTGCGTCTCCAGCTGCGCCAGCTCCAGGCCCAGGCGCGCCTTGCGCACGCCGGGATGCTGCTCGTCGGCCTGCGCCACCCAGGTATCCACATTGGTGGACGGCAGCGCCGGCAGGGCCACCGGCACCGCCAGGGGCTTGGGCTCCACCCCCACACGACCGACGATCTGGTCCAGCGTGACGCGCTTGACGCGCAGATCGTTGTCGGCCGCCAGTTCCTGCGCCGTGGCCAGGTCGTACTTGGCCTGTGCCTCACGCGTGTCGGTGATGGTGGCCGTGCCGACCTCGAAATTGCGCTTGGCCGAGGCCAGTTGCTCGCTGATGGCCGTCTTGTTGGCACGCGTGGTGGCCAGCGTGTCGCGGGCCGCCAGCACGTCGAAATAGGCCTGGGCCACGCGGAAGATCAGGTCCTGCTCGGCCGACTCCAGATCCGCCTGCGCCACGCCCAGGGCGCGCCGGGCCTGATCGATGGAGAGCGCGTTGCCGCGGTTGTAGAGCGCATAGCTGCCCTTCAGCCCGGCCTGCAAGGTGTTGGAATTGACATTGCCGCCGTTGGGCGGATCAACGCGCTGGTGCGTTGCGGAAGCGCCCAGGCCCAGGCTGGGCCTTGCCAGCGCATCGGCCTGCGCGGCCTTGTACTGCGCCGACTCTGCCTGCGCGCGCGCGGCCAGATAGCTGGCGTCGTAGGCGCGCGCCGCGTCATACAGCTCGTTCAGGCTCTGTGCCTGCACGCCCGCGCCGATGAGGCCAAGCGCCATGGCGAGGGTGCTCAGGCGCATTGCGGTGCGCGCCTTGTTCGACTTGTTGTCACGGTCAGCAGGCATGACGCTTCCTTGCAGCATAGTTGGATCCCCTGGCGGGGCGGGTTCTTCGTATCAATGTCTAGGCATCCAGCGGTCTTGCTCGCAAGACCCGGCCTTGATGCCGCCGGCGAGTTTATAGACTCTATCCAGGCCCGAAGGCTTAAGAAATGCGACGACTTGCAGACTTCGCAGGCCGTGATGGCGATTGGCAACGATGGGCCGCGCCGGCGCCATCAAAACACAAAGGCCGAGGCCGCTTCGAAGCCCGGCAGGCGCGGCGCTACGGTGTCGAACAGTTCGACGCTCTTGTACTCCTGCTCGCCCACCCGGGTAGTGAGGGTGGCGCGCATCACCGGTTCCTCGCCCACGATGGCGAGCAGGCGCCCGCCCAGCTTCAGCTGCGCCAGCAGGGCCGCGCGCACCTCGGCCACCGAACCCGACAGCAGGATGGCGTCGAACGGCGCCTCGCCGACCAGGCCTTGGGCGCCGGCCGCTTCGCGCACCGTGACATTGCTGAGGCCGGCGCGGCGCAGGTTCTCGGCCGCCTGACGCGCCAGCGCGGGGTTGGACTCCAGCGTCACCACGCGTGCCGCGCGGTGCCCCAGCAGGGCAGCGACAAAACCGCTGCCGGTGCCGACCTCCAGCACCTTCTCATGCCGCGCCACCTTCAGCTCCTGCAGCAGGCGCGCTTCCACGCGCGGGGCCAGCGTGAAGCGGCCCTCGCCCAGCGGCAGCTCGGTGTCGGAGAAGGCCATGGCGCGGCAGGCAGCGGGCACAAAGTCCTCGCGCTTCACCGCGGCCAGCAAATCCAGCACATCCTGGTCCAGCACATTCCAGGGCCGGATCTGCTGTTCGATCATGTTGAAGCGGGCTTGTTCGTAGTTCATGCTCATCCTTGGCTCAAATCTTCCGGCGCGATTCTATTTCCCGGCGCGCGCTGCGCTATTGCCATCGGTCATGCCGCGCGACCATTTGCGCCTGGCCCACTGCGACAGATCGTCCAGGTAGCAGTAGATCACCGGCACCACCACCAGGGTCAGCAGCGATGAGGTGATGACACCGCCGATCACCGCCTGCCCCATCGGCGCGCGCTGCTCCGAGCCCTCCGAGAGCGCAAAGGCCAGCGGCACCATGCCGAACACCATCGCCAGCGTCGTCATCAGGATGGGGCGCAGCCGCACCCGCGCGGCGTGCAGCAGCGCGGCATCGCGGCTCATCGGCTCGGCATCCACGCCATGGCCATGCTCGCCCTCGCGCGAGCGGATCGCGAAGTCGATCAGCAGGATGGCGTTCTTGGTCACCAGGCCCATCAGCATGACGATGCCGATGACGCTGAACATATTCAGCGTGGAGCGGAACAGCAGCAGCGCCAGGATCACGCCGATCAGGGTCAGCGGCAGCGAACTCATCAGCGCCAGCGGCTGCAGGAAGCTCTTGAACTGGCTGGCCAGAATCATGTAGATGAAGATGATGGCCAGGCTCAGCGCGCCCACCGCGTACTGGAAGCTCTCGTTCATGTTCTTGGTCGAGCCGCCGAAGGCATAGCGGTAGCCGGGCGGGAAGTCGCTTTCCTGCAGGATCTTCTGGATGTCGGCCGAAACCTCGCCCGAACTGCGCCCCAGGGCATTGCCGTCGATGGTGATCTCGCGGTTCATGTCGCGCCGGTTGATCTGGTTGGGTCCGGTGGAGGGCAGGATGTCGGCCACCTGGGCCAGCCGCACCACGCGCGCCGAGCCGTCGCTGGCGGCCGCCACATTGAGGGGTAGGTCTTGCAGATCGGCCAGGCTGTCGCGCTGCTGGGGCGGCAGGCGCACGATGACGTCGTAGTTCTCGCCGTCCGGGGCGCGCCAGTTGCCCACCGTGGTGCCGGCCACCAGGGTGCGCAGCGAACTCGCCAGCGCGTTCACGTTCAGGCCCACATCGGCGGCGGCGTCGCGCCTCACCTCCACCGAGACGGTGGGCTTGTTGGGCTTGAGCGTGCTGTCCAGGTCCACCAGGCCGGGCACCTGGCGCAGCTTCTCGGTAACGCGCTTGGCGATGCGCTCCAGTTCCTTCAGGTCCGAGCCCTGGATCGAGAACTGCAGGCTCTTGCCGCCGCCCAGATCGGTCTGGCCGATATTGGTGACGGTGATGCCCGGAATGGCGGCGAGCTTCTCGCGCAGCGGCGTGGCGAGATCGGCCACGCTGCGCTGCCTGTCCTTGCGATCCACCAGGCGCACGTAGATGGAGCCGTAAATCTTGCCGGCGGCAAAGCCGCTGTTGATGGTGGTGACGGTGTAGCGCACCTCGGGCATGGCGCGCAGCAGCGCGTCGATCTGCTTGGCGCGTGCCTCGGTCACCTCCAGCGATGAGCCCACCGGGGTGTAGAAGTTCACCTGGGTCTCGGAGAGGTCGGCCTTGGGCACGAACTCCTTGCCCACCCCGCCCAGCAGCACAAAGCTCAGCAGCAGGGTCGAGAGCGCGATCAGCAGGGTCTTGCCCTTGTGGCGCAGCGACCAGGCCAGGATCAGCTGGTAGACGTCCGAGAGCCACAGCGTCAGCCGGTCAAACTGCCCGGTGACGCGTCCCACCGTGCGGTCGTACAGGCTCAGCGGCCCTTCCTCGGGCGCGCCATGGCCGGAATGACCGGCATGGGGATCGTGCCAGACGCTGGACAGCATCGGGTCCAGCGTGAAGCTCACGAACATCGAGATCAGCACCGCGGCGACGATGGTGATGCCGAACTCGTGGAAGAACTTGCCGACGATGCCGCCCATGAAGCCGATGGGCAGGAACACCGCGACGATGGACAGCGTGGTGGCCAGCACCGCCAGGCCGATCTCCTCCGTCCCGTCCAACGCCGCCTGGCGCGGGCTCACCCCCATCGCCACATGGCGCACGATGTTCTCGCGCACCACGATGGCATCGTCGATCAACAGGCCCACGCACAGCGAGAGCGCCATCATGGTGATGTTGTTGATGGTGAAGCCGAACAGGTACATGAACAAAAAGGTGCCGATCAGCGCGATCGGCAGGGTCAGGCCGGTGATGACGGTGGAGCGCCAGCTGTTCAGGAACAGGAACACGATCAGCACCGTCAGCGCCGCGCCCTCGAACAGGGTGCGCTTGACGTTGGCCACCGAGACGCGCACCGCGCGCGAGTTGTCGCGGTTCACCTCCAGCCTCACGCCCTTGGGGGTCAGGCCTTGCGCGTCCTTGAGCGCCGCCATCAGCCCGTCGACCACCGCGATGGTGTTCTCGCCCTGGCTCTTCTGCACCGACAGCAGCACAGTGCGCTGGCCGTTGTAGAGCGCCAGGCTCTCGACCTCCTGCGGCCCGTCCACCACCTCGGCCACCTGCCAGAGCTTGATCGGCACCACACCCGAGGTGCCCGCCTTGCGCGCCACCACGATGTCGCGGAAGTCCTCGGGGCGCTTGAGCCGCGCATTGATCTGCACCACGCGTTCCTGCTCGCGCGAGCGCAGATTGCCCATCGGCAGTTCCTGGTTCTCGCTGCGCACCGCGGCCAGCACCTGGTCCACGCCCACGCCCAGCGCCTCCATGGCCTGGGGCTTGAGGAAGAGCTGGATCTGGCGCTGCAGGCCACCCACCACCTGCACCGAGCCCACGCCGCGCACGTTCTCCAGGCGTTTTTGCAGCACCTGGGTGGCCCAGGTGGTGAGGTCCTGGGTGCTGGTCTTGCCGTCCTCGGACAACAGGGCCACGTTGAACACCGGTGCGCTCTGCGGATCAAAGCGCGAGATGCGTGGCTCCTTGACCTCGTCGCGCAGCAGCGGGCGTATCAGCGCCACCTTCTCGCGCACGTCCTCGGCGGCCTTGCGGCCGTCGATATCGAGGTTGAACTCGATGATCACCACCGCCGTGCCCTCGTAGGAGCGCGAGTACAGCGAGCTGATGCCGGCCACCGTGTTGACGGCCTCCTCGATCTTCTTGGTGACCTCGGCCTCGACGATCTCGGGCGAGGCGCCGGGATAGTCCATCGCCACCACCACGGTGGGCAGGTCGATATTCGGGAACTGGTCGACTGCCAGGCGCTGGTAGCTGAACAGGCCCAGCACCACGAAGGCGAGCATGACCATCACGGCCATCACCGGGTTCTGGATGGAGATGCGGGTGAACCACATGGTCGGGTCCCGCGCTCAGCGCGCCGCGCCGCTGGCGGCAGAGTTGGCCGTGGGCGCCACGCGCACTAGGCTGCCCTCGGCGATAGGGCCGGCCGCGGCCGTCAGCACCTGGGCACCGGCCGCCAGGCCGCCGCGCAGCTCCAGCGCCGGCACGCCACCGTCCAGCTCGCCGGCAGCCCCCAGTTGCACCGGCTGTGCGCGCACCTTTCCGGCGTCGGCCAGCAGCACATAGGGCTGGGCACGGTCCATCCGCACCGCCGCCGTCGGCAGGGCCAGCGCCTCGCGTTCTTCCAGCACCAGGCGGCCACGCGCGAACATGCCGTGGCGCAGGCCCGGCTGGCCGGCCAAGCGCAGATAGGCCAGCACCGCGCGCGAGCCCGCCTGGGCGCTCGGGCTGATGCGCACCACCTGGGCCTGCACCGGCGCGGCCAGGCCCTCCACCTGCAGCGAGGCCGGCGCGCCGACCTTGAGGCCGGTGGCCTGCTCGGCCGGCAGCGCCGCCTCAAGTTCCAGCCGCGCGAGGTCGACGATTTCCAGGATGCGGCCGTCCACCGCCACGCGCTCGCCCGGCTGGGCCAGGCGTTGCGAGACCTGGCCCGCAATCGGCGCCAGCAGCCTGGTGTCCGCCAGCGCCTTGCGTGCCAGCTCCACGGCCGCCTCGGCCGCCAGCAGATTGGCCTTGGCATTGGCCTCGCTGGACTGCGCCGCCTCCAGCGCCGTCGAGGAGATGAAGCCCTGCCCCACCAGGGCGCGGTTGTTGGAGGCACTGCGGCTGGCGATGTCCAGCTGGGCCTTGGCGGCCAGCGCGCTCTGCTCGGCCTGGCGCAGGCGCCATTCGAATTCGGTGGCGTCGAGCTGGCCCAGCAATTGGCCGGCGCGCACCGCATCGCCCTCACGCACCGTCAGGCTCTTCAGCTCGGCGGCCACCTTGGCCTTCAGCAGCGCCTGGTCCACCGCGCGCAGGCTGCCCGAGATCGCCAGGCCGCGCGCGAAACGCTGCGGCTGCAGGGTGACGACATCCAGCGCGCCCAGCTCAAGCACCGTGGCGGACTTGGGCGCCACGGCCTGCGCGGCACGCTTGCCCTTGAGATAGCTGGCAGCCAGGCCGCCCACGATGAGCAGGGCCAGCAACGGCACAGCAATCTTCCACCCAAGCTTGCTCTTCATGCGTTCGTCTCCGCGGGATTGTTTTGATCGATTGGCATCAGCGCGGCGACGCCAGCAGGCCGCGCAACACCAGGTCCAGCTGCACCTCCAGCACCGCCTTGGCATCCAGCGGCGGGCCATGCAGGGCACAGGCGCCAAAGGAGTGCTGGTGTAACACGAGATGCAGCATCGGCGCGATCAGCACATGCACCGCGTGCTCGACCGGCACCGGACGGAATTCGCCGCTGGCCACGCCCTTGGCCAGCAGGCCGGCCAGCAATTCCTGGGTGGGCCGTATCACCTCGTCGACATAGAACTGCGCCAACTCGGGGAAGTTGCGCGCCTCGGCCATCATGATCTTGGTGATGCCGCCGGCCGGGCTCATGCCGATGCGCGCCCACCAATCCGCCATCAGGGTGCGCAACAGGCTGGCCATGCTGCCACGGTACTGCGCCGCCACGGCCATGCTCTCGGCGATCGGCGAGGCCAGGCTGGCGCGCACCATCGCCTTGAACAGCTCTTGCTTGGACGGGTAGTAGAGGTAGAGCGTGCCCTTGGACACGCCGGCACGCGCCGCCACCTCCTCCGAACGCGTGGCCGCGTAGCCCTTCTCGACGAACAGGCTCAGTGCCGCATCCAGCAGTTCCTGCGGGCGGGCTTGCTTGCGGCGCTGACGGGGCGAGGGGCTGGAACTGGCCATGGGCTCATACTGACTGACCGGTCAGTAATGTAGGCGGCGCGTTCCGGCGGGTCAAGACTGACGCCAGACGGCGGCCACCTCCATTGCCCCGGCTATCATCGCGCCCCTGCTTCTCAATCTGGAGTGCGCGTGGACGCCATGCTGTTGTTCAAGGCCGCGATCATGGGGATCGTCGAGGGCCTGACCGAATTCCTGCCGATCTCGTCCACCGGACACCTGATACTGACCGGCTCGCTGCTGGGCTTCAGCGACGCCAAGAGCAAGGTCTTCGACATCGCCATCCAGACCGGCGCGATCTTTGCCGTCATCCTGGTCTACTGGCAGCGCCTGGCCGCTACCGCCGCCGGCTTGGGGCACGATGTGCGCGCGCGCCGCTTCGTGCTGAACGTGGCGATCGGCTTCCTGCCCGCGGTGGTGCTGGGCCTCTTGTTCGGCAAGGCCATCAAGGCGCATCTGTTCACGCCCACGGTGGTGGCCAGCACCTTCATCCTGGGCGGCTTCATCATTCTGTGGGCCGAGAAGCGGCCGCAGGCTGCGGTGCGTATCCATGAGGTGGACGGCATGGGCCCGCTGGACGCACTCAAGGTGGGCCTGGTGCAATGCCTGGCCATGATCCCCGGCACCAGCCGCTCGGGCGCCACCATCATCGGCGGCATGCTCTTGGGCCTGTCGCGCAAGGCCGCCACCGACTACTCCTTCTTCCTCGCCATGCCCACCCTGATCGGTGCGGGCGTCTACAGCCTCTACAAGGAACGCGCCCTGCTGAGCATGGCCGACCTGCCGCTGTTCGGCGTGGGCCTGCTGCTGTCCTTCGTGAGCGCCTGGATCTGCGTGCGCTGGCTCTTGCGCTACATCTCCAGCCATACCTTCGTGCCCTTTGCCTGGTACCGCATCGCTTTTGGCATCGTGGTCTTGGCCACCGCCTGGACGGGGGTGGTGAGCTGGGCCGATTAAGATTCGGGCTATGACGATCACCCTCAAGTCCGCGGCGGATATCGCCGCGATGCGCGTGGCGGGCCGCCTGGCCTCCGAAGTGCTGGACATGCTCACCCCCCATGTGAAGCCCGGCATCACCACCGACCAACTCGACCGCCTCGCCTACGATCACATCGTGAACGTCCAGCAGGGCATTCCGGCGCCGCTGAACTACTGCCCACCGGGCTACACGCCCTACCCCAAGTCCATCTGCACCTCGATCAACCATCAGGTCTGCCATGGCATCCCGAACGACCGGCCGCTGAAGAACGGCGACATCGTCAATATCGACGTCACCGTCATCAAGGACGGCTGGCATGGCGACACCAGCCGCATGTTCATCGTCGGCGAGGGCTCGATCGCCGCCAAGCGCCTGTGCGCCTTCACCTACGAGGCGATGTGGCGCGGCATTGCCAAGGTCAAGCCGGGCGCGCGCCTGGGCGATATCGGCCATGCCATCCAGACCTTTGCCGAGAACGCCGGCTTTGCCATCGTGCGCGAGTTCTGCGGCCATGGCATAGGCCAGAAGTTCCATGAAGAGCCGCAGGTGCTGCACTATGGCCGCCCCGGCACGCTGGAGGAACTGGTGCCCGGCATGGTGTTCACCATCGAGCCCATGATCAACGCCGGCCGCCGCGAGATCCGCGAGATGGGCGATGGCTGGACCATCGTCACCAAGGACCGCTCACTGTCCGCGCAATGGGAGCACACCCTGGTGGTGACCGAGACCGGCTACGAGGTCATGACGCTCTCGGCCGGCAGCCCGCCGCCGCCCGCCTTCATCACCGGCTGACACCCATGAGCGTCATGCCTGAAATAGGCATTGCCGAACTCAGGCAGCACTTCAAGACCGGCAAGACCGGCCTGCTGCAGGCCTTCCGCGACGCCGAGCCCACCGTGGGGGCCGCCGCCGGCCTGATGCGCAAACTGGCGCGCCATGTCGACGCCACCCTGCAGACCCTGTGGCGCCAGGCCGGCCTGCCCGCGGGCGCGGCGCTTGCCGCGGTGGGCGGCTATGGCCGCGGCGAGCTGTTTCCCTACTCCGATGTCGACGTGCTGCTGCTGCTGCCCGAGGGGCTGGAGCCCTACCAGCCGGGGCCGCTGAAGGCCAGCATCGAGGCCTTCATCACCGCCTGCTGGGACATCGGCCTGGAGATTGGCTCCTCGGTGCGCACGGTGGACGATTGCGTCAGCGAGGCCGCCGGCGACGTGACGGTGCAGACCGCGCTGCTGGAAGCGCGCCTACTGGCCGGTGCCAAGCCGCTGTTCAAGCAGTTCGAGCAGCGCATCGCGGCGGCCATGGACGCCCGCGCCTTTCTGCGCGCCAAGGTGCTGGAGATGCGCCAGCGCCACACCAAGTACGACGAGACCCCCTACGCGCTGGAGCCCAACTGCAAGGAAAGCCCGGGCGGGCTGCGCGACCTGCAATTGCTGATCTGGATCGCGCGTGCCGCCGGCCTGGGCAAGACCTGGACCCAGCTGGCCGCCAAGGGCCTGATCACGCCCTTCGAGAGCCGCCAGCTGCAACGCAACGAGGGCGTGCTCAAGCTGATACGCGCGCGCCTGCATGTGGTGGCGGGCCGGCGCGAGGACCGCCTGGTGTTCGACCTGCAGAACGCCGTGGCCGAGAGCTTCGGCTACCAGGCCAGCCGTGCCCAGCGCGCCTCCGAGGTGCTGATGCGGCGCTACTACTGGGCCGCCAAGGCGGTGAGCCAGCTCAACCAGATCCTCTTGCTGAACCTGGAAGAGCAGGTGAACGGCTCGCAGAACGCGCCGATGCGCCGCATCGACGCGCGCTTTCTGGACCGCGCCGGCATGCTGGAGGTGGCCAGCGACGACCTCTACGAGCGCGACCCCCATGCCATCCTGGAGACCTTTGTGGTCTACCAGGCCACGCCCGGCATCAACGGCCTGTCGGCACGCACCCTGCGTGCGCTCTACAACGCGCGCGAGCTGATGAACAGCGCCTTCCGGCGCGACCCGGTGAACCGCGCCACCTTTTTGCGCATCCTGCAGCAGCCCGAGGGCCAGACGCACGCCTTCCGGCTCATGAACCAGACCTCGGTGCTGGGGCGCTATCTGTGGGTGTTCCGCCGCATCGTCGGCCAGATGCAGCACGACCTGTTCCACGTCTACACGGTGGACCAGCACATCCTGATGGTGCTGCGCAATGTGCGGCGCTTCTTCATCCCCGAGCATGCGCATGAGTACGCCTTTTGCTCGCAGCTGGCGGCCCAGTTCGAGAAGCCCTGGCTGCTCTATATCGCCGCGATCTTCCACGACGTTGCCAAGGGCCGCGGCGGCGACCACTCCGAGCTGGGCGCACGCGAGGTGCGGCGCTTCTGCCGCGAGCATGGCCTGGCCAAGGCGGATGCCGAGCTGGTGCAGTTCCTGGTGCAGCATCACCTGACGCTGTCGCGCGTGGCGCAGAAGGAGGATCTCTCCGCCCCCGAAGTGATCGAGGCCTTCGCCGGCAAGATGGGCGACGCGCGCCACCTCACCGCGCTCTATCTGCTGACCGTGGCCGACATCCGCGGCACCAGCCCCAAGGTCTGGAACGCCTGGAAGGGCAAGCTGCTGGAAGACCTCTACCGCCTGAGCCTGCGCGCGCTGGGCGGCGCGCGCGTGAGCATGGACGTCGAGATCGAGGCGCGCAAGCAGGAGGCCAGGCAAGACCTGGCCCTGCGTTCCATGCTGCCGGGCACCGAGGGACCCTTGTGGGAAACGCTCACGGTCAGCTACTTCGCCCGCCACGATGCCAGCGACCTGGCCTGGCATGCGCGCTCGCTATGGCGCCATGTGCACAGCAGCGTGCCGATCGTGCGCGCGCGCCCCTCGCCGGTGGGCGAAGGCCTGCAGGTGCTGGTCTATGCGCCCGACCAGCAGGACTTGTTTGCACGCATCTGCGGCTATTTCGACAGCGCCGGTTTCAACATCCTGGATGCCAAGGTCCACACCACGCGCCAGGGCTTTGCGCTCGACACTTTTCAAATCATCTCGCCGGACCAGGAGCTGCACCACCGTGATCTGGTCTCGCTGGTCGAGTCCAAGCTGGCGCAGGCGCTGGCGGCCACCGGCCCGCTGCCCGAGCCGCGCCGCGGGCGCCTGTCGCGTCGCGTCAAGTCCTTCCCCTTCACCCCGCGCGTGACGCTACGTCCCGACGAGCGCGCCCAACATTGGCTGCTCTCGATCAGCAGCAGCGACCGCGCCGGCCTGCTCTACGCGATCGCGCGCGTGCTGGCGCGCCACCACATCAATCTGCAGCTCGCCAAGATCTCCACCCTGGGCGAACGCGTGGAGGACACCTTTTTGGTGGACGGCGCCGCGCTGCAGCAGAACAAGCTGCAGCTGCAGATCGAGAGCGAGCTGCTGGACGCGGTCTCGCTGCCGGGCTAAGGCCGCTGCGTCGGCGCCCCGTGACTGCGATGGCCAGCGCCCGCACATCGAGACAACAAGCTGCTCGCTGCATTGATCCGCGACCACAAGCAAGTGGAAAGCCATTGTGAAAGCCGCAACACCGCCCTCCACACCGGTTGAACATGTTCGGCCTGGCAAGATCGACTTCCTGGTTCTCGCAATCCTGCTCGCCCTGCCCATTGCCATCGAGTACTTGTCGCAACGCTGGGCCTTTCCGACCGCTCGTTCATGGATCGCCAGCGCTGCCACCACCAGCCTGCAAGAGCAGCGATTCGCCCTCGTGGTTGCCTGCGTATTGGCGATAGTCCTGGTTTGCAGTGTGGCCCTTGCCGCTTGGTTCTGGGTGATGTCCGCGCGCATCAGACGTGCTGCCGTGTTTCCGCCGGTCGGCTACCTTGTACTCGTCAAGACCGCTGTGCTGCGTGGTACGGCGGCCAAGCGGCAGGCGCGGGCGCACGCGATCTACGGCTTCTTGGCGATCACGCTCTGCGTAGGCTTCATCGTCTCGATCTTCGTGCTCTTTCCACTGGCACCCGCGCTTTGGCGCTTAGTCACGTCAACACCAGCGTTCTGAACAGCGGCCTAACAACAGACCCGCCCAGCCGCCTACACGGCGAGCTCGAACACCAGCACCTCAGCGTCCCGCCCCTGCCCCAGGCTGAGCTGCGTTTCGGCGCTGAGCTGCAGCGCATCACCGGCCTTCAGGGCCTGGCCGTTCACCGTCAGCTCGCCGCGCACCAGGTGCACATAGGCCAGGCACGCGGCGTTCAAGCTCAGCTGCGCGGCCTCGCTGCCATCAAACAGGCCGGCATAGAGCCTGGCGTCGGCATGCATGTGCAGCGAGCCTTCATCCCCGTCTGGCGAGGCCAGCAGCCGCAGGCGGCCACGCTTTTGCTCGGCCGGCACATGGATCTGCTCGTAGCTGGGCGCCACGCCGCGCACATCGGGCTGTATCCAGATCTGCAGGAAATGCGTGGCGCTGTCGCTGGCATGATTGAACTCGCTGTGCATCACGCCGCTGCCGGCGCTCATGCGCTGCACATCGCCGGCTCGCAGCACGCCGGTGCGGGCGGCGTCGGTGCTGTCGCGGTGCGCCAGCTCGCCGGCCAGCACATAGCTGATGATCTCCATATCGCGATGGCCATGCGTGCCAAAGCCGGTGCCCGGGGCGATGCGGTCCTCGTTGATGACGCGCAGCGCACCGAAGCCCATGCGGCGCGGGTCGTGGTAATCGGCGAACGAGAAGCTGTGATGGCTCTTCAGCCAGCCGTGGTCGGCATGGCCGCGTTCGCAAGACCTGATCAGTTCAATCATGCTGGGTGATCTCCTGGCCCCCACTGTAGGAGTGGCAGTCATGCGGCAGCACGGTACGGCCTTGAAGCCAGCGTTCAAATAAGATGAAACCATGGCCCAGTCAGACAAACGCCGCGTCCTCACCCCCGAAGCCCTCGCCATGATGGACAGCATCGCCCGCACCGGCAGCTTTGCCGCCGCCGCGCGCGAAATCGGCAAGGTGCCCTCGGCCCTGACGTATAGCGTGCGCCAGCTGGAAGAAGCGCTGGACGTGCTGCTGTTCGACCGCAGCTCGCGCCAGGCCCAGCTCACCGCGGCCGGCCAGGAGTTGCTCAGCGAGGGCCGCCGCCTGCTGCAGGAAATGGACGCGGTGGCGAATCGCGTGCGCCGCATCGCCACCGGCTGGGAAAGCGAGCTCACCATCGCGATCGACGATGCGATTGCCCGCCGCGCCCTGTTCGACCTGATGGAGGCCTTTTATGCCCAGCGCCTGCCCGGGGGCGGCGCGCCGCCCACGCGGCTCAAGCTGCGCGTGGAGGTGATGGCCGGCACCTGGGAGGCGCTGATGTCAGGCCAGGCCGACCTGGCCATCGGCACCTCGGCCCAGGCGCCCGGCAGCGCGGTGGTGAGTGCTCCGCTGGGTGAGATGGAGATGATGTTCTGCGTCGCGCCGCATCACCCATTGGCGAATCTGCCCGAACCCCTCTCGGCTGCCACCATGGCCGAGCACCGCATCGTCACCGTGGCCGACACCGCCCGCAGCATGGAGCCCATCACGGTGGGCGTGATGCCCGGTCAGGAGGTGCTGACCATGCCCTCGATGGTCGCCAAGCTGGAGGCGATGCTGCGCGGCCTGGGCTGCGGCGCCCTGCCCGCACCCATGGTGCGCCGCCATATCGAGGCCGGCCGGCTGGTGCACAAGCGCACCTACCAGCAGCGCCGCCTATTCCCGCTGCACTATGCCTGGCGCCAGGCCGGGTCGGGCGGTCAGCCACCGCCCAAGGCCCTGGCCTGGTGGCTGCAGCAGCTGCAGGGCGACACCACGCGCCGCGCCTTGCTGGAGCAGCATGAGGGCCTGCTGCTGTGAGCCTCCACTATGTGGGACGCTATGTGGGAAGCTACGTGGGACGCTACGTGGGACGTTTCGCGCCCTCGCCCACCGGCCTCTTGCATGCCGGCTCGCTGGTGGCGGCGCTGGCCAGCTGGCTGGACGCGCGCGCCCATGGCGGGCGCTGGCTGGTGCGCATCGAGGACGTCGACCTGCCACGCTGCGTGCCTGGCGCCGACCAACAGATCCTCGCCCAGCTGGCCCGCCTGGGCCTGCTGCCCGATGCGGCGCCGGTCTGGCAATCGCAGCGCGGCGCGCTGTATGCGCGGGCCCTGGCCAGGCTGGAGGCGGCGGGCTGGGTCTATGGCTGCGCCTGCTCGCGCAAGGACATCGCCGCGGCCAGCCTGGGCCGGCCGCGCCATGCCGAGCTGGTCTACCCCGGCACCTGCCGCGCTGGCACCCAGGGCCGCGCGCCGCGCGCCTGGCGGCTGCGCAGCAGCGCCGGCCTCGGCGACGATGACAGCGCACTGCTGATAGCCTGGCAGGACCGCCGCATGGGCGCGCAAAGGCAAGACCTGACCCATAGCGTGGGCGATTTCGTGCTCAAGCGCGCCGACGGCCTCTGGGCCTACCAGCTCGCGGTGGTGGTGGACGACGCCGAGCAAGGCGTCAGCCATGTGGTGCGCGGCGAGGACCTGGCCGACAACACGCCGCGTCAGATCCGCCTGCAGCAACTGCTGGGCTACCCGCGGCCCGCCTACCTGCACACCCCGCTGCTGCTGGGCGCGAACGGCGAGAAGCTCTCCAAGCAGAATGGCGCCCTGCCCGCAGACCTGAGCGACCCGCTGCGCGCGCTCAAGGCCGCCGCCCTGCCGCTGGGCCTGCAACTGCAGGCCGCCAGCCTGTCCGAGGCCCTGGCCGAAGGCGTGGCCGCCTGGCCTTACCGCCAAGTAGGGCCGGTTTGATGGCATGATGCCGGCCTCCGCAGCAAAGGACATGACATGAACACCACCCCCAGCGGCCTGCAATACGAAGACACCGTGACCGGCAGCGGCGCCGAAGCCAAGCCCGGCCAGGACGTCACCGTGCACTACACCGGCTGGCTCTACAAGGACGGCATCAAGGGTGCCAAGTTTGATTCCAGCAAGGACCGCAAGGACCCCTTCCAGTTCGAGCTGGACGGCGGCATGGTGATACGCGGCTGGGACGAGGGCGTGCAGGGCATGAAGATCGGCGGCACGCGCGTGCTGGTGATCCCGCCCGAGCTGGGCTATGGCGCGCGCGGCGCCGGCGGCGTGATTCCGCCCAATGCCACGCTGATGTTCGAGGTGGAACTGCTGGCCCTCGCGGGCGGCGACACCGAGCTCAGCCTGGAGCTGCAAAGCACCGCCTCCGGCCTGCAGTTCCAGGACGTGACCCTGGGCGAAGGCGCCGAGGCCAAGTCCGGCCAGCGCGTCACCGTGCACTACACCGGCTGGCTCTACAAGAACGGCCTGCGCGGCAAGAAGTTCGATTCCAGCAAGGACCGCGGCGATCCCTTCCGCTTCCATCTGGACCAGGGCCAGGTGATCCGTGGCTGGGACGAGGGCGTGCAGGGCATGAAGGTGGGCGGTACCCGCATGCTGGTGATCCCGGCCGAGCTGGGCTATGGCGCGCGCGGCGCCGGCGGCGTGATCCCGCCCAATGCCACGCTGCTGTTCGAGGTGGAGTTGCTGGCGGTTTGAAGAACGTTGGCGGGGAGAAACAGCAGGGCTAGTTCTCCCGTTTCGCACCCTTGGCCGGGCCAGCTCGCCGCTAAACTCCCCTCATCAAAAGGGAGTTGCCGAATGAGAACCTGGACCCTGCGCCTGCGCATCGCCGCGAGTTTCGGTTTCCTGCTGGCGCTGATTGCCCTGCTGGGCGGCCTGACGCATTGGCATCTGCTGCAGGTTTCGGCGGAGACCGCCAAGGTCGAGAAGGATTCCATTGCCGGCCTACGTCAAGGTGCCGCACTGCGTGCACGCTGGCGCGAGGAGCAGGTGCTGAGCCTGCAGATGCGAGTCGCCAAGAGTGGCGAAGAACGCCGCAATCTGCAGGAGCGTCTGAGCGCGCTCAGGCAGGAACGCCAGCAGGTGAGCGAGGCTTACGCCAAGACCATCACCCTGGAAGAAGATCGGCGGGTGTTCGCTGCTGTCCAGGACACCGGTCAGAAGGTCCAGGAGCTCAACAACACCCTGAGCAAGCTACTCACCGACAAGGCGGGCGATGCTGCCGTCGCAGCCATCGTGACGGAGCAGGAACATGCCCAGAACGCCCTGTACCAGCAGCTCAAGGCATTGCTGGACCTTAATGACCGCGAGGCCAAGCGCAGCATGGGCCAGATCCGCGAGCAGGTGGCCAACACGCAGCAGGAAATCGGCATGGTGGCCCTCATCAGCGCCGGCGCTGCGCTGCTGATGGGCTGGTGGCTGCTCAGTGCCATCAGCCGGCCGATGCAGGAAGTCCTGCTGGCGCTGGACGCGATTCGCCAGGGTGATTTCAGCCAGCGCCTTGCGGCCAACCGCAGCGATGAGTTCGGCACGCTCGCCAAGGGCTTCAATCGCATGAGCGACGAGCTGGCAGCCCTGGTCGGGCAAATCCAGCAGTCCAGCATGCATGTCGGCAGCTCGATTGTTGAGATTGCCGCCACAACGCGCCAACAACAGGCCACCGCCGTTGAAGTGGCTGCCACCACCAGCGAAATCGCTGCTACCTCGAATCAAATCGCCAACACCGCGCATGGCCTGCTGCAGACCGTCAAGGAGCTGGCGCACGCGGCCGAGCAGAGCGCCGCACTCGCCGGCGGAGGACATGCCAGCCTGGCGCGCATGGAGGCCAGCATGCATGGTGTGATGAACGCCACCGAGGCCATCAATGCCCGGCTAACGGTGCTGAATGAACGCGCCGCCAATATCGGCATGGTCGTCACGACCATCACCAAGGTGGCCGATCAGACCAATTTGCTCTCCCTCAATGCGGCGATCGAGGCCGAGAAAGCGGGCGAGTTCGGACGCGGTTTCGCGGTGGTCGCCACCGAGGTGCGCCGCCTGGCGGATCAGAGCGCGATTGCCAGCGAGGACATCGAGCAGATGGTCAAGGAGATCCAGTCGGCGGTGTCCGCCAGCGTGATGGGCATGGACAAGTTCGCCGACGAGGTGCGCCGCGGAACCCAAGAGGCCGCACATGTGAGCGCCCAGCTGGGCGAAATCATCCAGCAGGCACAGGCGCTGGCGCCGCGTTTTGACAGTGTCAACAATGGCATGCAGACTCAAACGGACGGCGCAGGCCAGATCAGCCAGGCCCTGACCCAACTGGGCGAGGCGGCGCGTCAGACGGTGCAAGCACTCTCGCAGTCCGAGCAGGCGATACAGAGCCTGGACGGTGTCGCGCAGGGGTTGCGCAACGGCGTGTCGCGCTTCAAGTTACATGCCTGAAACAGGCCCGCGCCGTCCGTCCGACCATGCTGTACCTGAGCTTCAGACTCGGCCCCGACCGCTATGTGCTGGCGGCATGCCAGGTGCTGGAAGTCCTGCCCATGCTGCTACTGAGGGCCTGGCCCGATGCGCCGGCACCCGTCGCCGGCCTTTGCAATCTGCGCGGGCGGTCGGTGCCGGTGCTGGATCTGTGCATGCTGGCGCTGGGGCGCCCGGCGGCAGAGTTGCTGAGCACGCGCATGCTGCTGGTGCAGCTGGGCCCGCCATCACGCCGGCTGGCTTTGCTGGTGGAGCAGGCCACCGACACCCTGCGCCTGGAAGATGGTGCGTTCGGTGCCGCCCAGTTGCGCGGCGCGCCATGGCTGGGCGAGCTGGCCAGCCTGCCCGGGGGCGAACTGGTACAGCGCGTCAGCTTGCAAGGGCTGCTGCCCGAAGCAATGCTGGACAGCCTGTTTGCAGCGCCGGCCCTGTCATGAACAAGGCACTGGCCCAGGCCGAAGCCCTGCTGCGTCAGCGCCTGGGCCTGGACGCTGGCGTGATGAGTTCGGCCACCCTGCGAGGTTTTGTCACGCAGCGCATGAGTGTCTGCGGCGCAAGCGACCACCGGGCGTATTGGGAGCTGTTGCAGCACAGCGAGCTTGAACTCCAGGCCCTGGTGGAGCTGACGGTGGTGGCGGAGAGCTGGTTCATGCGCGACCCCGAGGCACTGGCCGCACTCGGGCGCCTGGCCGTGCAACGTCGCCGGCACGCAGGCCCACCGCTGCGTCTGGCCAGCCTGCCCTGTGCCGCTGGCGAAGAGCCGCACAGCATGGCGATCGCGCTGTTCGATGCCGGACTGGCAGCGCAGGACTTCAGCATCGACGGCGTTGACATCAGTCAGGCCGCCCTGGCGCGTGCGCAAATGGCTGAATACGGGCCCAACGCCCTGCGCGGCTGTGACGCCGCATTCTGCGCCCGCCACTTCGAAACGCTGCCGTCGCAGGCGAGGCAGCAGTTACGCCTGCGGCTCAAGGACGAAATACGCCGCCAAGTGCGTTGGCGGCATGGCAATTTGCTGGACGCACAGCTGCTCGCTGGCGAGCCGCCATACGACATGGTGTTCTGCCGCAATCTGCTGATCTACCTTCGCCCCGAAGCGCAGCAGCGCCTGTTGCAGCGCCTGCACGCCCTGTTGAAAGAGGATGGGCTGCTGTTCCTCGCACCTGCCGAAACCGCCTTGCCCTCCCGCCAGCATTTCCAGACCCGGGAGTTGGCGGGCGTGTTTGCCTTTCAGCGTAGCCGGCCGCACGCGCCCTTAGCGCGGCCAGCCATGCACCCCCAAGCCATGCCCCCACCTGTGGTGCTGGCCACGCCGCAGGCACGTACCATGAGGCCGCCACCTGCCGCAGCAAGGCTTGCAGCGGCGCCAACATTGCCAGCAGCAAGCCTGCCAACCCAGCCCGCAAGCCTGGAGGCCGCCACCGCCGCCGCCAATGCCGGTCAGCTGGCATTGGCGCGACAGCTTTGCGAGCGCCTGCTGCAGTCCCAGGCGAACCATGCCGATGCCTGGCAATTGCTGGCCGTGATCACGGCCGCCGATGGCGAGGCAGATGCCGCCCTGGATTGCTTGCGCAAGGCGCTCTACCTGAACCCCGAGCATGAGCCAGCCCTGACGCAGCTGGTGCTGCAGTTGCGCGCACGCGGTGATGCCGCAGCCGCGCGCGCCGAACAGCGCCTACAACTGCTGCGGGCGCGCCGGGCGGCGGCACCATGAGCGCTGCCATGGAATATTGCTGGCAACGCATCGGCATTGCCGGTGACCGCAGCTGCAAGGAGCTGACGGTGCATGTGCACTGCCGCAACTGCCCCAGCTACGCCAATGCGGCGCATACCCGCCTGGCACGCCCTGCGCCCAGCGGCTATCGCGAGCACAGAAGCGCTCAACTGGCAGCGCCTGCCGTCGGCCCGGCCAACAACCAGTTGCGTGCCGTGCTGGCTTTTCGCATCGCGGCTGAATGCCTGGCTCTGCCAGTGCACTGCATTACCGAGGTGGTGGAAGATCGCGACATCCACCCCTTGCCGCACCGGCGCAATGGTGCACTGCAGGGTTTGTGCAATGTGCGCGGCGAGCTGCTGCCGTGCCTGGCCCTGGCGCGACTGCTCACGCTGCAGACCGGAGCCGTTGCGCCAGCGCGCCTTGCCAGGCTGTTGATACTGAACGCCGAGCAGGGCCGTCTGGCCTGCCGCGTCGATGAGGTGCTGGGCGTGCTGCGCCACGCCGACGCCGACCTGCAAGCCCTGCCGGTCCATCTGGCCCATAGTCCTGCACCCTTCGCGCAGGGCCTGCTGAGCTGGCGCCAAATCAGCATAGGGCTGCTGGATCCGGCCATATTGCTGACACGCATGCACGAGGCACTGGCATGAGCGAGCTGGGTGCCTACTCCATGCTCGAGCTGTTCCGTATGGAATTGCAGAGCCAGGCCCAGGTGCTCACCGAGGGGCTCTTGCGGCTGGAACGCCAGCCCGATGCGGCCGATCCGCTGGCCGCCTGCATGCGTGCCGCACACTCGCTCAAGGGCGCGGCGCGCATCGTAGGGCTGGACGCCGGCGTTACGATTGCACACCAGATGGAGGAGCTGTTAGTAGCCGCACAAGGCGGCACGCGACGGCTGGGCCAGTCGGAGATCGATCTGCTGCTGCGCGGGCTTGATCTGCTGCAGTCACTCGGCGCGCTGGACGAGCTGGCGCTGGCGGCCTGGGCCCAGGCCGATCATGCGCAGGCACTGGCCTATCAAAAGGCCGTGCAGGCGGCTGGCAGCGGCACGCCCGATCGAACCGTGGTGCTGCCCGAACTCGAACCGATTACGACGGTCGCTGCTGCCGCCGAGGCGCGCGTGCTGCGCGTCAACGCCGAGCAACTGCGGCGGATGCTGAGTCTGGCCGGTGAGGCCCGGGTCGAAGCACGCCGCATGCGCTCGCTGGGCACCGGGCTGCAGCGCCTCAAGCGGCAGCAGCAGGCTTTGGGACGCGGCCTTGCCGAGCTGGCGCAGGGCCTGCGCACCCAGGGTCCGGCCTCGCCCGAGCTGACAAGGGCCCTGCTGGGCATGCAGCAGCTACTAAGCGAGAGCGCACTGACGCTGGCTGCCCAGCAGCAAGAGCAGCAGGCGCTGCAACAGCGCAGCGGCGATCTGGCGCGCCGCCTGTACGAGCAGGCACTGGACTGCCGCATGCGCCCCTTTGCCGATGGGGTGCAGAACCTGCCAAGAATGGTGCGTGAGTTGGCACGTTCGCTGGGCAAGCAGGTCAGGCTCGAGATACTGGGCAGCAACACCAGCGTGGATCGCGATTTGCTTGAGCAGTTGGAGGCCCCCCTGGCGCATCTGCTGGGCAACGCTCTGGACCATGGGCTCGAGCTTCCCGAGCAACGCCTGGCTTGCGGCAAGGCCGCCGAGGGTCTGGTGCAGGTGGAGGCGCGCCATGTTGGCGGCCTTCTGCACATCAGCGTCAGCGATGACGGTGCAGGCATCGACCTGGCCGCACTGCGCCGGTCCATCGTGCGGCGCGGCCTCAGCACCGAGGCCCTTGCCAGCAGCATGTCTGAACCGGAGCTGCTGGAGTTCCTGTTTCTGCCAGGTTTCAGCCTGCGCGAGCAACTCAGTCAGGTATCGGGGCGCGGCGTGGGACTGGATGCAGTGCAGTCGCTGGCGCGCCGCGTTGGCGGCAATGTGCGCGTCAGCAGCACACCCAAGGCGGGATGTCGCTTCCTGCTGCAGCTGCCGCTGGCGTTGTCGGTGCTGCGTGCACTGCGCGTGCGTATAGGCGGGGCCGCTTACGCGCTGCCACTGAGCCGCTTGGTGTGCACGGCGCGCGTCGCCTCAGATCGGATTGCACAGCTGGAGGGGCGCAGCCATGTCTCGCTGAATGGCCGCGCCGTCGGCCTGCTGGCGGCCAACGAGTTGCTGGGTGGCGACGCGGCGCCAGCCGCGTCCGAGTTGCCGATCGTCGTGCTTGGCACCCCGGCTGAGCCGCATGGCCTGATCGTCGACGCACTGGAGGGCGAATGCGAACTGGTGCTGCAGCCACTGGATGCTCGGCTGGGAAAACTGCAGGATCTGGCTGCGGCCGCGGTGGCGGATGATGGCGCCGTGCTGCTGGTGCTGGACGTGGACGATCTGCTGCGCTCGATCGAGAAGCGTCTGCGCATGGGCGAATTGCGCCAGTTGGCTGACGCTGGCCCCGCAGCTCAGCGCGCACGACAGAGGCTGCTGGTGGTGGACGATTCACTCACGGTGCGGGAATTGCAGCGCCAGTTGCTGGAGGCCGCCGGCTACCAGGTCAACACCGCGGTGGACGGCATGGACGGTTGGAACATGCTGCGTGCGGGCCAGTTCGACTTGCTGCTCACCGACGTGGACATGCCGCGCCTGGACGGTATCGAGCTGACACGCCTGGTGCGCCGCGATGCCCAGCTCAAGCAGCTGCCGGTGCTGATCGTGTCCTACAAGGATCGCGAAGAGGACCGGCAGCGTGGTTTGGAAGCCGGTGCCGATTACTACCTCACCAAGGGCAGTTTCCATGACCAAAGCCTGCTGCGTGCAGTGGCCGACCTGATAGGAGTGCCCGCATGAGCCTGCGCATTGCCATCGCCAACGATATGCCGCTGGCGGTGGAGGCGATCCGGCGCGCGCTCGCTGGCCTGCCCGACTGGCAATTGGCCTGGGTGGCAGAGGATGGCCAAGCTGCGGTGCAGCATTGCCTGCGGGACCGCCCAGACGTGCTGTTGATGGACCTGCTGATGCCCCGCATGGACGGGGTGGCCGCCACGCGTGCCATCATGGCCAACACGCCCTGCACCATCCTGATCGTGACCAGTGATGTCGGGGTCCAAGCGTCCAAGGTGTTCGAGGCCATGGGGGCCGGCGCGCTCGACGCAGTCGACACGCCCACCTGGCAGGGCTCCGGCAGCGCCTCTGCACTGGCACCCGCGCTGCTGCGCAAGCTGGAGGACTTGCGCCGGCGGCTGCTCGCGCCGGCCGCCTTGCGCGCGCCCCCGCGCTTGGCGCCGGCCCTGGCCACCCCGGTAGGAGCGGCGCGCCTGGTGGCCCTGGGCGCTTCGGCCGGCGGGCCGGCCGCTCTCGCCACCATCCTGGCCGCACTGCCCGCGCAGTTTCCCGCCAGCATCGTGCTGGTGCAGCATCTAGACGCTGCCTTTGCGCCCGAATTGGCGCATTGGCTGGGTCGCCAGTCGGCCATGCCGGTGCGCCTGGCACGCGCCGGTGAGCCGCCGCAGCCCGGCGTGGTGCTGTTGGCGGGCGGGCCGCAGCATTTGCGCCTGTGCGCCGATGGCCGGCTGGAGCTCGACGCCGCACCCGAGGCGCTGCCCTACCGCCCCTCGGTAGATGAGTTCTTTCTCAGCGCCGCGCGCCACTGGCGCGGCGCCCTCAGCGCGGTCTTGCTGACCGGCATGGGGCGCGATGGTGCACGCGGCCTGCTGGCGCTGCGCGAGGTCGGCCACGAGACGATTGCACAGGATCAGGCCAGTTGCGCGGTGTTCGGCATGCCGGCCGCCGCCATCGAGCTCGGCGCTGCGCGTGCCGTGCTGCCATTGAACGAGATCGCCCCAGCGCTGTGCCGGCAGGTCGGCATGGCGGGCGCAGCTGCAAAACAAGGACGTTGAACGGTATGCAACAGAGTCAAGTGCAGATGGACAGGGGCTCCGGCGACGTCCTGGTGCTGCTGGTGGACGATCAACCCATCATCGGTGAGGCGATCCGGCGCATGCTGCTTGAGCAGCCGGACATTGGCTTTCATTACTGCCAGGATGCGGCGCAGGCCCAGGCCCAGGCCGAGTTGCTGCGCCCAAGCGTGATCCTGCAAGATCTGGTGCTGCCCGGCGTGGACGGGCTGAGCCTGGTGCGCGGCTATCGAAGCCAGCCGCGCACACGCGATGTGCCGGTCATCGTCCTGTCCAGTCGCGAAGAGGCTGGCACCAAACGCGACAGCTTCAACGCCGGAGCCAATGACTACCTGGTCAAGCTGCCCGACCCAATCGAGTTGGTGGCCCGAATACGACTGCACTCGCGCAGCTACCAGCACCAGTTGCAACGCGACGAGGCCTATCGCGCCCTGCGCGAAAGCCAGCAGCAGTTGGTCGATGCCAATTTGGCCCTGGAACGACTGAGCCGTGTAGACGGCCTGACCGGACTGGCCAACCGACGTACCTTCGACACCCAGCTCGACCTCGAGTGGCGGCGCGCGCAGCGAGAGCAATGCCCGCTGGGGCTGCTGATGATAGATATCGACGACTTCAAGGCCTACAACGATGGCTATGGCCACCAGGCAGGAGACGAGGCCCTCAAGGCCGTGGCCGGCGCCCTGGAAAAGGCCGCCCAGCGCGCCGCGGACCTGCCGGCCCGCTATGGGGGTGAAGAGTTTGCCATCATCCTGCCACATACCAGCTTGGAGGGGGTTCAACAGCGTGGGCAGCACGTGATCGACGGCGTGGCGGCGCTGCAAATGCCGCACCGTGGATCACTCGGCTATGGTCGCGTCAGCGTCAGCGTCGGTGCTGCGGTGCTAATGCCCACGGCCGATATCGCCCCGAGGGAGTTGATTGCCGCCGCCGACCAGGCCCTGTACGAGGCCAAACACGCGGGCAAGAACCGTGTTGTCCTGAAGCAGCCATCGGCGTCCGAGCAAAGGTAGCATCGAGCCATGAACCTGCTCGATTTCGACCACCTGCTGCGCTACTGGAGCGCCGCGCAGTGGCAAGCCAATGTGCTGATGCTGCTGCACCTGATGGGCGCCATGCTCTTGGGTCTGATCCTCGGCTACGAGCGCGCCTTCCACGGCCGTGCCGCCGGCATGCGCACCTATGCCCTGGTCTGCATGGCGGCCTGCGCGGTGACCATTCTGGTGGGCTATCCGGGCCAATGGTTCGGCGGCCACGCCGCGGGCGGCGACATGCCGCAATTCACCGACCCGACGCGGGTCATCCAGGGCGTGGTCACCGGCATCGGTTTCCTCTGCGCCGGCGTCATCATGCGCGAGGGCATGAACATCAGCGGCCTCACCACCGCGGCCTCGCTGTGGGCGGCCTCGGCGATCGGCATCCTGCTGGGCATGGGCTTTTATTTCGCCGCCATCATGCTTACGCTGCTTTGCGCCGGGCTGATGATGTGGGGCGCCAAGCTGGAGGCCAAGCTGCCCTCGCATCCCGCCATCTCGGTGCTGATACGCGGCAAGCCGGGCCGGCATTTCAAACAGGATGAGCTGGCCGAGTTTGCCGAGCGCCTGGGCTTTCGCTTCGCGCCCGGCTCGCTGAGCATCGAACAAAGCGGCGGGCGCGAGGAATGGCGTTTTGTCTGCACCGCCAAGCGCAATTACAAGGGCAGCACGCTGACGCGCTTCTCCAGCCATCTGCACGAGCTCGATGGCTTGGCCGAGTACCGCGTCACGCACGCGCGCAACTGAGCCCATGGCCTTGACATCCCTCTGGCGCCTGCTGGCGCCGCTGGCGCTGGCCGCGCCGGCACTGGCGCAGCGCGCCGAGCATTACATGCTGCATGTGCGGCCCGACGTCGAGGCGCAACGCCTGCAGGTCCAGGCCCGGCTGCAGATCAGCGGCGTGGCGCCCGGCAGCCGCGAGCTGCTGCTGGCCGCGCCCGGCCTGCAGCTCAGCCATGCCGAACTGGACGGGCAAGGCCTGACCCTGCGCCACAGCGAGGCGGGCTGGCATCTGCAACTGCCCGCCGGCGCCGGGCCAGTGCTGACGCTGGCACTGCGCTACCAGGCGCCGGCGGCCGAGGGCCTGGTGTTCGGCGCCGACTACGTCTACACCGCCTACCAGAGCTGCAGCTGGCTGCCCTGCGTGGGCCGCTTGCTGGACCGGGCAAGCCTGCAGATCGACTTCGAGCTGCCGGCCGGCTGGCTCAGCGTGGCCAGCGATGCCGAGCGCCCCTACCCGCTCTATGTGCTGGGCTTTGCCGCCGGACGCTTCCAGCAAGCCAGCGAGCCCGCCGGAGGCAAGACCCTGCGCTATCTGGGCGCCGTGGACGACGCCGCCGGCCTGCGCGCGCGCTTTGCCAGCACGCCGGCGATGCTGGCCTTTTTCGAGGCCAAGGCCGGCGTGGCGCTGCCGCATGCCGAATACACCCAGTTGCTGGTGCCGGGCGGCGTGGCGCAGGAGGTGAGCCGGCATGCAGTGATCGGCAAGGCCATGCTGGACCCCATCCTGGCCACGCCCGAGGAAGACTGGGTGATCGCGCACGAGCTGGCGCACCAGTGGTGGGGCAATCTGATCACCTGCGCCGACTGGAACGAGTTCTGGCTCAACGAGGGCATCACCAGCTTCATGACCGCGGCCTGGAAGTAGCAGCGCTGGGGTGAGGCCGCCTACCAGCGCGAGCTCGATCTGGCGCGCAAGCGCTGGGAGCGCGCCAAGGCCGCGGGCTTCGACAAGCCGCTGAGCTGGCCGGGCGACTACCCCAGCCTGGGGCTCAAGCGCGCCATTCACTACAGCAAGGGCATGCTCTTCATGCATGCGCTGCGCCAGGAGCTGGGTGAGGCGGCGTTCTGGGCCGGTTTCAAGCGCTACACCCAGGCGAACACGGGGCACAGCGTGAAGGCGGCGGACTTGCAGCAGGCGATGGAAGGCGCTGCAGGCGTGAGCCTGCAGCGCCTGTTCGAGCGCTGGGCGTACTGAGCCCCGGCGCTCAGTGCACCACCCTCTCGAACACGAACTCGCCCCCCTCCACCCGCACCGGAATCACATCCTTGGGCCCGAAGCGCCCTTGCAGAATGAGCTTGGAGAGCGGGTTCTCGATGCGCTGCTGGATCGCGCGCTTGAGCGGCCTTGCGCCAAAGGCCGGGTCGAAGCCGACCTTGGCGAGTTCGGCCAGGGCCTCGTCGCTGACGTCAAGCTTCATCTCCAGCTTCTCCAGCCTGGCTTCCAGGGCCTGCAGCTGGATCTTGGCGATGGAGGCGATGTGCTTGTTGTCGAGCGCGTGGAAGACCACGGTCTCGTCGATGCGATTCAGGAACTCGGGGCGGAAATGCGCCTTCACCTCGGCCCACACCGCCTCGCGTATCACCTCGCTGGACTCGCCCGCCAGCGCCATGATGTGTTGTGAACCCAGATTGCTGGTCATCACGATGACGCAGTTCTTGAAGTCCACGGTGCGGCCCTGGCCGTCGGTCAGGCGGCCATCGTCCAGCACCTGCAAGAGCACGTTGAAGACGTCCGGATGGGCCTTCTCCACCTCGTCCAGCAGCAGCACGCTATAGGGCTTGCGGCGCACCGCCTCGGTCAGGTAGCCGCCCTCGTCGTAACCCACATAGCCGGGCGGCGCGCCGATCAGGCGGCTGACCGAATGCTTCTCCATGAACTCGCTCATGTCCATGCGGATCATGTGGTCCTCGCTGTCGAACAGAAAGCCCGCCAGCGCCTTGCACAGCTCGGTCTTGCCCACCCCGGTGGGGCCCAGGAACAGGAAGGAACCAAGCGGGCGGTGCGGATCCGAGAGTCCGGCGCGCGAGCGCCGGATCGCATCGGCCACCGCGGTGATGGCCTCGTCCTGACCCACCACGCGCTGGTGCAGCTTGGCTTCCATCTGCAGGAGCTTGTCGCGCTCGCCCTGCAGCAGCTTGGAGACCGGGATGCCGGTGGCACGCGCCACCACCTCGGCGATCTCCTCGGCGCCGACGAGCGTGCGCAGCAGCTTGTTGGGCGTGCCAGCCGCCGCACCCTTGCCAGCCTCCTTGGCCTGCGCGTCGCTGAGGCGCTTTTCCAGCTCGGGCAGTTTGCCGTACTGCAGCTCGGCCACCTTGTTGAAATCGCCCTTGCGCTTGAGTTCCTCGATCTGCTGCTTGATGCGGTCGATCTCTTCCTTCACATGCGCGCTGCCCTGGGCCTGGGCCTTCTCGGACTTCCAGATCTCCTCCAGGTCATTGGCCTCGCGTTGCAGCTTGAGCAACTCCTCCTCGATCAGCGCCAGGCGCTTTTGCGAGGCCTCGTCCTTCTCGCGCTTGACCGCCTCGGCCTCGATCTTCAGCTGGATCATGCGGCGATCGAGCTTGTCCATCACCTCGGGCTTGGAGTCGAGCTCGATCTTGATCTTGGCCGCGGCCTCGTCGATCAGGTCGATGGCCTTGTCGGGCAGGAAGCGGTCGGTGATGTAGCGGTGGCTCAACTCGGCCGCGGCCACGATGGCCGGGTCGGTGATCTGCACGCCATGGTGCACCTCGTACTTCTCCTGCAGGCCTCGCAAAATGGCGATGGTGGCCTCGACCGTGGGCTCGTCCACCAGCACCTTCTGGAAACGGCGCTCCAGCGCGGCGTCCTTCTCCACGTATTTGCGGTATTCGTCCAGGGTGGTGGCGCCTATGCAGTGCAGCTCGCCGCGCGCCAGCGCGGGCTTGAGCATATTGCCGGCGTCGATCGCGCCCTCGGCCTTGCCGGCGCCCACCATGGTGTGCAGCTCGTCGATGAAGAGGATGATGCGGCCCTCGTCCAGCGCCACTTCCTTGAGCACGGCCTTGAGCCGCTCCTCGAACTCGCCGCGGTACTTGGCGCCGGCCAAGAGGCCCGCCATGTCCAGCACCAGCACGCGCTTGTTCTTCAGCGTCTCGGGCACCTCGCCGTTGACGATGCGCTGGGCCAGGCCCTCGACGATGGCGGTCTTGCCCACGCCGGGCTCGCCGATCAGCACCGGGTTGTTCTTGCTGCGGCGCTGCAGCACCTGGATGGCGCGGCGGATCTCGTCGTCGCGACCGATCACCGGGTCGAGCTTGCCCTGGCGGGCGCGCTCGGTGAGGTCCAACGTGTATTTCTTGAGTGCCTCGCGCTGGCCCTCGGCCTCCTGGCTGTCGACCTTCTGGCCGCCGCGCACCGCCTCGATGGCGGTCTCGAGCGCCTTGCGCGTCAGGCCATGGCCGCGCGCGATGCCGGCCAGATCGCTCTTGGCATCGGCCAGGGCGAGCAGGAACATTTCGCTGGCGATGAAATGGTCGCCGCGCTTGGACGCTTCCTTCTCGGCGTTCTGCATCAGGCTCACCAGATCGCGGCTGGGCTGCACCTGCTGGCCCTCGCCCTGCACCTGAGGCAGGCCGGCGATGATGGCGTCCAGCGCGGTCTTCAGCGCCGCCAGCTTGACGCCGGCGCGCTCCAGCAGGGCGCGCGGCCCCTCGGCCTGGCCCAGCATCGCGGCCAGCACATGGGCCGGCTCGATATAGGGGTTGTCCTTGGTGACGGCCAGGCTCTGGGCCTCGGCCAGGGCTTCCTGGAACAGGGTGGTGAACTTATCGACACGCATCTTGAAATCCTCCGAGGGTTCTTGCTTGCTCGCCTGTGAGGCAAGTGGGCCCCAGGCCAAGGATTTCAAGACTTGGGGTTTCAGACCCTGAGCAGGATCAAGTCGCGCATCAGTTTCAGACCCAGCACCGCACCGCCCAGGCCGCCCAGCACATGGGCGCCGGTGTGCGCCAGCGCCAGGCCATAGAGGCCGCGCTGCAGCAGCGCCAGCGATTCGCCGGAAAAGGTCGAGAAGGTGGTCAGCCCGCCCAGAAAGCCCGTCACCAGCAGCAGGCGCAGCCCCTCGTCGGGGAAGCGCGCCAGCCATTCCAGTGCCATGCCTATCATCAGCCCGCCCAGCACATTCACCAGCAGGGTGCCGAGAGGAAAGCCGGCCCAGACCTGGTTGAACAGGATGCCGGCGCGCCAACGCGCCAGCGCGCCCAGGCTGGCACCGAGCGATACCGCCGCGATCTGGCTCAGCAGGCCCATGCTCATGCGCCGGCGTTCCCGGCGTTCTCAATGCCCCAGCGCGCCAGCGCGGCGTCGTCGGTCACGCGCGCATCGACCCAATGGGCACCGGCGGGGGTGTGCTCCTTCTTCCAGAACGGCGCCTGCGTCTTCAGATAGTCCATCAGGAACTCGCAGGCCTGAAAAGCCTCGCCGCGGTGCGCCGAGCTCACCAGCACCAACACGATCTGCTCGCGCGCCGCCAGCGGCCCGACGCGATGGATGACGCGCGCGCCGCGGATGTCAAAGCGCTGGAAGGCCGCGTCAATCATGGCTTCGATGGCGGCCTCGGTCATGCCCGGGTAATGCTCCAGCTCCATCAGGCTGACGGCCTCGCCATCGCTGGCCTCGCGCACCGTGCCCACAAAGCTCACCACCGCACCCACGCCACCGTCCTGGGCGCGCAGCGCCAGGGTCTCGGCGCCGAGGTCGAAGTCTTGGGTCTGGATGCTGACGCGTGGCGTGACGCGTGGTGCGGGCTTGCTCATGGCCCGAATTGTGGCATCGAGTACCCACCCTTCGTGAGGAAGGACATGGGGCCGGCGCTGGTGGATACTTCGCTCGCGGCAGCTTGTGGCCGCCATCATTGATTGGGAGCGAGACCATGGGTTTGATGGACTTCATCAAGAAACAGTTCATAGACATCCTGCAATGGACCGAGGACGGCGACGGCACGCTGGCCTGGCGCTTCCCTATGCAGGACTTCGAAATCCAGTACGGCGGCTCGCTCACGGTGCGCGAATCGCAGATGGCCATCTTCGTCAACGAGGGCAAGGTGGCCGATGTGTTCGGCCCCGGCACCTACAAGCTGACCACCCAGACCCTGCCGGTGCTGACCTATCTGAAGAACTGGGACAAGCTCTTCGAATCGCCGTTCAAGAGCGACGTCTACTTCTTCAGCACGCGCCAGCAGATCGACCAGCGCTGGGGCACCAGCCAGCCGGTGACGATACGCGACAAGGATTTCGGCGCGGTGCGCCTGCGCGCCTTCGGCAACTACGCCTACCGCATCTCCGACCCCAAGCTCTTCCACACCGAGATCTCGGGCACGCGCGAGCGCTACACGGTGCAGGACCTGGACGGCCAGTTGCGCGGCCTGATGCTGCAGCACATCAGCGATGCGGTGGCGGCCAGCGGCATCCCCTTCCTGGACCTGGCCGCCAACCAGATCGAATTCGCCAAGCAGCTGCAGGCGGCCAGCGCGCCCGAATTCGAGAAGCTGGGGCTCAAGCTGGAGCTGGTGACGCTGCAAAGCGTCTCGCTGCCCGAGGAGCTGCAAAAGATCCTGGACCAGAAGATAGGCATGGGCATGATTGGCGGACAGAACATGGGCCAGTTCATGCAGTACCAGACCGCACAGGCCATCCCCAAGCTGGCCGAGGGTGTGGGCCAGGGCGGTGGCGGCGGCATTGCCGGCGACGCCATGGGCCTGGGGGCAGGTCTTGCCCTGGGCCAGACCATGGCAAGCCAACTCGCCCAGGGGCTGGCGGCAGCCCAGGCGCAGCCGGGCGCGGTCACCGGTGAACCCACGCCGACATCGGAAAGCATCATTGCGCTGATCGAGAAGCTGGGCGATCTCAAGGCCAAGGGCATCCTGACCGACGAGGAATTCGCCGCCAAGAAGGCCGAGCTGCTGAAAAAGCTCGCCTAAATCTTGACCGGGCCCGAAACCCAGCGCCGCTGGCGCGCCAACTGCCCCAACTGCGGCGCGCCGGTCGAGTTCGCCTCGGCGGCCTCGGCCAGCGCCGTCTGCAGCTTTTGCCGCAGCAGCCTGCTGCGCGAGGGCGAGGCGCTGCGCAAGATCGGCGAGAGCGCCGAGCTGTTCGACGACTATTCGCCGCTGCAGCTGGGCGCCGCCGGCCGCTATGCCGGCGAAGCCTTTCGCCTGGTGGGCCGGCTGCAGCTGGCCTACCAGGGCGGCAGCTGGAACGAATGGCATGCCCTGTTCGACTCGGGCCGCAGCGCCTGGCTGGCCGAGGACAACGGCAGCTTTGTGCTGGGCTTCGAGGCGCCGCTGGCCGAACGCGCGCCGCAGGCCCATGAGCTGATCCTGGGTGCCCAAATGCCGCTGGCCGGCCAGGCCTGGCGCGTCGCCTCGCTGACCCAGGTGACACTCGCGGCCGCGCAGGGCGAACTGCCGCACCCGCCGGCGCTGGGCCGGCAATTCCTGGTGGCCGACCTGCGCAATCCACACAACGAGGTGGGCACGCTGGAATACAGCAGCCAGGCCGAGGCAGCGCCGCTGTGGTCGGTGGGACGGCCGGTGCGCCTGGCCGAGCTGGCCATGAGCGGCCTGCGCGAGGACGGCGCCAAGGCCATGGCCTCCAAGAGCTACGCCTGCCCCAGCTGCGGCGCGGACCTGGCACCCAAGCTGCAGGACACGAAGAGCATCGTCTGTGCGCAATGCCATGCGGTGGTGGACATCTCGCAGGGCCTGGGCGCCGACCTCGCGCACTATGCGCAGCAAAATGGCCTGGAGCCGCAGATCCCGCTGGGCAGCACCGGCAGCCTGGCGGTGTCGGGTGGCGCGCCGCTGCCCTGGCAGGTGGTGGGTTACCAGGAGCGCTGCGACCTGCCCGAGCCCGGCGACGAAGAGGAAGAGCAGACCTTCTGGCGCGAGTACCTGCTCTACAACCGCACCGAGGGCTTTGCCTTCCTGGTCGACACCGAGGAAGGCTGGTCCGTCGTGCGGCCGCTCACCGGTGTGCCCAAGGGCAGCGGCACCAGCGTGGAGTGGCAGGGCAAGAGTTTCAAGCTGCGCTACAGCTATCAGGCCAAGAGCAGCTATGTGCTGGGCGAGTTCTACTGGCGGCTGCGGCGCGAGGAGCGCATCAAGGTCAGCGACTATGAATGCAAGAGCGGCAGCCGCACCGAGCTGCTCTCGCGCGAGGAGCAGGCCGGCCAGGAGATCACCTGGAGCCATGGCCGCAAGCTGGACGCGGCGGAGGTGGCGCGCGCCTTTCCCAAGCTGGCGCACGAGACACAGACCAGCTTGGCGCGCGACGCCAGCCCCGGCAGCGCGCATGGCCTGGGCTTCAAGATCATCGTCGCGGTGCTCGTCGTCCTCGTGTTGCTGCTGTTGGTGCGCGCCTGCAGCGGCGACGATTGCCAGAGCTACAAGGATGCCTACGGCGCAGCCAGCAGCGAATACCAGCAATGCCGGCAGCGCAGCGGCGGCAGCGGCATCCGCATCAATCCCGGCGGCGGCTCCTTCGGCGGCTTCAGCAGCGGCGGTGGTGGACACAAGTAGGCGATAGGACAAGGAGAAGACTATGGACGGATTCGAATGGCTCAAGCCCGGCATCGTGCTGGGTTCCATCCTCTACGCGGTGGTGGGCGTGCTGGTGTTCTGGGTCAGCTTCGTCGTCATCGACAAGCTCACCCCCTACAAGCTGTGGGAGGAGATCGTCGAGCACAAGAACATGGCGCTGGCCATCGTGGTGGCGGCCATGTGCATCTCGATCGGCATGATCGTCTCGGCGGCGATTCACGGCTGAGGTCTTGACGCGACGATGCCGACGATCTGCAGCTACGACCCACGCTGGCCGCTGGAGTTCAGCGCCATCGCCCATGGTCTGCGCACCGGCCTGGGCGGCTTGGCCCTGCGCATCGACCACATCGGCTCCACGGCGGTGCCGGGCTTGTGTGCCAAGGACGTGATCGACGTCCAGCTGAGTGTCGCCTCGCTTGGCGATACGTCCCTGCCCCCGCAAATCAGCGCCCTGGGCTTCGAGCGCTACCCGGGCGTTCGCGCCGACCATTGCCCGCCATGCCACCCGGGTAGTGAAGCGGATTGGTGCAAGCTGTTCTTTCTGCAGCCAGCAGGCAAGCGCCGCATCAACCTGCATGTGCGCGAGGCGGGTCGCACCAACCAGCGCTATGCACTGCTGTTTCGCGACTATCTGCGTGCCCATCCCCCCACGGCCGCAGCCTATGGCCAGCTCAAGCAGCGGCTGGCTGCCGGGCTCGCGAACGGCAAGGACTATCCCGACGTCAAGGACCCGGCGGTGGACTTGATCTACTTCGCCGCCCAGGCATGGGCCCAGGCCATGGGCTGGACATTGCCACCCTCAGATGCTTGATACCCCAGCCGCCGACAAGCCCTCCCGCATTTCCCTGCACGAGCTGCTGCTGCTCGCCAGCGTGTTCGTGGTGGCCGCCTGCGGCCTGGTCTACGAGCTGGCCGCAGGCGCGCTCGCGAGCTATCTGCTGGGCGACTCGGTGCTGCAGTTCTCCACCATCATCGGCACTTATCTGTTCGCGATGGGCCTGGGCTCCTGGCTGTCGCGCTATCTGGAGCGCCAGCTGGTGGCGCAGTTCCTCAAGATCGAGCTGCTGGTGGGCCTGATCGGCGGGCTGATGCCGGCCGCGCTGTTCAGCGCCCACAGCCTGCTGCCACCAGGCCAGCTGGGCGCCTTCCGCGTGCTGCTCTACGGCCTGGTGCTGCTGGTGGGCGCGCTGGTGGGGCTCGAGATCCCGCTGGTGATGCGTATTCTCAAAAAGCATTTCAGCCAGCGCTATGCCTTGCGCGAGCTGGTCTCGCAGGTGCTGACCTTCGACTACCTCGGTGCCCTGGTGGTGGCGCTGGCCTTCCCGCTGCTCTTGGTGCCGCAGCTGGGCCTGGTGCGCACCGGCATCTTTTTCGGGCTTTTGAACGCCTTCGTCGCGGTCTGGGCGCTGTGGCTGTTCCGCGCCGAGCTGCGCGCCTGGTCGGAGCATGCTTGGGCCTGCGCGCTGACCGTCGCCGCCCTGCTGGCCGCCATGCTGGGCGCCGACCGGCTCACCACCTGGGCCGAGGACCGCTTCTACGGCGAGCACATCATCCTGCGCGAGAGCAGCGACTACCAGCGCGTGGTGCTGACCCAGGGTGGCGCCGGCCTGCGCCTGTTCCTGAACGGCAATCTGCAATTCCATTCGCGCGACGAGTACCGCTACCACGAGGCCCTGGTGCATCCGGCGATGGCGGCCCAGGGCGCGCCCAAGCGCGTGCTGGTGCTGGGCGGCGGCGACGGGCTGGCGGTGCGCGAGGTCTTGCGTTGGGCGAGCGTCGAGCAGGTGACGCTGGTGGAGCTGGACCCGCATATGACGCGGCTGTTCTCCACCCTGCCCTTGCTGCGCCAGCTCAACCGGGATGCGCTGGCCAGCCCCAAGCTCAAGATTGTCAATGCCGATGCCTTCGGCTGGCTGGAGCAGCAGCCCGACGCTCAGTTCGACGTGATCGTGGTGGACTTCCCCGATCCCAGCAATTTCGCGCTTGGCAAGCTCTACACCACCAGCTTCTACCAGCTGCTGGATCAGCGCCTGGCCGCCGGCGGCTTCGCGGTGGTGCAGACCACCTCGCCGCTGCTGGCGCGCCGCAGCTTCTGGACCGTGGTGACGACGCTGGAAGCCGTGGGCCTGACCACCACGCCCTACCACGCCCATGTGCCCAGCTTCGGCGAATGGGGTTTTGTGATCGCCAGCCGGCGGCCCTGGCGCGCGCCCACGGCCCTGCCGCCGGGGCTGCGCTTTCTGACGCCCGAGGGCATGACGGCGCTGCTTAACTTCCCGCCGGACATGGCGCGCGTGCCCACCGAGGTCAATCGGCTCTCAAATCAAGTGCTGGTGCACGAGTTCGAAGCCGAATGGGGCAAGGTCCATTGAGGCGGCGTGAGCTGCTGGCCGCGGGCTCGGCCCTGCTTGCCGGCTGCCGCAGCGGGCAGCCGGCCCTGCAAGGCGGCTGGGTCGGCGCCAACGCGGCGCGCGGCCATCGGCTGCGCGAAACCCTGCCGACGCGGCAGCCCGACATCACAAGGCGCAGCCAGGTGCTGATCATCGGCGGCGGGGTGTCAGGCCTTGCCTGCGCGCGCGGCCTGGCCGCGGCCGGCATCGACTTTGCGCTGCTGGAGCTGGAGGACGAGACCGGCGGCAATAGCCGCGGGCATCGCATGGGCGGCATGGCCTGCCCGCTGGGCGCACATTACCTGCCGCTGCCGGGCCCGCATGCGCATGAGGTGAGCGAGCTGCTGCATGCGCTGGGCGTGGCGCGCCAGCAGCTCGGCCGCACCGTCTATGACGAACGCATGCTCTGCCACAGCCCGCAGGAGCGCCTGTTCTTCGAGGGCCAATGGCATGAGGGCCTGCTGCCGCCGGCACGCAGCGAGGCCACGCGCCGGCAGTACCGCCAGTTCGCCGCCGCCGTGCAGCGAGCGATGATGAAGCTGGGTTTTGCCATGCCGACCCAGCGCGCGCCCTGGACGCCCGCCCATGCCGCCCTCGATGCCCAGACCTTCGCCGCCTGGCTGCAGGCCCAGGGCCTGGACGACGCGCAACTGCGCTGGTATCTGGACTATTGCTGCCGCGACGATTTCGGCGCCGACGCGGCCCAGGTCTCGGCCTGGGCCGGCCTGCACTATTTCGCCAGCCGGCATGGCTTTCACGCCCCCGAGGACGAGAGCGCCGAACGCGAGGCGGTGCTGACCTGGCCAGAGGGCAATGCCTGGCTCACCCGGCGCCTGGCCGAACCCCTGGCCGATGCGCTCCAGACGGGCCGCACGGTGCTGCGCCTGCGCGAGGGGCGCCACGAGGTCGAGGTGCTGACGTTCAACGAAGCCGCGCAGACGCTGGAGCGCTGGCTGGCCCCACAGGCGGTGCTGGCCACGCCGCTGTTCATCGCTGCGCGCCTGATCGAGCAGCCGCCGGCCGCTCTGCAAGCCGTGCAGGCGCAGCTGCGCTACGCGCCCTGGCTGGTGGCCAATCTGCAGCTGGCCGAGGCGCCGCTGCAGCGCCTGGGCGCCGCACCCGCCTGGGACAATGTGCGCTACGGCAGCAGCGCGCTGGGCTATGTGGATGCGATGCACCAGAGCCTGCGCCCCTACCCGGGGCCCACGGTGCTGAGCGCCTACTGGGCCCTGCCCGCCCAGCAGCGTGCCGACCTGCTGCAGGGCGATTGGGCGTATTGGACCGAGCGCGTGCTGGCCGAGCTGCGACCCCTGCACCCAGAGCTGGACCGCCAGCTGCTGCGCGTGGACCTGATGCGCTGGGGCCATGCAATGAGCATTCCCGTGCCCGGCCTGCGCGGCTCGGCGGCGCTGGCGGCGCTGCGAAGCCAGCCGCAGGGCCGGCTGCTGTTCGCACACAGCGACCTGGCAGGCTATTCGGTGTTCGAGGAAGCCTATACCGCTGGTTGCCAGGCGGCCGCGCAGCTGAAGCGCTAGCTGCGCGCCGCGCTGGCTATGCACACCAGGCCGGGCCCAACAGCCACAGCTGCAGATCGGCGCGTTCCAGATAGGCCGGCAGCGCCAGCAGGGCCAGCGCCATCAGCATGAGCAGCAGCGCCGGATGCCGCCAGCGCATCACGCCGCCACCGCCAGCGCCGGCCGCGGCCGGTCGTCGATCGGCCAGTGCAGCAGCGCCGCCAGCAGGCCCAGCGCCATCGCGATCCACCACATCGGCGCATAGCTGTGGGTGGCGTCGAAGATCCGGCCGCCCAGCCAGACGCCCAGGAAGGAGCCCAGCTGATGGCCCACAAAGGTGAAGCCGAACAGGGTGGACAGATAGCGCAGGCCAAACACCTGGGCCACCAGGCCGTTGGTGAGCGGCAGCGTGCCCAGCCACAGCAGGCCCATCGCGATGCAGAACAGCTGCGCGCTCCAGTTGCTGAGCGGCAGCAACAGGAACAGCGCGATCACCGCGGTGCGCAGCAGGTAGAGCAGGCTCAGCAGCTGCTTCTTGCGCCAGCGCCCGCCCAGCCAGCCGCATAGATAGGTGCCGCCGATATTGCTCAGCGCGATCAGGGCCAGGCCGCTGGCCGCCTGGCCGGCCGGCAGGCCGCGCTCCAGCAGATAGGCCGGCAGGTGGGTGGCGATGAAGGCGAGCTGGAAACCGCAGGCCAGAAAGCCCAGATTGAGCAGCCAGAAACCGGGCTGGGCGAAGGCGTCGCGCAAGGCCGGGCCCAGGCCCATGCCGGCCGCACCCTGAGCCGGCGGCTGGCGGTCGTCCAGCGGCCAGGCCAGCGGCAGCGCCAGTGCGATCAGCAGCGCCAGGCACAGCAGGGTGGCCGACCAGCCCAATCCCTGCATCAAGCCCTGGGTCAACGGCACGGCGAGGAACTGGCCCAGCCCGCCCACGGCGCCGGTCAGCCCCAGCACCGCGGCGCGCTGCGCCGGCGCGACGATGCGGCTCAGGGCGCCATAGACCACACCGAAGGCGGTGCAGGCCAGCCCCAGGCCCACCAGCAGGCCGGCGCCCAGATAAAGCAGCCACAGACTTTGCGCCGTGGCCATGGCCCACAGGCCCAGGCCATAGAGCAGGCTGCCGGCCATCACCACCGGGCGCGAGCCCCAACGGTCCGCCAGCATGCCGGTGAAAGGCTGGGCCAGGCCCCAGACCAGATTCTGCAGCGCCAGCGCCAGGGCCACGCTCTCGCGGCCCCAGCCGCGCTCCAGGCCGATCGGCAGCAGGAACAGGCCCTGCACATGGCGCACGCCCAGCGCCAGGCCCATCATCAGGCCGCCGCACAGAATCGGCAGCGTCCAGCTTCTCATTTGCTTCATACGAGTTTCCCGATGCGAATGCGATGATCCGAACTGGCGCCCAGTCTGTCTTGACGGAAGCTCGGCCATCAAGCAATCTCTGCGGCACCTTCACATTCACGCACGGAATGTCACTCTCGCTCACCCGACTGACCCAGCTGGACCTCTTGCGCGGCTTTGTCGCGGTGGCCCGGCGCATGAGCATCACGCTGGCGGCCCAGGACCTGTGCCTGACGCAATCGGCGGTGAGCCGGCAGATCGCGGCGCTGGAAGCGAACCTGGGCTGCACGCTGTTCCTGCGCTGCTACCGCAGCATCAAGCTCAGCCCCGAGGGCGAGCGCCTGTTCCGGCGCGTCGATCCGGCCTTCCAGCAATTGCAGGACGGCCTGGCCGAGCTGCTCGCGCCCGCGCCGCGGCGCAGCGTCACGCTCACCGCCAGCATCGGCGTGGCCTCGCTGTGGCTGCTGCCACGCCTGCGCGGCCTGCAGCAACAGCATCCGGACATCGACCTGCGCGTGGCCGCCAGCGACCGCGTGATGGACCTGCGCGCCGATGGCATCGACCTGGCGCTGCGCTACTGCGCAATCGGCCAGCCGCCTGCCGGCAGCGTGCGCCTGTTCGGCGAGGCGGTGCTGCCGGTGGCCCACCCTGCCCTGCTGGCGCAGGGGCATGCGCTGGCCGAGCTGTTGCCGCAGCAGGTTCTGCTGGAATTCGACGACGCCCGCCGCCCCTGGCTGCAATGGGCCGACACCCTGGCCGCGCGCGGACTAAGCAGCCAGCAACCGCGCGCGATGTTGCGCTTCAACCAGTACGACCAGGTGATCCAGGCCTGCCTGGCCGGCCAGGGCCTGGCGCTGGGGCGGCTTGCGCTGGTGGCGCCCATGCTGGCCGATGGCCGGCTGCGCGCCATCGAGCCCCAGGCCGTGGCCCAGCCTTGCGAGCATGCCTATTGGCTGCTGCGGCGCCCTGGCAGCAGCACGCCCGCGGTGCAGGCGGTGGTCGACTGGCTGCTGCAAGAGGCCGCCAGCACCCAACTGGACGGCCCGGCCTGAGGTCTCCTCAGCCTCGTTGCAGCGCCTGGCGCGCCACGCTGGCGGGCGCGAACGCCGCCACCAGTTGAGCCATCAAGGCCTCGGCCTTGGCGCTGTTGTCCTGCCCCAGATTGCACACATAGACGTCCAGCGTCACCGCGCCCAGCTCGGGCCAGGTGTGCACGGCCAGATGCGACTCGGCCAGCAGCACCACGCCGGTGATGCCCGATTGCTCGCTGCCGGGCGCCGGTGTGAAGCGGTGGAACAGCTCGGCCACGGCGCCCAGACCGGCCTCGGCAACCGCGCTCACACACAGCGCCCGCAAGGCCTCTGCCTGGATCATGAGTGGATCCAGCGGTCGGCAGCCGCTCAGGTCTGCGGTCAGGTGCAGGCCTTGCATCAGTGTGCCGTGCCAGCCTGGCTGCGCCATTGCGTGGGCGTGACGCCGTGGTGGCGGCGAAACAGGCGACTGAAGTGCGAGCTGTCCTTGAAGCCCAGCTCATGCGCCAGCGCGGTGATGCTGATGGCGCCAGGCAGCCGCAGCAGCTGCGCGGCGCGCGTTATGCGGCAACGCCAGATGCAGGCCGACACCGTCTCGCCACGAGCTGAGAACACCGCATCCAGATGGCGGCGGCTGACGCTCATCTGCTCGGCCAGGCCTGACACGGTGATCTCCGCCAGCTGGCTCTCGATCAGCGCCAAGGCATGCGAGCGCAGCTGCGCCTGCGCATCCGGTGCGCCGCCGTCGTTGTGCAGCACGCCAAGCATCTGCATCAGTGCCGCCGCCAGATGCCATTGACTGCGTCCGCCCAGCGCGGGCTGGGCCGCCCAGCTGTGCACAAAGCTGGCAATCGGCCGGTGGCTGGGAGGCTCGCCACAGACACGGCCATGCGCCATGCTGCGGCCGAGGCCGGGCAGCAGCGCCAGGCTGTGCGCATACGCGCCTTCGGCCTCGATCTCCACCGGCAAGTGGGCAGCCAGCAGAGTGAACTGGCCGGCGGCAAGGCGGCCGCGGCGCCCAGCCTGGCTGTAGCGCAGTTCCCCTGCGTCGACCAGCAGGACCTTGCTGGCGATGCGTCGCGTGCCCGGGAGGCTGAGCCGCAGGTCGCGCCCTCGCAGTGCCGCGACGCCATGGCCGGCGGCAAGCAGCGCGGGCAAGGCGGGCGCCTCCAACAGCGCGGCGCCTCCAGCACAGACCCGTCCGGCTTCCATCTCATCCCTGCGCATCGTCGGCTCCCTTCCTAAGCTCGGGACTCCTTTCGATAACAGGAGTCTTCATGTCCGTGATTCAGTCTAGCGCGCCGGAGCTGTACTGGCTGGCCGCCACCTGCCTGCTCAGCGCCCTGCTCTGGCTGCCGTATGTGGTCAACCGGTTTCAGGAGCTCGGGCCGCCCGGCTGGCAATGGTTCCCGGCACCGGACCCGCTGCCGCGCGCTGCCTGGGCGCGACGGACGATGCGGGCGCACCTCAACGCGGTGGAAAACCTGGTGGTGTTTGCGCCCCTGGCGCTGGGCGTGGTGATCGCCGGCCTGGGCAGCCCGGGCACGGCATGGGCCTGCCGCCTCTATTTCTGCGCCCGTGTGGCCCACTACGCGGTCTGCTGGGCCGGGCTGCCCATCGTGCCGCGCACGCTGTGCTTTCTGGCCGGCGTCGCGGCCCAGCTCTTTCTCGCAGCCACGCTGCTGGGCGCCGGCTAAGGGCGCGGCTCAGCCCCCGGTGACAGGGGGAAAGAACGCCACCTCGGCGCCATCCGGAATCAAGGCGTCTTCCTTGCTGAGCTGCTGGTTCAGCGCACAGCGCACTGCGCGCGTGCGCGCCAGCACGGCGGCATGGGGCTCGCCGCGCGCCAGCAACTGATCGCGCAGGCCGCCCAAGCTCAGGCCCGCCTGCCAGTCCAGCGTCTCGCTGGGGCCCAGGGCCTCGCGCAGCGAGGCGAAATAGCGGATCGTGATCATGGATGCAGGAGTTCGGAGAAGGGTATGAACTGCACTGTAGCGCCGGCGGCGATGGGCGTGCCGGCCGGGTTGTCGACCAGGCCCTCGCCCCACACGGCCGAAGTCAGCACACCCGAGCTCTGGTTAGGGAACAGGTCCAGCCCACCCTGAGCGTTCAGGCGCACGCGCAGGAATTCGCGCCGTTTGTCGGGCCTGGGCCAGGCGAAATCGGCACGCAGCGGGTAGCGCCGCGGCGCCAGCGCGCTGGCGCCTTGCAGGCGCAGGATCACCGGGCGCACCAGCAGCAAGAAGGTCACGAAGCTGGCGACCGGGTTGCCGGGCAGGCCGATGAACCAGGTCTCTTGAACACGGCCGAAGGCCAGCGGCTTGCCGGGCTTGATCGCGATCTGCCAGAGATCGAGCTCGCCCTCTGCCTGCACGGCCGGTTTCAGATGGTCTTCCTCGCCGACCGAGACGCCGCCAGAGGTAATGATCAAGTCCGCCTGTGCTGCCGCCTGGCGCAGCGCGGCACGCGTGGCATCCAGCCGATCCGGCACGATGCCCAGATCCACGACCTCACAACCCAGCCCCTGCAACAAGGCCGTGAGCGTGAAACGGTTGGAGTTGTAGATGGCGCCAGGCTTGAGCGGCTCGCCAGGCATCTGCAACTCGTCGCCGGTGGAGAACAGCGCCACGCGCGGGCGCCTGGCCACCGTCAGAGCGGCCGCCCCCACCGAGGCGGCCAGGCCCAGCGCGGCTGCGTTCAGCCGCGCCCCGGCGGGCAACACCAGCGCGCCGGCCTGCACGTCCTCGCCGCGGCGGCGTATCCATTGGCCCTGCTGCGGCTCGGCGTTGATGCGCACGCTGCCCAAGCCTGTACCCGATGCATCGGCCACGGCCTCGCATTGCTCCTGCATCACCACGGCATCGGCGCCCAGCGGGATCTGCGCGCCGGTGAAGATGCGCGCGGCGGTGCCGGGCTGGTGCACCGCGCCCACCACGCCGGCTGGCACGCGCTGCGAAACCGGCAGCACGGTGCCAGGGCTTGCCACGTCGGCGGCGCGCAGCGCATAGCCGTCCATCGCGGTGTTGTCGGCCGGCGGCACATCCAGTTGCGACAGCACCGGCCCGGCCAGCACGCGGCCCAGGGCCGCGGCGGTGGGCAGTTGCTCGGTCGCCGCCAAGGGCTGCACGCGGCCAAGCAGACGCGCCAGCGCCTCGTCGAGCGACTGCATGGCGGGGCGTTGGACGGGCTCAGACATGGCTGCGGATGAAGTCCTTCACCGCCTCTACATCCACCGGCAGCACGGTCACGCGCTTGGGCAGCGCCTCGATGTGCTCGAGCCCGGCCGGGCGTGGCGGTTCGATGCCCAGCGCTTCGCGGATGGTGGCCGCGAACTTGGCCGGCAAGGCGGTTTCCAGCACCAGCATGGGCGTGCCGGCCTGACGGTGCGCCAAGGCCACCTTGAGGCCGTCGGCCGTGTGGGTGTCGATGATCTGGCCATGGCGCTGGTAGCAGTCGCGTATCGTCGCCAGGCGGTCGGCATGGTTGCTGCTGCCCGAGGCAAAGCCGAAACGGGCCATGGCCGCGCGCTCGTCGGCCGTCAGGCTGAAGCCGCCGGCGCTGAACAAGGCCTTCACCCGGGCACCATCGCGGCCCAGCAGGTCGAACACAAAGCGTTCGAAATTGCTGGCCTTGGAGATGTCCATCGAGGGGCTGGAGGTCTCGTGCGTCTCGGCGCTGCCGCGCGGGCGGTAGACGCCGCTGCGGAAGAACTCGTCGAGCACATCGTTCTCGTTGGTGGCCACCACCAGGTTTTCAATCGGCAGGCCCATCATGCGCGCCACATGACCGGCGCAGACATTGCCGAAATTACCCGAGGGCACGGTAAAGCTGACCCGCTCGGTATTGCTCTTGGTGGCCTGGAAGTAGCCGGCGAAGTAGTACACCACCTGGGCCAGCAGGCGCGCCCAGTTGATCGAATTGACCGTGCCGATCTTGTACTGGCGCTTGAAGTCCAGGTCGTTGGAGACCGCCTTGACGATGTCCTGGCAGTCGTCGAACACGCCTTGCACCGCCAAGTTGTGAATGTTGGCATCCTGCAGGCTGAACATCTGCGCCTGCTGGAAGGGGCTCATACGGCCATGCGGACTGAGCATGAAGACGTTCACACCGGCCTTGCCGCGCATCGCGTACTCGGCCGCGCTGCCGGTGTCGCCCGAGGTTGCGCCCAGGATGTTGAGGGTCTCGCCGCGGCGCCCCAGCTCGTACTCGAAGAGCTGGCCCAGCAACTGCATGGCCATGTCCTTGAAGGCCAGCGTCGGTCCATTGGACAGGGCCTGCAGCGCCAGCCCCTGCTCCAGGGTCTTGAGCGGCGTGATCTCGGGCGTGCCAAACACCTCGGCGGTGTAGGTGCGGCGCGTGATCGCCAACAGGTCCTCGGCCGGGATGTCGTCGATATAGAGCGAGAGGATCTCGAAGGCCAGATCGGCATAGGACAGGCCGCGCCACTTCGTCAACGTCGCATCGTCGACCTGCGGATAGGCCACCGGCAGATACAGGCCACCATCGGGCGCCAGGCCCTCCAGCAGGATCTCGCTGAAGGAACGTTCGCTGCGGTCGCCGCGGGTGCTGACATAGCGCATCAGGCCAGCTCCTCCTTGCGCAGCCGCACGATCGGCGCCAGCACGGTGGGCAGGGCCTGCATCTGGGCCAGGGCCTTGTTCATGCGGCCTTCCACGGTCTCGTGGGTGAGGATGATGAGGTCGGTCTGCTTTTCGCCCTCCGCTGATTCGCGCTGCAGCACCGCGTCGATCGAGATGTCATGCTCGGCCAAGATGGTGGTGATGCGCGACAGCACGCCGGCCTCGTCGGCCACAACCAGGCGCAGATAGAAGCTGGTCAGCACCTGTTCCATCGGCAGGATGGGGGTGTCGCTCATCGCGTCGGGCTGGAAGGCCAGGTGCGGCACGCGGTGGTCCGGGTCGGCGGTGTGCAGGCGGGTGATGTCGACCAGATCGGCGATCACCGCCGAGGCGGTGGGCTCGGCGCCCGCGCCCTTGCCGTAATACAGCGTGGTGCCGACGGCGTCGCCCTGCACCATCACCGCATTCATCGCACCCTCCACATTGGCGATCAGACGATTCGCCGGCACCAGTGTCGGGTGCACGCGCAGCTCGATGCCACCACCGGGCAGGTCGTGGCGGCGCCGCGTTAGGCCCAGGAGCTTGATGCGGTAGCCGAGTTGTTCGGCGTATTTGATGTCGGCCGCCTGAAGCTGGGTGATGCCCTCGACATGAGCACGCTCGAACTGCACCGGGATGCCGAAGGCGATGGCCGACATGATGGTGGCCTTGTGCGCGGCGTCCACGCCTTCGATGTCGAAGCTGGGGTCGGCCTCGGCATAGCCCAGGCGCTGGGCTTCCTTGAGCACCACGCCGAAGTCCAGACCCTTGGAGCGCATCTCCGAGAGGATGAAGTTGGTGGTGCCGTTGATGATGCCGGCAATCCATTCGATGCGGTTGGCGGTGAGGCCCTCGCGCAGCGCCTTGATGATGGGGATGCCGCCGGCCACCGCGGCCTCGAAGGCCACGATCACGCCCTTGGCATGGGCCGCGGCAAAGATCTCGGTGCCATGCACGGCCAGCAAGGCCTTGTTGGCGGTGACCACATGCTTGCCGGCAGCGATCGCCTCCAGCACCAGCGCCTTGGCGATACCGTAGCCGCCGATCAGTTCGACGACGATGTCGATCTCGGGGTTGGCAATGACCTCGCGGGCATCGCTCACCACCCGCGCGGCGTCGCCGACGACTTCACGGGCGCGCTCGGTATCGAGGTCGGCCACCATCGCAATCTCGATGCCGCGGCCGGCACGGCCACGAATCTCTGCCTGATTGCGGCGCAGCACATTGAAGGTGCCACTGCCCACGGTGCCAATGCCCAGAAGGCCGACTTTGATCGCTTGCATGGTGTCTCTTTGCTCAGGTTGTCAGGTGCTATGGCGCTTGCGGTAGTGCGCCAGAAAACGCTCGATGCGGCCCACCGCCTCCTTCAGGTCGTCGGAGTTGGGCAGGAACACAAGGCGGAAGTGATCGGGGGCTGTCCAGTTGAAGCCCGTCCCCTGCACGATCAGCACCTTTTCCTCGGCCAGCAGCTCGTAGGCGAACTGCTGGTCGTCCTCGATCGGGTAGATCTTGGGGTCCAGGCGGGGGAACATATAGAGTGCAGCCTTCGGCTTGACGACGCTGACGCCCGGGATCTGGGTCAGCAGCTCGTAGGCCAGGTCGCGCTGGCGGCACAGGCGGCCCGTGGGAGCCACCAGGTCCTTGATGCTTTGGTAGCCGCCCAGGGCGGTCTGGATGGCCAGCTGGCCCGGCGTGTTGGCGCACAGCCGCATCGAGGCCAGCATGTTCAGGCCGGTGATGTAGTCCTTGGCATGGCGCTTCTCGCCCGAGACGACCATCCAGCCGGCGCGATAGCCGCAAGAGCGGTAGTTCTTGGACAGGCCGTTGAAGGTCAGGCACAGCACGTCGTCGGCCAGCGAGGCGATGCTGGTGTGGACGTTGCCGTCGTACAGCGTCTTGTCGTAGATCTCGTCGGCCATGATGATCAGCTGATGCTGACGGGCCAACTCGATGATCTCCAGCAGCAGGCTCTCGGGGTAGAGCGCGCCGGTGGGGTTGTTGGGGTTGATGACGACGATGGCCTTGGTGTTGGGCGTGATCTTGCGGCGAATGTCGGCGATGTCCGGGAACCAGTCGCTGCTTTCGTCGCAGATGTAGTGCACCGGGTTGCCGCCCGAGAGCGCCACCGCGGCGGTATAGAGCGGATAGTCGGGCGCGGGCAGCAGCACCTCGTCACCGTTGTCCAGCAGGGCGTTGAGCGCCATCACGATCAGCTCGGAGGCGCCATTGCCCAGATACACATCGTCGATGCCGACGCCGCGGATGTTCTTTTCCTGGCAGTAATGCACCACCGCCTTGCGCGGCGCGAACAGGCCCTTGGAATCGGTGTAGCCGGCCGCCGCGGGCAGGTTGCGTATCATGTCCTGCACGATTTCGTCGGGCGGCTCGATGCCGAAGGCGGCGATATTGCCGATGTTCAGCTTGATGATCTTCTGCCCCTCCTCCTCCATCGCGCGCGCCTTGTCCAGCACGGGACCACGGATGTCATAACAGACATTGGCGAGCTTGGCGGACTTGGAAATCGGCTTCAAGGTAAAGGGCTCCGGTGATTGACTGGTGCAAAAATGCTGCACTGCAGGCGTGGAATTTAAACACAGGGATCAGGGCATTCCCCCAGGTCCGGCGACGCTGGGTTCGCAAACCACGCAAGCAGGCTTCGCGCAGACAACGGCACTCATGAAATTCCAACTCGATGAACAGCAAGGCGGCAACAGCATCTCGCGCCACGATGGCAGCCATGTCTGGGTAAACGGCCAGCGCCACGACCAGAGCCTGCTGGTGCCCTGGCGTGGCGAGGTACGGGCCTGGGCCCTGCCCAGCTTCGATGCGCTCAGCGAGGCGCATTTCGAGCAGATCCTGGCCCTCAAGCCCGAGCTGGTGATCTTCGGCAGCGGCGCCAGCCTGCGCTTTCCCCATCCCCGGCTTTACCGCGGCCTGATCGAGGCGCGCATTGGCGTGGAGACCATGGACCTGGGGGCGGCCTGCCGCACCTACAACGTGCTGGCCAGCGAGGGGCGCGCCGTGCTGGCGGCCTTGTTGATCGAAGCCACGGCCTGAACCCGCGCAGGGCAATCCCCCGAAGTGGCGAGCGGCGGCTTTGTTGCGGTTCGACGTATAATTCGCGGCTATGCCCACCCGGGCACACCTCTCTAAAGAACGCCCACATGACGCCAGCGCTCAACAAACCCCTTCCGGAAATTGAAGCTCTTGCTACCGGAGGCGTGAAGTTCACACCCCAGGCCTTCAAAGGTCAAGTGGTGGTGCTGTACTTCTACCCGAAGGACAACACCCCCGGTTGTACCACCGAGGCCATGCAGTTCCGCGATCGCCACAAGGATTTCGTGAAGGCTGGCGCGGTGGTGCTGGGTGTGTCGCGCGACAACATGGTGTCGCACGACAAGTTCAAGCAGAACCTGGAACTGCCCTTCGAGCTGATCGCAGACACCGAAGAGAAGCTCTGCCACATGTTCGGCGTGGTGAAGAACAAGATCATGTACGGCAAGAAGGTCAAGGGCATCGAGCGCTCCACCTTCCTGATCGACGCGAGCGGCGTGCTGCGCGAGGAATGGCGTGGCATCAAGGTGGCCGGCCATGTGGACGAGGTGCTGAAGGCCGTCAAGGCCCTGAAGAAGGACGCCGCCTGACCCGAGTCGCTGGACTCGGCTGCCACCCTGGCAGCATTGCAGTATCCAAGCGAAGCCGGCCCATGGGCCGGCTTTTTGCATGCTGCGTTGCACGCACGCAGCGCCGCCGGCCCAGGGCTGGCTGTCACGACGCTTTGTGCATAATGGACTCATGCCCCTGAGTTCCCCGATCCGCATTCCAAGCCAAAGCCGCATCGCTCGCCGTGCGGCTTTTTGCTTTTTCGGCCCGGACCTCTATCTTTTGCTTTCCAACCCAAGCTTGCTCTCTGGCAAGCTGCACTCATGCCACTGCCCAAGCCTCCGACCAAGCGCGCCAGTCGCCTAGAGCCCACCGCATTCGCCGCCAGCCTGGCGGTCAGCAAGAACCAGGCAGTACCGGTGGCTGCCCATGCCCCAGAGAAATCACCCCTCGTGCCGGCCGCCCCGGTGGTGGCGCCGGCCCAGGCCGGCGGCAATCGCCGCAAGCCCGTCACCGCAACGCCCGAGTTGCGCGCTCCCGCCAGCCTGGCCCTGGTGGCGCCGCCCACCAGCGCGGCACCGCTGCGCCCGGTGGCCCCGCCGCGGCCCAAGGCCGCCAAGCCCAAGAGCAACGAGCCGCCCAAGCTCTTCGTGCTCGACACCAATGTGCTGATGCACGACCCGATGTCGCTGTTCCGTTTCGAGGAGCACGACATCTACCTGCCCATGATCACGCTCGAAGAGCTGGACGGGCACAAGAAGGGCATGACCGAGGTGGCGCGCAATGTGCGCCAGGTCAGCCGCGACCTCGACACGCTGGCCGCCAGCCTGAAGAGCAGCACGCTGGAGGAAATGGCCAAGGGCCTGCCGCTGGACAGTACCGGGCACCGCGAGGCCGGCGGCAAGCTGTTCTTCCAGACCCAGCTGATCGACACGCCGCTGCCGCAGGGCCTGCCCCAGGGCAAGGCCGACAACCAGATCCTGGGCGTGGTGCAGGCGCTGAAGGTGCAACAGCCGCAGCGCGAGGTGGTGCTGGTGTCCAAGGACATCAATATGCGCATCAAGGCGCGTGCCCTGGGCCTGCCCGCCGAGGACTACCGCAATGACAAGACGCTGGAAGACTCCGACCTGCTCTACACCGGCGTGCAGGCGCTGCCGGCCGACTTCTGGGAGCGCCATGGCAAGACCATGGAGAGCTGGCAGCAGGGCGGCATCACCTTCTACCGCATCAGCGGCCCACTGGTGCCCTCGCTGCTGGTCAACGAGCTGATCTATCTGGAAGCACCCGGCGCCGCGCCGCTCTATGCCAAGGTCACCGAGATCACCGGCAAGACCGCGGTGCTGCGCACGCTGAAGGACTACGGCCACCAGAAGAACGCCGTCTGGGGCGTGACCGCACGTAACCGCGAGCAGAACTTCGCGCTGAATCTGCTGATGGACCCGGAGTGCGACTTCGTCACCCTCACCGGCACGGCCGGCACCGGCAAGACCCTGATGACGCTGGCGGCCGGCCTCTCGCAGGTGCTGGATGAGCGCCGCTACAGCGAGATCATCGTCACCCGCGTGACCGTGCCGGTGGGCGAGGACATCGGCTTCCTGCCCGGCACCGAGGAAGAGAAGATGGGCCCCTGGATGGGCGCCCTGGACGACAACCTCGAGGTGCTGGCGCGCGGCGACAGCTCGGCCGGCGAATGGGGCCGCGCCGCCACCAACGACCTGGTGCGCAGCAAGATCAAGATCAAGAGCCTGAACTTCATGCGCGGGCGCACCTTCCTGAACAAGTACGTCATCATCGACGAGGCGCAAAACCTGACCCCCAAGCAGATGAAGACCCTGATCACGCGCGCCGGCCCCGGCACCAAGATCGTCTGCCTGGGCAATCTGGCGCAGATCGACACGCCCTACCTCACCGAGGGCAGCTCGGGCCTGACCTATGCGGTGGACCGCTTCAAGGGCTGGGCCCACAGCGGCCATGTCACGCTGGCGCGCGGCGAGCGTTCGCGCCTGGCTGACTTTGCGTCGGAAGTGCTGTGACGCTTTATGTCAGTGACCTAGACGGCACCCTGCTCGACCCGCAAGGCCGGCTCGCGGATTCCACGCGGGCCGGCCTGACGCGCTTGCTCGAAGAGGGCCTGACCTTCACCGTTGCCAGTGCGCGTCACGTCAGCTCGATCCGCGAGATTCTGGGCGACTTGCCGCTGCGTCTGCCGGTGATCTCGTCCAACGGTGCCTATATCAGCGAGATGGCGAGCTGCCGGCATGAGCTGGTCAACACCATTGCTCCGGCACTCGGCGAGGCGATCTTTGCGCTGATACGCCGGCATGGCCTGATGCCCTTCATCTCCACCCATGGCCCCAAGGGCGACCAGCTGTTCTACCAGTCGGTGCACAACGAGGCGCAGCAGGCCTTTGTGGACGAGCGCGTCGCCAAGGCCGACCCGCGCCTGCGCCATGCGCCGCGCCTGCAGGAGGCGCTGCGCGACCCGGCCGTGGTGTTCGTGGTGGTGGAGCGCGAGGCGCCGCTGCAGGCCCTGCAGGGCGACATCGACACGCTCTGTGGAGACGCTGTCGAGACCCATCTGGCCGAGGATCTCTACAAGCCCGGTTGGCCCTGGCTCACCGTGCACGACCGCCGCGCCACCAAGGACCAGGCGATCCGGACGCTGGCCGAGCGCTACGGCCTGGCCGAGCGCGAGACCGTGGTGTTCGGCGACCATGTCAACGACGTCAAGATGCTGCGCGCCGCGCACCGCGGCATTGCGGTGGCAAACGCGATCGACGCCGTCAAGCAGGAAGCGCATACCGTGATCGGCCCGCACCATGAGGATGCGGTGCTGCGCTTCATCGAGGCCGACTGGCGACCTCGAACCAGCTAGCCGCCTACTTGCGCAGGTAGTCGAAGAAGGCCTTGGAATTGGAATCACGACCGAGGAAGTCGTGCACCAGTTCCTGCGCCGGTTTCTGGCCGCCCTGACCCAGCACCGCATTGCGGTAGCGCAGGCCCACCTCGGGGCTCAGCTTGTCGGCCGCGAAAGCAGTGCGCAGGTCCATCGCCACCACCAGGCTCCAGAGATAGCCGTAGTAGCCGGCGCCATAGCCGCCGGCGATATGCGCAAAGCCGGCCGGGAACTTGCTGCCCGGCACATAGCCCAGCGGCGTGGCACCCTGCATCTTGGCCCACAGGGCCAGGGGATCGGGCACTTCCTTGCCATGCAGGGCCAGGTCATAGCTGGCGAACAGGTGCTGGCGGCCATAGGCCGAGCCCTTGCCGAATTCCTTGGCGGCCTTGGCGCGTTCCACCAGCTCGTCGGGCACCGGCTTGCAGCTCGGGCACACGTCGGCCATCAGCTTCAGCACCTGCTTGTCCACCACCCAGTCCTCCAGCATCTGCGAGGGGGCTTCGACGAAGTCCAGCATCACGCTGGTACCGCCCTGCAGCGCATAGCGGGTGTTGCTGAGGTTGTTGTGCACCGCATGGCCCAGCTCATGCAGCAGGGTCTCCATCTCGTCGATGGTCAGGCCCTTACGGTCGAAGTTCACCACCAGCGCGGCGGTGGAGGTGCGACCGATGCGCGAGGCGCTGGAGCGCAGCGGCCACACCGCCGCATGGTTGTACTTGCCCTCGCGCGGGTACATGTCCACATAGAGGGTGGCGATAGGCTTGCCGCTGGCCGCATCGCTGACGGCGAAGGCCTTGGCCTCGGGGTGCCAGAGTTCGGCCGGCACCTCGGTATAGCGCACGCCCATCAGCTTCTCGATCACATGCATCGCGAACTTCAGGCTTTCCTGGGCCGGGAAGTACTCGCGGAAGGCCTCCTGGTCGACGCTGAAACGTTCCTTGCGCAGGCGCTCGGCGTAGAAGCTGCTGTCCCAGCGCTCGATCTTGGTGGCTTCCAGCGGCTGGCCCAGGTGCTTGGCCTTGGCGGCGCGCAGCTCCTCGACATCGCTGCGTTCGCGCGCGTTGACGGTGTCCTTCACCTCGTCGAGGAACTTCCAGGCGGTGACCGCGTCCTTGGCCATGCGGCGGCGCAGATTGAAGTCGACGAAGTTGCTGAAGCCGAACAGCTGCGCGTACTCGTTGCGCAGCTTGGCGATCTCGCCCAGCAGGGCCAGATTGGCATCGCCGCCCTCGTTCTCCTTGGCGCGCCAGAGGCGCTCGCGCGCGGCGGCGTTCTCGCCGCTTTGCAGCAGCGGGCGCAGCGTCGGGTAGTCCACCCCCAGCAGCACGCGGCCCTGGGCGTCGCGCTTGGCCTTGGCCCACACGCCCTCGGGCACGCCCTTGAGCTCGTCCTCGCTGAAGGCCACCTGCACATTGGCATCGCGGATGTTCTTGTTGAACTGCTGGTCCAGCTCGGTCAGCTTGTCGAGGATCTGCTTGGCGCGCTGGCGCTTGGGCGCGGTCAGGCTCACGCCGCTGTCCTCGAAGCCGCCCAGCGCAATGCGTTGCAGCTCGCGCTCGATCGCCGTGGGCGTGGGGGCGCTCTTGAGCGCGCGGAAGATCTTCTCGTTCTGGTTGAAGCTGGAATTGAAATCCGACCAGCGCAGCGAGCAGGCCTGGGCGGCATCGCGCCCGGCGGCATCCGGATGCACGTTCAGCACGAAGTCGATCGGGCTCAGCGTGTCCTCGACAAAGGCGTAGTAGTCGTCGTAGGCGGCGATCCAGCCGGCGTCAACCTTGCGGCGCTCGAGCTGGCCCACGCGCTTCTTGGCGGCGGCCAGGCCGGCGTCGCAGGCAGACTTGATCTGCGCGGCGCTCTTGAGCTGGGGAAAGGCCGGGCCGGGCAGGCTGGCTTGCGCCAGTGCGTTGGCGCCGAGCAAGAAGGCGCTGGCCGCAAAGGCGGCAGCGCGCAGGGGCTTGGTCATCATGCGGACTCCAATATCGGGGCCGCCCTGGGGATGGTTCTGGGCGGCAAGGGCCCGGATTGTGCCTGCCGCGCCAAAACCGCGCCAAAAGGCACAGCGTGACAACCCTAGCCCGAGCCAGCTGCTCAGGCGCTCAAGACCTCGCTGATCTGGCGCAGCGCGGCCGGATCGTCCATGGTGCTGAGATCGCCCGGATCGCGCCCCTCGCAGACCGCCTGGATGGCGCGCCGCAGCAGCTTGCCCGAGCGCGTCTTGGGCAGCGTGTTGACGAAGCGCACGCGCGCCGGGCGCGCCACCGCGCCAAGCTGCTCGTCCACCCGCTTCATGATCTCGCCCTCCTGGGCCATGGCGGCCTCGGGCGTGGCGGCGCGGCCGGCGTCCTTGAGCACCACGAAGGCCATCGCCACCTGACCCTTGAGCTGGTCGGCCACGCCCACCACCGCCACCTCGGCCACATTGGGGTGGCTGGAGATGCTCTCCTCGATCTCACGCGTGCCGAGGCGGTGGCCGGCCACATTGATCACATCGTCGGTGCGGCCGAGGATGTAGAAATAGCCCTCGTCATCGCGGATGCCCCAGTCGAAGGTCGAATACAGCTGCTGGCCCGGGATGCTGGACCAGTAGGTGTTGACGAAGCGCGCATCGTCGCGCCATACCGTCTGCAGGCAGCCGGGCGGCAAGGGGCCGGCGATCGCCACCACGCCCTTCTGGTTCGGGGCCGTCAGCTCAGCACCGCTGTTCTCGTCCAGCAGCTTGACGTTGAAGCCATACATGGCCACGCCGGGCGAGCCGAACTTGCTGGGCTTTTGCTCCACGCCATTGGCGATCGAGAGGATGGGCCAGCCGGTCTCGGTCTGCCAGTAGTTGTCGATGATGGGGCGGCCCAGCGCCTCGGCGATCCATTGGGCGGTGGGCTCATCCAGCGGCTCGCCGGCCAGGAAGAGCGCGCGCAGCGAGCTCAGGTCGTACTTGCCCAGATAGGCCGGATCCTGCTTCTTCAGCACCCGCACCGCGGTGGGCGCGCTGAACATCACCGTGACCCGGTACTTCTCCACCAGGCTCCACCAGATGCCGGCGTCCGGCCGCGTCGGCAGGCCCTCGTACATGATGGTGGCCATGCCCGCCAGCAGCGGGCCGTAGATGATGTAGCTGTGGCCCACCACCCAGCCGATGTCGCTGGTGGAGAAATAGGTCTCGCCGGGCTTGCCGCAGTAGATGTGCTGCATGCTGGCGGCCAGCGCCACCGCGTAGCCGCCGGTGTCGCGCTGCACGCCCTTGGGCTTGCCGGTGGTGCCGCTGGTGTAGAGCGTATAGCTGGGCGCGTTGGCCTCCAGCCAGGTGCAGGGCACCTGGGCATCGAGGTGCTGCTCGCGCAGTGCAGCGTAGTCGAGATCGCGGCCTGCCACGCGCTCGAAGGGCGCGAGGCCGCGGTCCACCATCAGCACCGCGCCGGGCTTGTGGCTGGCCAGCTGGATGGCCTCGTCCAGCAGATGCTTGTAGGGCACGACCTTGCCCGAGCGGCTGCCGGCATCGGCGCTGACGATCAGCGCCGGCTCGGCATCGTCGATGCGGCTGGCCAGGCTGTGGCTGGCAAAGCCGCCGAACACCACCGAGTGGATCGCGCCGATGCGCGCGCAGGCAAGCATCGCGAACGCCGCCTCGGGAATCATGGGCATATAGATCAGCACCCGGTCGCCCTGGCTCACGCCCTGAGCCAGCAGGATCGCGGCCATGCGCTCGACCTCGCGCTGCAGCGCCTTGAAGCTGTAGATGCGCTCTTCGTCCACCTCGGTGGAGACCCAGATCAGCGCGTTCTGCTCGCCGCGATCCCGTGCGTGGCGATCCACCGCGTTGTGGCAGAGATTGGTTTGGCCACCGACGAACCAGCGCGCAAACGGCGGCCGGCTGTAGTCGCACACCTGCCCGAAGGGGCGATGCCATTCGATGGCCCGGGCCTGCTCGGCCCAGAAGGCATCGCGATCTTCGATCGAGCGACGGTAGAACTCTGCGTAAGACGGAACAGACGACGATGCGGACATGCGCGGACTCCAAACAAAGCTTGTCGCGCATTTCATGCAGAGGGACTGACGACAGCCTGACCCGGCGTGCAAAGCTGCCCGCGCCTTGCGTTGGCGCAAGGCGCCGCACCCCATGAGCCTGTGGTCCAATACGGGTATTCCCGCAGATTTCAATACCAAAATCGGACCCGGGCTTACCCGGAGTTTTACATCCTCTTGCTTGACACCCCGGACAGCCCCTCCTTAAGCTGCGCGCCGGACACCATGACAGCCGCGCGCAGCCTTCCCTTCCCCCCCCGCCTAGTTGCACGCCTCAAGCCCCTGGCTTGCGGGCTGAGCCTGTGCGCGGGTCTGCTGGGCAGTGGGGCCTGGGCGCAGCAAGCGCAGCAAAACCTGAGCCCGCCGCCAGGCACGATGACCGGCGCCTATGGCCAGAGCCTGCTGCAGCAGCAACAAGCGAGCACCGCCGCAGCGCCGGCACCGGCAACACCTGCCCCCAATGCGGCCACCGCCACCGACGCCGTCTCGCGCTTTCTGCAGGAGCGCGGCCTCCTGAGCCAAGCCCAGCTGGAGTCCAGCAAATTCCTCAGCACGGTGCGCGACACCGCCTCGGATCTGGTGCTGTCGGCGATGAACTTCCTCGGTGTGCCCTACAAGCGCGGCGGCAATTCGATCGACAGCGGCTTCGATTGCAGCGGCTTCACCCGCCACATCTTCGAAAGGAGCGTGGGCCTGGTGCTGCCGCACCGCGCCGACGAGCAGGCCCGGCTCTCCAGCCTGATGCCCATCAAGCAGGACGAACTCAAGCCCGGCGACCTGGTGTTCTTCAACACCATGCGCCGCACCTTCTCGCATGTGGGCATCTATGTGGGCGAGGGAAAATTCATCCACGCCCCGCGCACCGGCAGCGCCGTGCGCGTGGAGGACATGCGCGAGGCCTACTGGGCCAAGCGCTTTACCGGCGCACGCCGCGCCGACCTGGGCAGCGGCGCGCTCGACGCCGCCAACCTGCTGCGCTAACAGCAACCCTCTAGGGTTCCCTTGATGGCCATCAAGCCATGCGCCGTGCGAGCATGGCAGCATGAACATCTTGATGCCCAACAAACACACCGAGAAAGCCCTGCAGGAGTCGCGCCGCTTTGGCGTCAAGCCCGTGCCCACCTTGCGCCCGCTGGGCTGGCTGGCGCGCGGCTGGAGCGATCTGGTGCGATGCCCAGGCCCCTCGCTGCTGCATGGCCTGCTGCTGGCGCTGGCCGGCGCGGCCATCTTCATGCTGGCACGCCACCGCTTCTGGCTGCTTGCCGGCGCCTTCACCGGCTTCCTGCTCGTCGCCCCCATCCTGGCCACCGGCCTCTACGCAATCAGCCGTGAGCTGGAGCGCGGCCGGCGCGCGACGCTGGCCACCGTGCTGCAGGTCTGGAAGCCGCGCGACGGCCGCCTGGTGGGCTTCGGCCTGCTGCTGGCCCTGGCCGGCAGCGGCTGGGTGCTGACCTCGGCGGCGCTGATCGTCGGCTTTGCCGGCGTGCCCATCACCAAGCCGCTGGACTTCCTGCGCCATGTGGTGCTGAACGAGGGTTCGCACCTGTTCGAGGCCTGGCTGGCGCTCGGCGCGGTGCTGGCCGCGCCGGTATTCGCGTCCACCCTGATTGCCGTGCCGCTGCTGCTGGATCGCCAGGTCAGCGTGCTGGGCGCGGTCTTCACCAGCTGGCGCGCGGTGATGGAATACCCGGCGCCGGTGGCGCTGTGGGCCGCCCTCATCATGGCCCTGACCCTCCTTGGCATGGCCACCCTGATGCTGGGCCTGGTGGTGATCCTGCCCTGGCTGGGCCACGCCAGCTGGCATGCCTACCGGGACCTGGTGGATACCTCGGGCATGGCCCGCATCGATTGAACAAAGACCCTGCAGATGTTTGGATACTCGGAAGAGCAGATCGCGCAATTCGGCCTGACGTTTGGCGTCACGGCCTTCATGCTCTACATGGTGTTCATCATCCTGCAGCTGGCGCGCGAGTCCAGGGCCGGCAAGTTCGGCACCTTCATCCTCTTGCTGGGCCTGGGTTTCGGCCTGGTGGGCTTTGCCGCCAAGGGTCTGATCAAGTATTTCCTCAGCGGGCTGGGCGAATGAGCGCGAACCACAAACCCCTCAAGGCCGGCACGCGCAGCTTCCGCCATTCGCTCTTCGAGGATGCCCAGGCCCTCATCACCGGCACCCTGTTCGTGGCGCTGGGCGTGGCGCTGTTCAAGCAGGCCGGCATGCTCACCGGCGGCACGGTGGGCATCGCGTTCTTGCTGCACTACGCCAGCCACCTGCCCTTCGGCGCGCTGTTCTTCTGCCTGAACCTGCCTTTTTACTGGCTCGCCTACCGCCGCATGGGCCGTGCCTTCACGCTCAAGACCATCTGCGCGGTGACGCTGATGTCGCTGCTGGCCGAGGTGCTGCCGCGCTGGCTGCAGTTTGCGCAGCTGAACATCTGGTTTGCCGCGATTGCCGGCGGCCTGCTGATCGGCGCCGGCATGCTGATCCTGTTCCGCCACAAGGCCAGCCTGGGCGGTCTCAACATCCTGGTGCTGTTCCTGCAGGAGAAGCGCGGCTGGCGCGCCGGCTATGTACAGGCCGCGCTCGACGCGGCGATCTTGCTCAGCTCGCTGGCCTGGGTGGCGCCCGAGCGCATCGGCCTCTCGCTGGTCGGCATGGCGGCCATGAATGCCGCGCTGGCGGTGAACCACCGTCCCGGGCGCTATCTGGCTATTTGAGATCCCCAGCCAGGTTGGCCAGGGTCTCGGCCGGGATCTGGCCGTGGATCGGATAGTTGGCGTGGTCGCAGCCCAGCTTCGCCGCCGCGCCGGCGCGCAGCGCCTCGCGCATCGCGGGTGTGAACTCGAAGCGCAGGAAATGCACGGCCGAGGTCTTCTCGGCGTTTTCGCGTTCCAGGTCCTCGTCGGCGATCGCGTAGATCCGTGCATGGCCCTCGACCTCGACGAACATGCGATCCTCCACGCCGATCAGCCGCGCCAGCTCGCGCTTTCGCTCATGCGGGTCTGGATACTCCAGCAGCATGGTGGCCTTCCAGTTCGTGCCATCGGGCACCAAGGGCAGGTAGGCGTCCAGCTCGCCCTGTATGCCCTCCTCCTCGAAGATCTTCTCGATGCGCAGCATCTCCTGGATCTGATAACGAATCGTCTGCTCGTCCTCGAACTGCAGGCTCATATGCTCGCCCAGCGCCACGCTGCGCAGGCGCCGGTGCGCGATCACCTCGCCGTGATGCTGTTTGCGGTAGCGGGCATAGGCCTCCAGGGTCATCAGGCTGTCGCGGGTGATGGTCATGGTGCTAGGTCAATCCATAAGCGAAACGCAGCAGGCTCAGCGGATGCGCCAGGTGCTTGGCCGGCGTGCCGGCCTGGGCCATGCCCTGGGCGATGTGGTGGCCGGCGAGCGCGCAATCGCTGGCGATATGGTCTGGCGCGTCCTTGGCCATGGCCTTGAAGACCGGCTTGCCTATCTTCATTGCCACCGGATGGGTGGGCGTCTTCACGCCATAGGTGCCGGCATGGCCCGAGCAGCGCTCCACGGTGTTGAGCTGCACGCTCACCGTCTGGCCAATCAGCTTGAACATCTCCTCGGTCTTGCGGCCGATCTTCTGCACCCGGCCATGGCAGGGGATGTGGTAGCTGACCTTGCCCAGCGCGGTCTTGAAATCGGTTTTCAGCAGGCCGTCCTTGTGGCGCGCGATCAGGTACTCGAAGGGGTCCCAGATCGAATCCATCACCAGCTGCACATCGGCCTCCTCAGGGAACATCAGCGGCAGCTCCTGCTTGAACATCAGGGTGCAGCTGGGGATGGCCGAGAGGATGGCATAACCCTCGCGTGCGTAGCGCGCCAGCACCGGGATGTTGGCATTCTTGTGGCGCTCCACGGTCTCCAGATCGCCCAGCTCCAGCTTGGGCATGCCGCAGCATTTCTCCTTCTCGACAAGCACATAAGGGATGTCGTTATGGGCCAGCACCTTGAGCAGGTCGTGGCCGATGCCGGGCTCGTTGTAGTTGATGAAACAGGTCGCGAAGATCGCCACCTTGCCGGGCGTGCGCTCGCCATGCGTGACCGGGCTGGGCGCACTTTTGGCAGCACCCCAGCGGAAGCGCTGGCCGGCCAGCTCGGGCATCCAGGCCTCGGGATGCACGCCCAGCGCCACATCCATGGCCTTGCGCGCCAGCCGGGTCTTGTTGACGGCATTCACCGCCTGCACCACCACCGGGATACCGGCGAACTGGCCGTGCACATCGGTGGAGGCCAGAAAGTGCTCGCCCGCGCCCACCTCGCCCTTGCGGAACTTGATCGCCTTGGCGCGCAGCATGGTGTGCGGGAAGTCGAGGTTCCAGACATGCGGCGGCACATAGGGGCATTTGGTCATGTAGCAGAGGTCGCAGAGATAGCACTGATCCACGACCTTCCAGAAATCCTGCTTGGCCACCCCGTCGAGCTCGCCGGTCTTGCCCTCGTCCACCAAATCGAACAGCGTCGGAAAGCTCTGGCAAAGGCTCACGCAGCGGCGGCAGCCATGGCAGATCTCGAAGATGCGCTCCAGTTCATGCAGGCATTGCTGCTCGTCGTAGAAGGCCGGGTTCTTCCAGTCCAGCGGGTGCCGGGTGGGTGCTTCGAGATTGCCTTCGCGCTTGCTCGTCATGCAGCTGCTCCTGCCATGAAGGGCGGCGCACTGAAAACCGCTTCAGCGCGCCGCCACCGCCTGCTCACATGTCCACCAGGGCGTCCAGGGCCTTCTGGTAGCGGTTGGCATGCGAGCGCTCGGCCTTGGCCAGGGTCTCGAACCAATCGGCGATTTCGTCAAAGCCCTCGCTGCGCGCGGTCTTGGCCATGCCCGGGTACATATCGGTGTACTCGTGCGTCTCGCCGGCCACCGCGGCCTTGAGGTTGTCGCGCGTCGGCCCGATCGGCAGGCCGGTGGCCGGGTCGCCCACGGCCTCCAGAAACTCCAGATGGCCATGCGCATGGCCGGTCTCGCCCTCGGCGGTGGAGCGGAACAGCGCGGCCACATCGTTCTGGCCCTCGATATCCGCCTTGTTCGCGAAGTAGAGGTAGCGTCGGTTCGCCTGCGATTCGCCCGCAAAGGCATCCTTCAGGTTCTGCTCGGTTTTCGATCCTTTCAAGCCCATGTCGCTCTCCGGTGAAGATTGGATGGTTGGTCGGTCGGTCAGCGGCTGCCCGCGAAGCCCGCAAGGCAACACCCAGCAGCACAGGCCGACGCTAACTCAAGCCGGCAGGACCCGCCAATACCAAGAATCAATCCGGCTCATAGCAACGCGCTATACCAGCGCAGGTCCAGCAGCTTGCGCGCCAGCTGGTGGCTGCGCCCCTGCGGGTCGGCCAGATCGTGCAGCGCGGTGAAATGGTTGAGCCCGGGCAGCGTCTCGCAGACCGGCACCGCGCGCTCGCCCCAGGCACGGCGGATGGCGCTGTTCTGCCGCAGGAACTCCTCGCTCTCGGCCCCGCCCACCAGGGCGTAGAGCGGCGCATCGGGGGCCGGGAAATTCACCGGGCTGAGGCGGCGCACGGCATCGGCCGTGAGCTGCAGATCGCGCCGCAGAAAGGGTGTCTGGCGCAATGGCGCCAGATCATGCAGGCCCGAGAGCGAGAGCACGCCCTTGACCAGCTGGCGCGGCAGGTCGCTGGCCACCGCCTTCCAGTCGCAGCAGCTCAGCATCGCAGCCAGATGGCCGCCGGCCGAATGCCCGGCCAGCACGATCTGGTTGGGGTCGCCGCCGAAATCGGCGATGTTGCGCCACACCCAGGCCAGCGCCTGGGTCAGCTGCAAGGGGATGCGCTCCATGCTGACGCCCGGGCACAGGCTGTAGTTGGGCAGCACCACCAGGGCACCCTCATCGGTGAAGGCCGGGGCGATGAAGGAATGATCGGCCTTGTCCAGCGCGCGCCAGTAGCCGCCATGCAGGAACACCAGCACCGGCGCCTTGGCGCTCTCGGTGCGAAACAGGTCCAGGCGCTCGTCGGGGCCGGCGCCATAGGCCAGGTCCAGCTCGCCATGCACCTGCTCGCGCACCAGCCGTGAGGCCTGCTGCCAGCGCTCCAGCAGCACGGCGCTGTCGGTCACGCGGGCACGGTTGTTGTACTGGGCATCGAACCATTCGGGCGACCGGCTGGACATGGGCTCCTCCACTTTCTAGATCTCGGTAGTTTCCCCAGGCCGGGTGGACCGGCGCTACCGCAAAAGCCCTAGGACTGTGGCTATACTTTTATGGCGTTGGGGGGGTAGCTCAGCTGGGAGAGCGCCGCGTTCGCAATGCGGAGGTCGGGAGTTCGATCCTCCTCCTCTCCACCACCATCATCTTTACCGTCGTCGGCACGTCAGCGCTGCCGGCGTGCGCCGGCGACTGTTTCCGCGGGGCTTCGGCAGCCCCTTCTACCGCGTCTCGGCCCCGAACCCGTCGCCTCAGCCGTCGATCGGCACACCGCCGGTCCAGCGGCACATCCAGCCTTCCCACCATTCCTGGTTGAGGGCTCGCATCGCATCATGCCAGGTCATCATCGCCTGCCATTGCGCGGCCTGCAGCATGAGCAGGTCCTGCAGCCAGCTTGCGACATCGGGCAGGCTGTCAGCGGGCGCCAGTAGGCGCGGGCCCGAATCGGTCTTGTTGCTCATGCAGCCCCTTCCAGCGAGTAAAGCGGTGGTCTGGTCAATCTAGGCCGCATTCCCAGGTTCGTGTTGACGCAGCGCAAGCTAGTCGGCAGGCGGCAGGGCCTGCGTCAGCTCGCGCGCCAGCTGCAGCGCCAGTCCGGCGGCCGGCGAGAGGCTGCGGCCGCGCAGCCAGATCGCATGCATGCTGATCGCCAGCGCCGACGTGGCCCCGCCCAGCTGCAGCCGCTTCAGGCCCTTGAACTCGGCCGCCAGCGCGTGCGGCAGCAGCACCAGGGTGTCGCTGTCGCGCGCCAGGCGCGCCAGTGTCATCAGGTCGTCGCATTCCAGCCTGAGCGGCAGCGCCTGCGTGGCGCCCAGGCCGAAGGCTGCGCGCAGCATCTCGCGCAGCGGCGGCGAGGCCGCCACGGTGGCGATGCCTGCCTCCAGCACCATCGCCACCGTGAGTTCGCGCCTGCGCGCCAGCGCATGCCCGGGCCGGCAATAGATGCCGCCATGGATGGGGCCGAGCGCCTCGGTCTGCAGGCGCGCATCGGCCGGCAGCATGCGCGGATCGGCCATGAAGAAGTCGATCTGCTCGGCATGCAGCAGGGCCAGCAGGCTGTCGGCATGGCCGCTGCGCACGCGCGTCACCAGCTGCGGTTGCTCGCGCTGCAAGGCCACCAGCAACGGCGGCACGATGGTGGCGGCCGGCACCGGCCCGGCGCCAAAGCTCAGCTCGCCCAGCATGCCCTCGCGCAGCAAGGCCAGATCGCGGCTGAAGCAGCGCTGCTCGAACAGCAGCTGACGCGCGCGCTCCACCACCACCTTGCCGGCCGCTGTAAGCCGGGCGCCCTTGGGGCCGCGGTCGAACAGGCGCAGGCCCATGCGCGCCTCCAGCGCCTGGATGCTGCGGCTGAAGGCCGCCTGGCTCAGATGCACCTGCTCGGCCGCCAGCACAAAGCGGCCACTATCGGCCAGGGCGATCAGGTGCTTGAGCTGGCGCAGGTCCATTATGTGTGTGGCGCAATGAATGGCGATTCATTATGCATTGGACATCAGCACCGGCCGGCCCCAAGCTGCACCCTCCTTGGCTCAAGCGGGTGTGCACATGGAATTCGACTACATCGTGATCGGCGCCGGTTCGGCCGGCTGTGTGCTGGCGGCAAGACTCAGCGAGGATCCGGCCGTGTCGGTCTGCCTGCTGGAGGCCGGCGGGCGCGACGACAGCGCGCTCATCCACGCGCCCGCGGGTGTGGTGGCCATGGTGCCCACCCGGCTCAACAACTACGCCTACCAGACCCTGCCGCAGCCGGGCCTGAACGGCCGGCGCGGCTATCAGCCGCGCGGCAAGACCCTGGGCGGCTCCAGTTCGATCAACGCGATGCTCTATGTGCGCGGCCACCGCTGGGACTACGACCACTGGGCCGCACTCGGCAACCCCGGCTGGTCCTACGACGAGGTGCTGCCCTACTTCAGGCGCAGCGAGCACAACGAGCAGTTCAGCAACACCTTCCACGGCCAGGGCGGGCCGCTCAATGTCACCTACCCGCGCCACGCCAGCCCGCTCAACCAGATGTTTCTGGACGCGGCGGCCAGCCAGGGTCTGGCCCACAACCCCGACTACAACGGCGCGGAACAGGAAGGCGCCTTCATGTACCAGGTGACGCATAGGAACGGCGAGCGCTGCAGTGCCGCCAAGGCCTACCTGACGCCGCATCTGCAGCGCCCCAATCTGCGCGTGATCACCCATGCCACCACCAACCGTCTGCTGCTGCAGCAGCGGCGCGTGCTGGGCGTGGAATTCTGGCAGGGCGGCGAGCTGCGCCAGCTGAAGGCGCGCCGCGAGGTGATCGTCTCGGCGGGCGCCTTTGGCTCGCCACAGCTGCTGATGCTCTCGGGCATAGGCGCACCCGCGCAGCTGGCCGAGCTGGGGCTGCCGCTCGCCGCCGCCCTGCCCGGCGTGGGCCAGAACCTGCAGGACCACATCGACCATGTGCAGACCTGGCGCTGCGCCTCCAACACCGAGACCTTCGGCGTTTCGCTGCGCGGCGCCGCCAAACTCGCGGCCGCGCTGCTGGCATGGCGCCGCCAGCGCAGCGGCATGATCACCAGCCCCTTCGCCGAAGCCGGCGCCTTCATCCGCTCGCAAGCCGGCCTGCCCGCGCCCGATCTGCAGCTGGTGTTCGTGCTGGGCATCGTCGACGACCATGCGCGCAAGCTCCACCTGGGCCATGGCATGTCCTGTCATGTCGATCTGTTGCGCCCCCACAGCCGCGGCGAGGTGCGCCTGGCCAGCCGCGATGCGCGCGAGGCACCGCTGATCGACCCGCGCTTTCTCAGCGACGAACGCGACCTGCGCACCCTGCTGCGCGGCGTGCAATGGCAGCAGCGCCTGATGCAGGCCAGCGCCTTCGACGCCGTGCGCGGGCGGATGCTCTACCCGGTACGTGCGGACGACGAAGAGGCCCTGATCGCCGACATCCGCAGTCGCGCCGACACCCAGTACCACCCGGTGGGAAGCTGCAAGATGGGCCCCGCAAGCGACCCCACGGCGGTGGTGGACGCCCGCCTGCGCGTGCACGGCGTGGCCGGCCTGCGCGTGGTGGACGCCTCCATCATGCCCACCCTGATCGGCGGCAACACCAATGCGCCCACCATCATGATCGGAGAGAAGGCGGCCGACATGATTCTTGCCGATGCCCGCCGTGCCGCGCCGCGCACCACCGCGGCCCAAGCCATGCCCGCCTGACCAAGCCACCGAGACCACCATGATGATGACGAAGCAGAACTCACCCATCAAACTTGGCCTGCTGACCCTGCTGCTCGCCGGCCTGGCAGCCTGCGGCAAGACCGGCGGCGCGCTCGGCAGCGCCAGCGATGCCGCCGCCAGCATGCAGGCACTCAACGCCCAGCTCGCCAAGGAGCTGCCGCTGGCCGACCCACAGGACTTCGAGGACGCGAAACGCGGCTTCATCGCCCGCCCCGAGGGCAAGATCACGATGGCCGACGGGACCGTGCTGGTGGACTTCGACGCCTTCAAGTTCGTCAGCGGCCCGGCGCCCGACAGCGTCAACGCCAGCCTCTGGCGCCATGCGGTGCTGAACGCGCAGATCGGCCTCTTCAAGGTGCGCGAAGGCATCTACCAGCTGCGCGGCTTCGACATCGCCAACATCACCCTGATCGAGGGCAAGAGCGGCTGGATCGTGGTGGACGCCCTCACCTCCAGGGAGAGCGCCGCCGCCGCCATGGCTTTCGCGCGCCAGCAGCTCGGCAACAAGCCGGTCAGCGCGCTGGTGTTCACGCACAGCCATGCCGACCATTTCGGCGGCGCGCTGGGCATCGTCACGCCCGAGGAAGTGGCGGAGCGCAAGATCCCGGTGGTGGCGCCGGCCGGCTTCATGGAAGAGTCCACCAGCGAGAACGTGATGGTGGGCACGGCGATGGCACGCCGCTCCATCTACCAGTTCGGCCGCGACCTGGAGCGCTCGCCCAAGGGCCTGGTGGACACCGGCCTGGGCAAGAACGTGGCCTATGGCAGCATCGGCATCCTGCCGCCCAACCAGCTCATCAGCGCGGCCACGCAAGACCTGACCCTGGACGGCGTGCGTTTCGTGTTCCACAACGTGCCGGGCGCCGAGGCCCCCGCCGAGCTGACCTTTGCGCTGCCCGAGCTGAAGGCCTATGGCGGCGCCGAGAACCTGGCCCAGACCATGCACAACCTGCTGCCGGTGCGCGGCGCCAAGGTGCGCGATGCGCTGCGCTGGTCGCAATACATGCAGCAGGCGCTGGAGCAGGTGGCGGACTCGGGCGCCGAGGTCTATTTCGGCCAGCACAACTGGCCGATCTGGGGCCAGGCGCGCATTGCCCGCTTCATCACCGCGCACCGCGACGTCTACAAGTACACGCATGACCAGACCGTGCGCCTGATCAACGCCGGCCTCACGCCGCGCGAGATCGCCGATCAGATCCAGCTGCCCAAGTCGCTGCAGCAGTATCTCGGCGCGCGCGGTTACTACGGCGACCTGCGCCACAACGCCCGGGCGGTCTACCAGCATTACCTGGGCGCCTACGACGGCAACCCCGCCAACCTCAACCCGCTGCCGCCGGCCGAATCGGCCAAGCGCTATCTGGCCCTGATGGGCGGCGCCGACAAGGCGGTGGCCGCGGCGCAGCAGGCCTTCGACAAGGGCGAATACCGCTGGGCCGCCGAGTTGCTGAACCAGGTCGTGTTCGGCGCGCCCGAGCATATCGGCGCCAAGCAGTTGCTGGCGCGTACCTACGAGCAGCTGGGCTATGCCGCCGAGGCCGCCACCTGGCGCAACAGCTACCTCAGCGCCGCGGCCGAGCTGCGCCAGGGACCGCCGGCCCAGGGGGTGAGCCGCGCGGCCCTGATCGACATGCTCGCCCAGACGCCCACCGAGCGCTTCCTCGAAGCCATGGCCGCCGGCCTCAACGGCCCCAAGGCCGAGGGCGTGGACCTGAAGGTGAACCTGGTGCTCAGCGATGTGGGCGAAAGCTATCTGCTCTGGACCGAGAACGCGGTGCTGCACCACCGCGTGGTGGCAAAACCTGACCCCGAAGCCAACGCCACCCTGACCCTCACCAAGCCCATCTTCATCAAGATGATGGCCGGCACCGCCGGCGTGAAGGACACCCTGCTGAGCGACGATCTGAAGACCAGCGGCAGCCGCATCGACCTGGTGCGTTTCTTTACGCTGATCGACAAGGCGCCGGGGAATTTTGCGATCGTGACGCGCTGAACGCCGCCGGGGGGATCAGCCAAGCGCTGCCGGCGCAGCTCGGCCACCTCGTTCACACGCAGTTCCCGGCCCTCACGCGCGCGACCGATCAGCACGAAGGCGTCAAACTCACCTCGTCGTGCCGCGCCACTGCATGGCCGGCGCGCAGTGCCACGGCCGGAGAGTCGTCGGCGGCCAGCGCTGCGGGTGCGTCGATCGCCAGGGCCCGCTGGCGCAGCCACCGGAATAGTTCCGCTTGAGATCGCGGGCACTGACGGTTTGCCTTCGCGGACCAGTTGCCGCCAGCGGTGAGCGACGTTTGCATTGATGTCTTGGGCCATGGAAACCTTCGCTACGGCGGTTCCCAGCCCGTCGCATTCGGCAAGCACCTGCGCCTTCAGCGTCTCGTCACACGCCCGCCGCCTTGCGGCCCTGGCGCTTGCAATCGTGTCCAGCCGTGACTACGTATGCACGACCCGTCCAGTCGCGATGGATCAATTCAAGACGGGAGCCCGGACGCATGCCTTGGAGTGACTGCAATGCAGCGGCCATCGGAGGCAGCTTCCACATGTTTGCAGGGCTGCCCGTAAGTTACGCTCAAGACAACTTCACATACGAGCGTTGTGCACGCACAGCTCACCTGTACCGATGCCCAAAGCCACCGAACCAAAGAGATCGGCGCTGTTCATCTCGCGTGCCACGCCGGAGGACAACCACTTTGTGCGGTGGCTCGGGGCCAACGACCGCTCACCGGTCACCATCAGGTTTGCAGACGCTATAGGCGACGTCCTTGTCGCCGCACCGCAGAGCAAGGAGCCAATGCTTCCCTTCAAGTTCTATATCTGAGGAGGTACGTTGCCGGCGGCAACCCCTCTCCTTATTCCGCCGTCAGTAGGCTATCGAGTGCCCGACCTCAGGGGTGTAGCGACCTTGGTGCCGCTGTGCAGCGAATGGCCGCTCATGACCGAAGCAGTCTGTCGGGCCGTCGCACGCGAGTAGCTTGGTTCAGCCTCGACAGCTCGCCCGCGAGCTTTGCCTCAGCCCTGCACCGTCGACATGGACATGGCGCAAGCGCTGCGCGCGCAAGGCTGCGCCAACCGCACCGCGCCGCGCAGGCGGGCCTGCGGCCGCTTCGCCGTGAACGGCGCGATCAGCCCTTGGCGTACCAGGCCTTGACGCCGGCGTGCTCGCGCACCGCCGTGTAGATGGCCATCAGCTTCGGATAGGCGTCGAAGATGGTGGCCGGGATGTGATCGACGGCGCCGCCGATGAACCAGCGCACGGCCATGTGCAGTTTCAGGTCGACCACCTGCAGCTTGTCGCCGCCGAAGAAGGGCTGGCCGCCCACGATGTTCTTCTCGGCGGCCGCGGCCCAGGCCGGCAGGTAGCTGGCGGCGAGTTGCTCACGCACGCGCTTCTTCTCGTCGGCATCCATGCGGATCGTGGGGCCGACGACCGCGCGCAGGTCTTCCACATGCTGCATCATGCCCTCGTGCCGTGCGGCCTCGAAATCGTCGGCGGGATGCAGGCCGTGACGGCGACCGATCAGCACCAGGATGGGGTTGGTGTGGGCCAGCGGCGCATGGCCAGGCAGTTCCAGGAAGGGCATGCTGCCGTAAGGCGTGCTCGGCTTCAGGGCCGGCCAATCGGGGCCCTTGACGCGCACATCCTCGAAATCGACGCCGGCCAGGTGCAGGGCCAGACGGCATTCCTCGCCGCGGCTGACCGGGGCATCGAAATAGGTGAGTTTGGGTTTGGCAGGGGTGTTCATGGCCGAAGGCTAGCACGCTGCCACGCACGGCAACATCGACTATGCGCCAGGCCACCGGTGTATCCCGCCCTCCACCACCCCATCCGCCAACGGCCGCGCCTGCTCGGCCGCGGTGTCCACGCCCAGCGCCAGCGGCGGTCTTCGCTCGCAGTCTGCGCGGGTCGGCCGGCCGCTCGCACAGCCCGTCCAAGCGGCTTCCGAGCATCACCTCCAGCCAGCCTGGTCAGGTTCCAGACAGGCGACCGCGGCGATAAGGAGCGCATGTTGATGATGAAAGATGCGCCTCGCTCCGACCTCAAGACCCGCTTGAAGCTGCGCCTCGGTGGCTGGTTGCATCCGCGCGCCACGCGCCGCTGGCACGACTTCCTGGCGCGCCATGCCTGCCTGCAGGCGCAGCTGCAGCGCCATCCGGTGCTGGCGCACAAGATCTACCGCCCCTACCTCTGCACCGGGCTGGGCTGCGCCGCGCGCGTGCGCGTGCTCAGCGAGCATTACGGCTTCATGCACGCGCGCGGCCTGCTGGCCTGGAGCTGCGCCGCCGCCGAGCGGCCGCATTGCCTGGGCCAGCTGCCGCTGAAGGACGGCGGCATCGCCACGCTGATGCTGAGCGCCATCCACGATGGCCACCGCGAGGGCGAGCTTTGCCTGGCCCTGAACCTGGACGGCCAGCGCCTGTATTCGCTGTCATTCCTGATCCGAGACGACGCCCAAGGGCCAGTGCTGATGGTGGGGCGCCTGCAGGGCCCCGCCGGTGCCGAGGCCCGCGAGCGGGTGCGCGAGGCCACGCGCCAGCTGCACGCCTGCCGGCCCACCAGCCTGCTCATCACGGTAGTGCGCCACATCGCCCACCTGTTTTGTTGCACGGGCGTGCAGTTGGTCAGCAACCGGCACCGCATCGCGCTGAATCCGTGGCGGCGCTGGCACATCAGCTCCGACTACGACCAGCTCTGGACCGAGCTGGGTGCCCTGCCCGGCCGCGATGGCGACTATCGGCTCGACTGCCTGCGCGAGCCCGGCATCGACCTGGCGAGCCTGCCATCCAAGAAGCGCGCCGAGGCGCGCCGCCGCGAGGCCCTGCTTCGCGCCGCCTGCGCCGGCGTGGCGGCCAGCCTGCAGGCGGCCGGCGGCACCGGGCTCCAAGCGATGCCGAGCTACCCCTTGGCAGCCTGATCCGGCAGCGCCGGTGGAAACACCAGGCAGGCTCTCAGCCCCTGGCCGCCCGGCCCGGGTTCCAGGCTCAGGCCGGCCCCGAGCAGGCTGGCATAGCGCTCCACGATGGCGAGGCCCAGGCCCGTACCCTGGCCCAGCGCCGGCGCCTGGCACAAGGCCTCGCCCTGCGCCCAGCGCTGGCGCACGGCACTGCGCTGGGCCGCGGGTATGCCGGGGCCGTTGTCGACCACGCACAATCGCAGCCCCGCGGGGTCGGGCTGCAGCTCGACGCTGATGCTGCTGGGCCCGCTGGCGGCGCGGCCGTAACGCAGCGCGTTGTCGAGCAGATTGCCGAGCATGCCCTCGATCAGCCCGGCATCGCCCAGCACCTGCTCGCCGCCCTCCAGCCCGCTGGCACCCAGCTCCACGCCGGCCTGGTCGGCACGCGCCAGGTAGCGCAGCAGCAGCTCGCGCACCAGCTCGCCCAGCACCAGGGGCTGCAGGCGCAGCCGGCCGCGCGACTCGTCGGCCAGGGCCAGGGCCAGCAGCTGGTCCACCAGATGGCTGGCGCGGACCGCGCTGGCCAGCACCGCCTGCAACTGCTCGCGCCAACGCTGCGGCTCGCTCTGCGCCAGGCCGTATTCAGCCGCCGCGCGCACGCCCGCCAACGGGGTGCGCAGCTCATGCGCGACATTGCCGGCAAACTCGCGCTGGGCGCGCATACTGGCCTCCACGCGTGCCAGCAAGCCGTCGATCGAATAGCCCAGCTGCTCCAGCTCGCGCGAGGGCGCCTCGGTCTTGAGCTCGGCCGGCAGGGCCGAGAGATCGGAGGGCGGGCGCGCCTGCAGCGCCTGCTGCAGCGCCGCCAGCGGCCGCACATCGCGGCCGATGCGGTGGCGCAGCCAGCCGGCCAGGCCCACCAGCAGCAGCACCTGGGGCGGCAGCGCAAACAGCAGCAGCTCCTTGCGCATGCGCTGGCGCATCACCGTGGTCTGGGCCACCAGCACCCAGGCCGGCTGCGGTGCCTCGCGCCGCAGCACTAGGGTGCGCACCGCACGGCCGCGGTAATCCTGATCCAGGTACTGCAACTCGGGCGGCGCGGCGTCGGCGCGCAGGGCTTCCGGCAGCAGACCCGGGCTGCCCACGATGAGGCGCCCGCCGCCGTCGTGCACGGCGTAGAAAACGCGCTCGCTCTGGTCGTACAGCACCGTGCCGAGGTCCTCAGTGGACATGGCCAGCTGCAGGCCCTGCGCGCCCGCCTCCAGATGGCGGGCCAGCAGCAGGGCATCATCCAGCATCGCACGGTCGAAGGCGCGCTGCGTGAAGTACGAGGCCACCCATAGCGCCAGCAGGCTGCCCAGCGCCCAGGTCAGCAGCAGCGGCCCAAGCACATGGCGCAGCAGGCGGCGACGCAGCGGCGGCTTGTTGCTGCTGCTGCCACCACTGCCGCTCGCCAGTTCGCTCATGCCTCGGGCTCCAGCACATAGCCCAGGCCGCGCAGCGTGCGTATGCCGGCGCCGCTGCCGGCCAGCTTCTTGCGCAGGCGCGAGATGAAGGTCTCCAGCGCATTCGCACCCAGCGCATCGTCAAAGCCCGAGAGCTTGTCGCTGAGCCTGGCCTTGCTGACCACCCGGCCGGGCGGTGTCATCAGCTCGCTCAGCACCTCGAACTCGCGCGCGGGCAGATCCAGCGGCGCATCGGCAAGGAACAGGCGCCGCGCGCGCCGGTCCAGCATCAGGGCGCCGACGCGCACCTGGTCGTCCAGGTCGAGGCGGCGGCGCACCAGGGCGCGCAGGCGCGCCTCCACCTCGGCCAGGTCGAAGGGCTTGCCGAGGTAATCGTCGGCCCCGGCGTCCAGGCCGGCGATGCGCTCGTCGGTGCGGTTGCGCGCGGTCAGCACCAGCACGGGGGTGCGATCGCCGCGCGCGCGTGCCTCGCGCAGGGCCTGCAGGCCGTTGCCGTCGGGCAGGCTGAGGTCCAGCAGCACGGCGTCGAGCTCCTGGATGCGCCACAGAAAGCGCGCCTGCTCGAGCGTGCCGGCCAGGTCCACCAGATGGCCCGCCTCGCTCAGGCTGCGCTGCACGATGGAGCTCAGCGTGGGGTCGTCTTCTACAAGCAAAATGCGCATGGCCGGAACGGTAGCGCATTTCTGCCCTGCCCCGCTTGCAGCAAGCCAGGACGCACATGGACATCGACCCCAAAGACCTTGTTGAAACCGCGCAGCAAGCCGCCGCGCCCACCACGGCCGAGCGCCCCTCGCGCCTGAACGCCGCGGTGGCCATCACGGTGGCGCTGCTGGCCACCTTCATGGGCATCTGCAAGGTCAAGGACGACAACATCGTGCAGGCCATGCAGCAGGCCCAGGCCGACAAGCTGGACCATTGGGCCTATTACCAGGCGCGCAATATCCGCCAGGAGGTGGCCGAGGCCAGCGTGGTGCAACTGGAGCTGGCACAGCTGAGCGCCAAGCCCGAGGCACAGGCCGGCTATGCCAGCGCGCTCGCCAAGTACCGCGCCCTCGCCGCCGACCAGGCCAGGAAGAAGGACGAGCTGCGCGCCCAGGCCGAGCAGGACCAGCGCAACTACGACGCGCTCAACTACCGCGATGATCAGTTCGACCTCAGCGACGCCCTGCTGGCGATTGCGGTGGCGATGCTGGCGGTAACCGCGTTGACGCAAAGTCAGCACCTTTACTGGGCCGCGCTGCTGCCCTCCATCTTTGGTGTGCTGATGGGCCTGGCCGGGCTGGCCGGCTGGGCCCTGCACCCCAGCAGCCTGATCGCCCTCTTGTCCTGACACGCAGCATCGGGCATTTGCCATGAGCTTCCGGCGCTGGCTGAGTGGTTCATGATCATCAAGCGCCTGCAGATCATGCTGAGCGCCATGCTGGAGTAGGTGCTTCCCTAACGCGATAGCCTCCCTGACCGAATCGCCACCGCTTTGACCGGCCGGCGTCGGCAGGGCGTCCTGACGCCGGGACTTCGGCTGGAAATCGCATGCGTCGAGCACACCATGCTCATGGGCCTGTCGAAGTCGCAATCTCCAGCGCTGCGGTCAGCTGGCACTTCTGCCGCCAGGCGTCGGTGCAAAGTGCTGGGCAGCTCGTTCGCCGGGCCGTTGGCGTGGACAATTTGCCTCCTCTTGAACTACGGAGCGTCCATGTCCAACACCGCCTACGCCGACCTCGCGCAGCGTTACCAGCGCATGTACCGCCTGGCCCACTTGCAGTCCATCGCTTCCTGGGACCAACAGAGCTTCATGCCACCCAAGGGCAGCGAGGCACGCGCGGCGGCCATGGCCGAAATGGGCGGCCTGCTGCACGAACTGGCCACCGTGCCCGAGCTCAAGGCCCTGCTGGAGCGTGCCCAGGGCGAGGCGCTGGACGACTTCGAGCGCGCCACGCTGCGCGAGATGACGCGCAGCTGGCGCGCCAGCAATGCCTTGCCGCAGGCCCTGGTGCAGGCGCAAAGCCTGGCAGGCTCGCGCTGCGAGCATGCCTGGCGCAGCCAGCGCACGGCCAATGACTGGGCCGGCTTTGTGCCCATGTTCAAGGACGTCGTCAGGCTCTCACGCGAAGCGGCCGGCCATTTGAGCCAGGCCACCGGCCTGTCCAAATACGACGCACTGCTGGACCAATTCGAGCCCGGCATGCGCAGCGCCGATATCGACCGCGTGTTTGCCGACCTGCGCCAGTGGCTGCCCGGCCTGATCCGCGATGTGCGCGCCAAGCAGGCCGGCGAGACGGTGATCCAGCCCGTGGGGCCCTTCCCGAAGGCGGCGCAACGCGAGCTGGGCCTGGCGGCCATGCACTTGATGGGCTTCGACTTCGAGGCCGGTCGGCTCGACGAGTCGGCCCACCCGTTCTGCGGCGGCGTGCCCGAGGATGTGCGCATGACCACGCGCTACAGCGAAGACGACGCCCTACCCGCGCTGATGGGCGTGATTCACGAAACCGGCCATGGCCGCTACGAGCAGATGCTGCCGCGCGAATGGCTGGGCCTGCCGATTGCCAATCCCCGATCGATGGGTCTGCACGAAAGCCAGTCACTCAGCTTCGAGATGCAGCTGGGCAGCCACCCGGGCTTCGCCGAACAGCTCTCGCCCTTGCTGATCAAATACCTGGGCGCACAAGCCGCCTGGGCGCCCGACAACCTGCACAAGCTGCTCACGCGCGTGAAGCCGGGCTTCATCCGCGTGGACGCCGACGAGGTTAGCTACCCCTGCCATGTGATCCTGCGCTACGAGATCGAACACGCGCTGATCGAGGGCGAGATCGAGTGCGAGGACATCCCCGCGCTGTGGGACGCCAAGATGCAGGAGCTGCTGGGCGTCGACACGCGCGGCAACTACCGCGACGGCTGCATGCAGGACGTGCACTGGTCCGAGGGCCTGTTCGGCTACTTCCCTTGCTACACCCTGGGCGCGATGTATGCGGCGCAGTGGTTTGCCTGCATGCGCCGCGACATCCCCGGGCTGGATGCTGGCATCGCGCGCGGCGAGCTGCAGCCCGTGTTCGACTGGCTCAACGCCAGGGTATGGAGCCAGGGGTCACGCTGGGAAACGCCGGAGCTGGTCAAACGCGCCAGCGGCGAGCTACTGAACCCCGCGTACTTCCAGGCCCATCTGCGCGCCCGCTACCTGGGCTGAGGGCGCGGTGCCCGCGCTCAGGGAGTCAGAGCCACACTGCCCGGGGTTTTGATGCCCATGGTCGCGAGCGTGTCGGCGATGGCGGCCACCGCACCGGGGCTGCCTGCCTCGCCGAAGTGGCCGATGCTGCCGCCCCGGAAGGCTTCGATCTGCGTCGCTAGCTAAGCACAAGGTCAAAAGCTGTCTTCAGCTCGCTCAGCGCCTCGAACTCGCGCAGGGCATGCAGGCCCTTGCCGACGCGCGGTTTGTGGGTTCCGGCAGTACTGCATCCTGCGGCTGGACCACCTCGCCCTGGCAACGTTGCACGATGGCGCTCAAGATCGGGTCACCTTCAAGCAGCGCAATTCGCACGCCGGTGCGGTAGCGCGCTACCACCACCCCGCGCACAATCGGCCGAGCCCCAGGAGCCCTCTCATGCCGCATCCCTACGCCCAGACCCTTGCCGCCTTCAGCACGCCCGCGGGCAAGCGCGGCCAGTTCTACTCGCTGCCGCTGCTGGCCGAGCAGTTCCCCAATGTCAAGCGCCTGCCGATCTCGCTGCGCATCGTGCTGGAGTCGGTGCTGCGCAACTGCGATGGCCAGCGCGTGCTGCCCGCGCATGTGGCCCAGTTGGCGAACTGGGCGCCGAACGCGCCGCGCAAGGACGAGATCCCCTTCGTGGTGGCGCGCGTGGTGCTGCAGGACTTCACCGGCGTGCCCCTGCTGGCCGACCTGGCGGCGATGCGCAATGTGGCGGCCGCGGCCGGCAAGAACCCCAAGCTCATCGAACCCCTGGTGCCGGTGGACCTGGTGGTGGACCACTCGGTGATGATCGACCATTACGGCAGCAAGCAGGCCCTGGACCTGAACATGAAGCTCGAGTTCGAGCGCAACCGCGAGCGCTATGAGTTCATGAAGTGGGGCATGCAGGCTTTCGAGACCTTCCGCGTGGTGCCGCCGGGCTTCGGCATCGTGCACCAGGTGAACCTGGAATACCTGGCGCGCGGCGTGCACAAGCGCGGTGCCAAGGGCGCCAAGCGCTATTACCCCGACTCGCTGGTGGGCACCGACAGCCACACCACCATGATCAACGGCATTGGCGTGGTGGGCTGGGGCGTGGGCGGCATCGAGGCCGAGGCCGGCATGCTGGGCCAGCCGGTCTATTTCCTGACGCCGGATGTGGTGGGCTTCGAGTTGCGGGGCCGGCTGCGCGAGGGCGTCACCGCCACCGACCTGGTGCTCACCGTCACCGAGTTGCTGCGGCGCGAGAAGGTGGTGGGCAAGTTTGTCGAATTCTTCGGCCCCGGCGCCGCCGGCCTCTCGGTGCCCGACCGCGCCACCATCGCGAACATGGCGCCCGAGTACGGCGCCACCATGGGCTTCTTCCCGGTGGACGAACGCACCCTCGACTATTTCCGCGGCACCGGCCGCACGAAGAGCGAGATCGCCGCGCTGCAGGCCTATTTCCGCGCCCAGCAGATGTTCGGAATTCCGGGCGCCCCGGGCGCAGACCAGGCGCCCGGCGACATTCTCTATTCGCGCATCGTCAGCCTGGACCTTGGCAGCGTCACGCCCTCGCTGGCCGGCCCCAAGCGGCCGCAGGATCGCATCGAAATAACAAGGCTCGCCAGCAAGTTCGCCGAACTCTACAGCCAGGGTGCCGCGGCCAATGGCTTCAACCGCCCGGCCGAGACGCTGAGCGAGCGCGTCAGCACGCCCAGCGGCCTCACGATCGGCAACGGCGATGTGCTGATCGCCGCCATCACCTCCTGCACCAACACCTCCAACCCCAGCGTGCTGCTGGCCGCGGGCCTGCTGGCCAAGAAGGCGGTGCGGGCGGGCCTGCGCGTGGCGCCGCACATCAAGACCTCGCTGGCGCCGGGCTCGCGCATCGTCACCGAATACCTGGAGCGCGCCCGCCTGCTGCCCTATCTGGAAAAGCTGGGCTTCCATGTGGCCGCCTATGGCTGCACCACCTGCATCGGCAATGCCGGCGACCTCACGGCCGAGATCAACGAGGCCATCACCTCCAGGGAACTGATCTGCGCCGCCGTGCTCTCGGGCAACCGCAATTTCGAGGCGCGCATCCACCCCAATCTGAAGGCCAATTTCCTGGCCTCGCCGCCTTTGGTGCTGGCCTATGCGCTGGCCGGCAATGTGCGGGTGGATCTGATGACCCAGCCGGTGGGCAAGGGCAAAAATGGGCGTGACGTTTACCTGGGCGACATCTGGCCCAGCAGCGATGAAATCAATGCGCTGATGAAGCATGCCATGGACCCCAAGGCCTTTCGCGCCAACTACGCGCGGGTGGCCAGCAGGCCCGGCCGCTTGTGGCGCAGGATCAGCGGCGTCGAAGGTCAGGTCTACAACTGGCCGGCCAGCAGCTATATCGCCCAGCCGCCCTTCTTCGCCGGCTTCCAGATGGCAGCCAAGGCCGCCGAGGCCAGCGGCACCAGCGTGCGCGGTGCCCGCATCATGGCGCTGTTCGGCGACTCCATCACCACCGACCACATCTCGCCCGCCGGCGCCATCAAGGCCAGCTCGCCCGCGGGCCTGTACCTGCAGGCCCAGGGCATCAAGCCCATGGACTTCAACAGTTATGGCTCACGCCGCGGCCACCATGAGGTGATGATGCGCGGCACCTTTGCCAATGTGCGCATCAAGAACCTGATGCTCCCACCCGCTGCCGACGGCAGCCGCGAGGAAGGTGGCCTGACGCTTTATCAGCCGAGTAGCGGAGATGTTGAAAAGCTCGCCATCTACGACGCCGCGATGCGCTACCAGGCTGCTGGCACGCCCACGGTGATCTTTGCCGGCGAGGAATATGGCACCGGCTCCAGCCGCGACTGGGCCGCCAAGGGCACCCAGCTGCTGGGCATCAAGGTGGTGGTGGCCAGGAGCTTCGAGCGCATCCACCGCGCCAACCTGGTCGGCATGGGGGTGCTGCCGCTGCAGTTCATGCCGGGCGAGAGCTGGGAGACGCTGGGCCTCAAGGGCGACGAGCTGATCGACATCGAGCTGGACGGCGCGCTGGCGCCGCAGCGCCAGGCCCGCCTGGTGGTCCACGGGGGCGGCAAACGCACAGAGCATGCCCTGCTGCTGCGCATCGACACCCCCATCGAGGTCGAGTACTACCGCCATGGCGGCATCCTGCCGTTTGTGCTGCGTACCCTGCTGAAGGAATGAGTCCGCAGGCTCAGCCCGGCAATACCAGCGTCAGCAGCAAGCTGCTGTCCAGCTCCGCCACCACCGCATGCAGCTCGGCGCGGCGCAGCAGCGTCATCTGCCCGGCGCTGAGCGGCAGATGGGTGCCATGCATGTCCAGGCGCACGCGGCCGGCCAGGCAGTGGATGCAGAGTTCGCCGGCCAGCTTGTGCTCATGCAAGTGCTGGCCGGCCGGCAGCAGCAGGTGCAGCAGCTGCAGCTGGTCGGCCTTGATCAGGCTGGTGCTGGGGCTGTCGGGGATGTACTCGGCCAGGGCCTTCAGGTCGATCAGCTGGCCAGGACTGGCATGTTGCAGGGCCATGAGCGTCTCCTTGAATTGCCAAGCCATTGTGGCCCTGTTGGGCCCGGCGCGCGGGCCGCGATTGAGGGGGGCCCCGCGCGCTCAGCCGCGCCGGATCTTGAACACCGCCACCACGCGCACCAACTCCTCGGCCTGCGCCTTCAGGCTGCTGGCGGCGGCGGCCATCTGCTCCACCAGCGCGGCGTTCTGCTGGGTGGCGTGATCCATGTGGTTGACCGCTTCGCCCACCTGCGAGACACCATTGGCCTGCTCGATGCTGGCGGCACTGATCTCGCCCATGATGTCGGTAACGCGCTTGATCGCCGTCACCACCTCCTGCATGGTGCTGCCGGCGCGGTCGACCAGGGCGCTGCCGCGCTCGACGCGCTCGACGCTGGCGCCGATCAGGTTTTTGATCTCCTTGGCGGCGTCGGCCGAGCGGCCCGCCAGCGAACGCACCTCGGAGGCCACCACCGCGAAGCCGCGGCCCTGCTCGCCGGCGCGCGCGGCTTCCACCGCGGCATTCAAGGCGAGGATGTTGGTCTGAAAGGCGATGCCGTCGATCACGCCGATGATGTCGGAAATCCTGCGCGAGGAATCGTTGATCTCCTTCATGGTCTCGACCACCTCGCCCACCACCGCCCCGCCCTGCTCGGCCACCGTGGAGGCGTTCAGCGCCAGCTGGTTGGCCTGGCGCGCGCTGTCGGCGTTTTGCTTCACCGTGGAGCCCAGCTCCTCCATGCTGGAGGCCGTCTGCTCCAGCGAGCTGGCCTGCTGCTCGGTGCGCGCCGAGAGGTCGTGATTGCCCTGGGCGATTTCGGCCGAGGCGGTGGCCACGCCCTCGGAGCCCTGGCGCACATTCGCTACCAGCTTGGCCAGGTTGTCCTGCATGCGTCCCAGCGAGACCAGCAGCGCGCCCACTTCGTCATCTCCCTGGCCATCGATGCTGCTAGAAAGGTCGCCCGAGGCAATGCGTTCTGCCACCAGGCCGGCACGCGCGATCGGCCGCAGGATGCCGTTGGAGAGCCGGATCGCGATCACGATGCCCAGCACCGCGCCCAACGCCAGCACGGTCCAGTTGAGCGTGACGGCGCGCGTCAGCGCGGCCTGCAGCTGGCCGCTGTCGGCAATCTGCAGCGCCACCAGCTTGCCCGCCAGCTGGTCCACCGCATCGCGGTGCGCCTCCGGGCTGGCGCCATGCGAACTCAGCGCCGCCGTCAGCACGCGCTTCTCGGCCTCCGCTTGGATGAGCGTGCCGAGCTTTTTCACCGGCTCGATCTCAAGACCTGGCACCGGCGCCTTGCTGGCCACCGCGATCTTGACCTGGGTGGCCCAGTCGGAGGCGAGCGAGAGCCGGAAGGCGCGCTCGTCCAGCTCGGTGTTGAAGTGCTGGATATTGGCCAGCTGTTGCTGCCCCACGCCGGCCACCACGGCCAGCAGCAGCAGCATCACGCCAAAGCCCAGCATCAATCGGTGTCTGACGCTCAATCGCATGGTTCGGCCCTTCCTCGCGGACGTCAGGACATCCTGACAGCGCCCAGGCTAGCATGCCGCGGCCCACCAGGCCGCACAAAACTGCACGCGGGTTTCAGCGCTTTTCGACGCGTGGCGGCGCCACGTCCAGCAGGCTCTGGCCCTGCTGCGCCAGCAGCTGCTCCAGCGCCGGCAGCAGCGGGCCCAGGCGCTCCTCAATGGCCTCGCGCACGGTGTCCACGAAGACCTGGGTCTGGCGCTCGATCTCGATGTTCAGACCTGACCCCACGGCCTTCTCGCCAAAGGTGGTCATGCGCAGGGTCTCTGGGATCAGCCAGACCTCGAACCAACCGGCCTGGCGGTCTGCTTCCGCCACCGTCAGGCTGGCGCCGTTGATGGCGATATAGCCCTTGGCGAAGATGTAGCGCATCCATTGCGCCGGCACCGCGATGCGCAGCACATGGTTGTTCTCGGGGCGGCGAATCTCGGCGATCTCGCCCATGAAGTCGACATGGCCGGAGAGCGGGTGGCCGCCGATCTCGGCGCCGTCGCGGGCGGCGCGCTCCACGTTCAGCCGGCTGCCCGGCTGCAGGCCGCCCAGGCTGGTGAGCGCCAGGCTTTGCTGCATCACATCGAAGTCGGCGCGCTCCGCGCCCTCGTGCAGGGCGGTGACGGTCAGGCAGACACCGTCGCAGGCGACGCTGGCACCGATCTCCAGGCCGGCACAGAAGCCGGGCGGGAACTGCAGCGTGAAGCTGCGCAGACCGGGCCGGTCGGTGATGGCGGCGACGCTGGCGACGCCCTGGACGATGCCTGTGAACATGGAGCAACTGCCTTGGATAACAAGGCCGGCAGCTTACCAGCTGACCTCGCGATCGGGGGTCGCGCCGATCTTGTGGATACTGAGGTCGGCGCCGTCGAATTCCTCTTCCTGGCTCAGGCGCAGCCCGGTCAGCTGGCGCAGCAGGCCGTAGACGGTAAAGCCGCCGGCCAGCGCCCAGCTCACGCCGGCCAGGGTGCCCAGCAGCTGCGACCACAGGCTCACGCCGCCGATGCCGCCCAGGGCCGGCTGGCCGAAGATACCGCAGGCGATGCCGCCCCAGGCGCCGCACAGGCCGTGCAGGGGCCAGACGCCCAGCACGTCGTCGATCTTCCAGCGGTTCTGCGTGAGGGTGAACAGGCTCACGAAGATGGCGCCGGCCACGCCGCCCACCAGCAGGGCTCCGATCGGGTGCATCAGGTCGGAGCCGGCGCACACCGCCACCAGGCCGGCGAGCGGGCCGTTGTAGGCAAAGCCGGGGTCGTTGCGGCCCAGCAGCACCGCCGCCAGCGTGCCGCCCACCATCGCCATCAGCGAGTTCACCGCCACCAGGCCGCTGAGCTTGTCCAGAGTCTGGGCGCTCATCACATTGAAGCCGAACCAGCCCACCGCCAGCACCCAGGCACCCAGCGCCAGAAAGGGGATGCTGGAGGGCGGGTGGGCACTGATGGCGCCGTCCTTGCGGTAGCGGTTGTAGCGCGGCCCCAGCAGCAGCACCGCCGCCAGGGCTATCCAGCCGCCCACCGCGTGCACCACCACCGAGCCGGCGAAATCATGGAACTCGGCGCCAAAGCTGGCCTTGAGCCAGGCCTGGAAGCCGAAGGCCTGGTTCCAGGCCACGCCCTCGAAGAGCGGGTAGATCAGGCCCACGATCACCGCGGTGGCCATCAGTTGCGGGCCGAAGCGCGCGCGCTCGGCGATGCCGCCGGAGACGATGGCGGGAATCGCCGCGGCGAAGGTCAGGAGAAAGAAGAACTTCACCAGCTCGTAGCCGTTCTTGGCCGCCAGCGCCTCGGCGCCGGTGAAGAAATGCGTGCCATAGGCGACCGTGTAGCCCACCAGGAAATAGGCCACGGTGGAGACCGCGAAGTCCACCAGGATCTTCACCAGCGCATTCACCTGGTTCTTCTTGCGCACCGTGCCCAGCTCCAGAAAGGCGAAGCCGGCGTGCATGGCCAGCACCATGATGGCGCCGAGCAGGATGAAGAGCGCATCGGCGCCCTGCTTGAAGTTCTCCATTGCGGGTCCTCTATTGCTTGCTTGCTGCGGGGTCGGCGCACCGACCTGACACGGAATGCACCAAGACAGCAAGAAGAGTGCCCAGACTGGGGCAAGCCCACAGAACCGCTCGCGCACCAGCGCGAGGCCGCGCGCTCACTCCTGGTGCATCAAGCGCACCACCGCAGTGCGCTCAGGCGTGGCTGGCAAACAGCTCGGGCGAGAAACCCAGGCTCAGGCGGCCGTCGGCCCATTGCACCACCGGCCGCTTGACCAGGCTGGGCTGGGCCTGAATCAGCGCGGCGGCGCTGGCGCCATCCACCACCGCGGCCTTGGCCGCCTCGTCGAGCTTGCGCCAGCTGGTGCCGGCGCGGTTCAGCACCCGCTCCCAGCCGAGCTCGCGCTGCCAGCGCGCCAGCTCGGCGGCGGGCACGCCGGCCTTCTTGAAATCGTGAAACTGGTAGTCCAGGCCTTGCTCATGCAGCCAGGCGCGCGCGCGCTTGACGGTGTCGCAATTGGGTATGCCGTAGAGGATGATCGTTGTCATGGGCGAGCACGCTACCATGAAGCCGATGATTCCCTGGCTTGATGACCGCGACCCGGCCTTCTTCCCGCCCACCCACCTGGCGCTGGGGCCCAACTCCGACGCCCCCGGCCTGCTGGCCGCCGGCGGCGACCTCAGCCCGGCGCGCCTGCGCGCCGCCTATGCGCGCGGCATCTTCCCCTGGTATTCCGAGGGCCAGCCCATACTGTGGTGGAGCACCGACCCGCGCATGGTGCTGCAGACCCGCAACTTCAAGCTCGCGCGCTCGCTGCGCAAGACGATCGCGCGTTTTCGCGCCACGCCGGGCTGCGAGATCCGCGTCGACACGGCCACGCCCGAGGTGCTGCGCGCCTGCGCCGGCGCGCCGCGCGAGGGCCAGTCCGGCACCTGGATACTGCCCGAGATGCAGGCCGCCTATGCGCGCCTGGCTGCCGAAGGCGTGGTGCACAGCGTCGAGACCTGGATGGACGGTGAGCTGGCCGGCGGCCTCTACGGCGTGAACCTGGGCCGCATGTTCTACGGCGAGTCGATGTTCACGCGGCGCAGCGATGCCTCCAAGATCGCGCTGGCCGCGCTGGTGTGCCTGTGCCGCCGGCATGGCATTGCCTGGATCGACTGCCAGCAGAACACCCGCCATCTCGCTTCGCTGGGTGCGGCAGCAGTGCCGCGTGCAGCCTTCGAGGCGCATCTGGCGCGGGCGGTGGGCGAACCGGCCCCCAGCGATTGGACCTATCATCCTGGGCTGTGGGCCCTGCTGGAGCCCGGCAATACCGAACCCGAGCCAACGCCACCTTCTTCGTGACGCATCCCAAAGAACTTCCGCTGGCCGAGCTGCAGTTTTATGCCACGGCGCCCTACCCCTGCAGCTACCTGCCGCAGCGGCAGGCACGCTCGCAGGTGGCCACGCCCAGCCATCTGATCCATGCGGATGCCTATTCGGGCCTGGTGGCGGCGGGCTTTCGCCGCAGCGGCATGTTCACCTACCGGCCCTATTGCGACGGCTGCAAGGCCTGTGTGGCGATGCGCATCCCGGTGGCGGCGTTCACGCCCACGCGCAGCCAGCGCCGTGCCTGGAAGCAGCACCAGGGCCTGCAGGCGCGCGTGATGCGGCTGGGCTATAGCGAGGAGCATTACCAGCTCTATCTGCGCTACCAGGCCGGCCGCCACAGCGGCGGCGGCATGGACCACGACAGCGTCGACCAATACACCCAGTTCCTGCTGCAAAGCCGCATCAACTCGCGCCTGGTGGAGTTCCGCGAGCCGCAGCCCGATGGCAGCAGCCAGCTGAAGATGGTGTCCATCCTGGACATCCTGGCCGACGGGCTGTCGGCCGTCTACACCTTCTACGAGCCCGAGGAGGGCATGAGCTACGGCAGCTACAACGTGCTGTGGCAGATCGAGCAGGCGCGCCAGCTGCGCCTCTCGCACCTCTACCTGGGCTACTGGATCGCCGAGAGCCCCAAGATGGCCTACAAGAGCAAGTTCCGCCCGCACCAGCTGCTCATCGACGGGCAGTGGCAGCAGCGGGACTAGGCTGTAGCAAGCCCCAGACGCGCCAGCACCTCCTCGGCGATCGCCAGCGCGCTCGTCAGCCCCGGCGATTCGATGCCCAGCAGATTCACCAGACCAGCCACGCCATGCTGGGCCGGGCCGTCGATGCGGAAGTCCGGCGCAGCCTCGCCCGGGCCATGGATCTTGGGCCTTACGCCGCTGTAGGCGGGCTGCAGCGCCCCGTCGGGCAGGCCCGGCCAGTAGCGGCGCACATCGGCATAAAAGCCATCGGCGCGTTCCGCCGCCACCGCATAGTCCAGCTGATCCGGCGTCGCCACCCCCTCCAGCCACTGCGCATCCGGCCCGAAGCGGGCCTGCCCGCCCAGGTCCAGCGTCAGGTGCACGCCCAGCCAGGCGTCCTGCGGCAGCGGATAGACCAGGTGCGCGAACGGCGCCCGGCCCTGCAGGCTGAAATAGCAGCCCTTGCTGTAATGCGCGCTCGGCTGGCCTTGCAGGCCAGCCAAGCCAGCTGTACGCGTCGCCAGCCAGGGTGCCCAGAGCCCGGCGGCATTCACCACCAGGCGCGCGCACAAATCCATCTGCTCGCCCCCGGGCATCGCCACGCTCAAGACCTGACCCTCGGGGCTGGGGCGGATTGCTCGCACCTCGGAAGCCAGCCCCACGGCACCGCCATGGCGCTCCAACTCGCCCTGCAGGGCCAGCATCAGGCCATGACTGTCGACGATGCCGGTGGAGGGCGAGAGCAGCGCGGCCTCGCAGCGCAGCTGCGGCTCGAGGGTCTGTGCCTCGGCGGCGCCAAGCCATTGCAGATCGTGCACGCCATTGCCCGCGGCCTTGGCCTGCAGGGCGCGCAGCCCGGCCAGCTGCGCCGGATCGGTGGCCACCACCAGCTTGCCGCAGCGCCGGTGCGCCACCTGGTGGCTGGTGCAGAACTCGTAGAGCAGTTGCTTGCCGCGCACGCAAAGCCTGGCCTTGAGCGAACCCGGCGGGTAGTACAGCCCGGCATGGATGACCTCGCTATTGCGCGAGCTCACCCCCTGACCGATCGCGTTCTCGCGCTCCAGCACCAGGGTTTCCAGACCCTGGCGCGCGAGTGCGCGCGCCACCGCCAGGCCCACCACGCCGGCACCCACCACCACCGCATCGACTTGTTCCATGGCCCGATTGTCACCAATGCACCACAGCGGGAGCCGCAAACTCGCACAAAGTCACGACTGGATCAAATTGCGGTCAATAGCAAGGGCTTTTCCTAGCACCGGGGCGCTCAGCGCACAAGACACTCGGGGTCCAGCGAGACAAGCAGTACGCCAGCCAAAAACATCGATCCACGCCGGCCCAACAGCCGGCCAGTGAGGTCCAGGGAGCCCACGAAGACGGCAGATCCGCCGTCTCGACCATGCTGCCATCAAGGAGCAGGAGTTCCCATGCCACCGAGCATTCCCGCGGGCGATGCCCGCCGCGTACTGATCGTCGACGACAGCCGGGCCATCCAGGCCATCATCCGACAGGTGCTGGAAAGCTCCGAGCTCGGCCCGCTGCAAATCCTCACCGCCGACGACGGCGCCGATGCGCTCGACAAGGTCGACAGTTTCCGGCCCGACCTGGTGCTGTCCGACTGGCATATGCCCGGCGTCTCTGGCATCGAGATGCTGCAGGCGCTGCGCCAGACCGGCCATACCGAGGTGGCGGTGGGTTTCGTGACCACCGAGACGAATGACGAGCGCCTCGTTGAGGCGCGCAGCAATGGTGCGGCCTTTGTGCTCAACAAGCCATTCAATGACCTGGCGCTGCGCGAGGTCGTGGGACGGACCCTGCAACAGGCGCGCAAGGCCGCACCGGCCGGCCGTCCTGCCGCCGACGCCGAAGCCAGGAAGGGCCCCGCCGCACTCGAATCGATCGCTCAGATGCAACAGCAGCTGTTCGCGCATCTGGGCACGCGCGGCTTCGACCTGCGCCGCAATGATCTGGCCGACGCCCCGGCGCGCCAGCTGCCGCAGCTGATCGCGCTCTACAGCAGCACCGGTCGCAACGGCGTCTATGCCCTGGGCGTGCTGGACCTGCACAGCTGCTGCCTGATCGGCGGCCTGGCCGCGGGCAGCAGCGTGGCCGAAATCCAGCTGGCGATGGCGCAAAGCCAACCCAGCGGCAAGATGGTCGAGCATGCCTCGCGCTTCATGCGCGCCGCGGCGTCGGTGCTGCGCAAGCGCAGCGTTACCGACCAGCCCAGCATGAGCGCCGCGCGCCTCACCGCCCAGCCCTTTGACAAACTTGCCGCCCTGCTGCTGCAGAACAGCGGCCGCACCGACCTGGTGCTGCAGGTGCCCGGCACCGGCGAGGGGCGGCTCAGCTTTCTGCTCGTCTAGGAGCTGTTAGCACCAAGCATTCCGTAGGCAATGGCACTGGCCGCGTCGGGGCTGAACTCGCCGGCCGCCAGCCGCGCCTGCAGCTCACCGGCGTCCAGCGCCAGGAACTCGCTCACCTCGCCGTCCTGGTTGCGCGGCGAGAAGTCGGCCGGCAGCTGCAGCTCGAAGACATGCAGGATCTCGTCGTGCAGGCCCTCGGGCTCCACGCGCGTGCTGCGCAGCGCGCCGCAGGCGCGCAACTGTCGCGTCAGCTCTGGCGGCACGCCGGCCTCCTCCCACAGCTCGCGCCTGGCGCAGTCCAGCAAGCCCTCGCCGGCCCGCAGGCCGCCGGCGGCCAGGTTGTCCAGCGCGCCCGGGTCGGTGGCCTTGGTCAGGGCCCGCCGCCCGCACAGGATGCGGCCATCGGGCCAGCGCGCGTTGATATGCACGGCGCGGCTCATCAGGCCGAAGAAGCGGAAGGCAGCGCGCTCCAGGCGGAACAGCTCGGCGCCCCGCAGCCGCAGCGGATCGTCAACGGGCGCCTCGCAGGCATAGGCCTCGTTGCGCCAACCGCCGATCAGGCCGGCGGCGGCGAGGCGCTCGGCCACCGCCTGGATGCAGGCGGAACGCGCGCCCGCATCGGCGCCATCCGGCCACCAGGCCAAGGCGCCGGGCGTCGCACGCAAATCCGGCCAGGCGCGCAGCAAGGCCTCGGCGCGCGCCGGAGCGATCCAGCCCAGCTTGAGCGCAGCCAGGCGCAGGCGCAAGCAGCCCTGCGGCAGCGGCTGGCGCGCCCGGGCAAGGCAGGCACGCAGCAGGGCGGGATCGGGCAGCATGGGCGCATTGTCAGCTGGCTTGCGCGTTTGCTCTTGTAGACGCGGCCGGCCCGCGCTGGCTAGCATGGGGCCATATGCAAGCCAGCAGCCAACGCCGCGTTCCGGTCCGCTATTTCGCCCTGCTCTGCGATGCCCTGCGCAGCCAGGGCATGGACCAGGCCGCCCTGCTGCGCATGGCCGGCATCGAGGCGCAGCGCTTCGAGCAGCGCGATGCCACGCTCTCGCCCGCCGAGGTCGAGGCCTTCATCGCAAGCGTACGCCGCCTCACCGGCCGCAGCGATCTGGGCTTCGAGATGGGCCGGCTGATCAAGATGAACTCGCACGACCTGCTGGGTTACGGCATGCTCTCGGCGCGCAGCTTCGACGAGGCGATGCGTCTGGCGGCGCGGCATTACCACCTGATGACCGAGACCTTCACGCTGCGCTACGAGCGTTCGCCCGGGCGCGGCGACATCGTCTACACACCGGCCTTGGCGATGCCGCTGGAGACGCTGCGCTTTTACTACGAGGCCCTGGCGCTGGCGCACCAGAACCAGGTCCAGCTGATGCTAGGGCCGGTGGCCTACGACATCCACCTTGCCATGCCGGCACCCGCACATTTACGTCGATACGAACGGCTCGCGCCGGTGCGCTTTCACTTCGATGCGCAGGCGGTGCCGGGCGTCCATGCAGTGATGGACGCTGAACTGCTGGACCGCAGCCTGCCGATGGGCGACGAGCGCGTGCTGCGCGAGATCGACGCGCGCTGTGCCGCGCTGGCGCAGCGCCCACGGCACAGCGCGGGCAGCGCGGGCGGCTGGGGCGACTACGTCACCATGATGCTGCGCGAGGCGCAGGGCGAACAGCTCACGCTGGAGGATCTGGCGCGCCGCGTCAAGCTGTCGGTGCGCACCCTGGACCGCTATCTGAAGAAGGAGAACCTCAACTTCCGCGAGCTCTCGCAGCAACTGCGCTTCGAGCGCGCCTGCGAGCTGCTGCGGGAGCCCGGCGCCAGCGTGGTGCAGGTGGCGCTGCAACTGGGCTTCAGCGACGGCGCCAACTTCAGCCGCGCCTTCCGCCGCGTGCTGGGCCAGTCGCCCAGCGAGTACCAGCAGCAGCAGCGCGCGAACAAGCAGGCCGGGTCCTAGAGCCGGAACACCGCCACCGTCTGCGCCAGCGCCGCGGCCTGCTGGCTCAGACTCTCGGCGGCGGCGGCGCCCTGCTCCACCAGGGCCGCGTTGCTCTGCGTCATCTGGTCGAGCTCGGCCACCATCGCCTCCAGCTGGGCGATGCCCTCGTTTTGCGCGCTGCCACTGCGCGTCACCTCCTGCAGCGCGCCGCCCAGCTGCAGCACGCTGCCGACGATGTCCTGCATGGTGCTGCCGGCCAGCTGCACCTGGCGTGCGCCGGCCTCGACGCGCTCGCCCGAGCCCTGGATCAGGGTCTTGATCTGCTTGGCCGCATCGGCCGAGCGCTGCGCCAGCGCCCGCACCTCGGAGGCCACCACGGCAAAGCCGCGCCCCTGCTCGCCGGCACGCGCGGCCTCCACCGCGGCGTTCAGCGCCAGGATATTGGTCTGGAAGGCGATCGAGTCGATCACGCCGGTGATGTCGCCGATCTGGCGCGCGCTGCGGTCGATCTCGCCCATGGTCTGCACCACCTCGCCCACCGCCCGGCCGCCGCGCTGGGCCACCTGCTCGGCCTGGCGCGCCAATGCGTCGGCCTGGCCGGCCGCGGCGGTGGCGCCGCGCACCGTCTGGCTCAGGGCGCCGGTGGCGCCGGCGGCGCGCTGCAACTCGCCCGCGGTGCGCTCGGTGCGCTGGCTCAGGTCCAGGTTGCCATGCGCGATCTCGGCGCTGGCGTGCGCGATGCTGTCGGTGGAGCTGCGTATCGTTCCGACCAGCCCACGCAGCTGCTCCTGCATCGCAGCCAGCGCGGCCAGCAGCTCGCCGGTCTCGTCGCGCCGGCCGCCGTCGATGGCGCGGCTGAGATCGCCGGTGGCGATGCGCTGTGCCTCGCCGACGGCCTGCTTCAAGGGGCCGGCCACGCTGCGCAGGATCAGCCAGGCGGCCGCACCGCCCACCAGCAGGCCCAGCAACGTCGTCAGGGCCAGCACGCCGCGCGCCGCCTCGTAGCTGGTCTGGGCACCGACCGCGCTGGCCGCCGCGGCCTCGGCCTCATGGGCCAGCAGCTTGACGATGGCGGCGCGCCATTCGTCGATGGCCACGCGCGGGTTCATGGCATTGAAAGCGGCACCGGCATTGCCGCCCATGCCCGCCATGCGCACCACATTGCGCGCCATGGTACGGGCCGGCGAGCCGGCCTCCTCCAGCGTCTTCAGCAGCTGGGCGGTGGCGGCGTCTGGCTGGGCGCCCACCAGCGGCTTGAGCTCCGCCGCGGCCCGCTCGTAGCGCTGCAGCGCGGCCTCGAACAGCGCCGTCTGCGCCTTCGCATCCTGCTCGTCGTCGCCCACCAGCAGAAAGCCATAGAGCGCCACCGCCGTGTCATTGGCCGCCGCCATCATGGCCTGCGCCACATCGCCGCGCCGGCCCGAGACCTCGACGATCTCGCGCGTCTGCTGGCTCATGCGCTGCATGCCCATCAGGCCCGCCGCCATGGTGAGCAGCAGCAACAGCAGTACCAGGCCAAAACCCGCCGTCAGGCGGCCGGCCAGGCGCAGCTTGCCCGGGTGCAGCCGCGTCAGCAGGGTCGAGGAGAGTCGGTTCATGCTCTTGTCTTCCTTGGGTTTCGAATCGGTCGATGCCGGGCGGCATCAGCCTGCGTGCCGGCCGGCGCCGGCCGGGGTGAGGACGCGCGCAGCCAGGCCCTGCCGGGCCATGCGCGGCAGCTTCAGGGCCAGCAACTGCTCGCCGCCGACCTGCGCCAGCCAGGCGCGCGCGACGCGCTGTTCGGCCTCCGGCCAGCTCGCCAGCGCATCGAGCAGGCGCTGAGCCATCCAGACCGGGTAGCTGGCGGCCGAGCGCCGGTGCAGCCCGCCGGCAAGCGGGAACTCGACCCGGTCGAAGAAGCGCAGCGTGCGCCCAGCGGCGGTCTTGCGATTGCTGCCCAGTGCCTGGCCGCAGGCGGCGATGAAGGGCAGCATCTCGTCGAAGATCGAGCGCAAGGCCGGCAGCAGGGTCTCGGGCAGGCTATCGTCGGCGAGGAACTCGCCGTCCACGGCGCTGGCGGGGTCGAACATGCGCGCAATCCAGGCCTTCAGCGCAGGGCGTGGGTCGATCAGGTCGCGCCGCGACAGCGGGTCACGGCCGACATGAGCAAACAGCGGGCCTATCAGCCCGAAATCGCCCAGCGATGGCCGGCCACCGAACAGGAAGGCATGCCGCGCGAAATGCGCGTCCAAGGCATCGAGCTGAATCTGCGTGAAGCGGTCGAGTCGCTCGCGCTGCGTCGCGTCAAAGCCCAGCGTCGCCGCGAACCCGCTCATCTGACTGCCGATGCGCCCACCCAGCCAGCGCTGCATGGGCGACGGCCAACCCGGCAGCAGCACCGCACCGGCATGGGCCGCATACCAGTCATGGTGCTCGGGCCGGTTCCAGCGCGTGTGCATGGCCATCATGAGCAGGAACTCGTCGCCCCACAACTCGAACAGGTAGGCGGCCAGACGCTGCACCGGACCGGCCGGCAGCATGGGACGCTGGGGGAAGCGCTGCTCCATCGCGTCGATGATGCAGCTTGTGTCCTGCAGCCAGCTGCCCTCCGGGGTTTGCAGCACCGGCACGACGGCGGCGCCAACCTTGATGGGCAGGGTCAGCAGATAGCCCCAGGCCTTGGGGTTACGTTCCTCGAAGGGAATGCCCTTGTGCAGCAGGTAGCTGCGGGTCTTGCCCGAGTAGTAGGAAAATTCGACGGCGTGGTGGATAAAGCGGCTTGGGTGGCTCATGGGGTCTGGGATGTTGCAGGCGCATCAGGGCTGCCGCGGACCGACATAGACCTGCCGCAGCCGCAGGTCCAGCAGCCAGCGCAGCAGGCCGGGCGCCAGCCGGTGCAGGGCGTCCAGCGCGCGGGCGATGCGGCCCGGCACGATCATGAAGCGGTCCGCGGCAATGCCGGCGAACACGCCGTCCGCCACCGCATCCAGCGACATCACCGGCACCGCCTGGTTCATCTGCCGGTTTTCCGCGCTGCGGGTGGCCTCCAGGGCAGTGGCCATGGGGGTGAGGAACTCGCCCGGGCAGGCCAGCTGCACGCGCACGCCGCGCGGCTTGAGCTCCAGACGCAGCCCTTCGCTGAAGCCCACCAGGGCAAACTTGGAGGGGCCGTAGGCCGTCAGTCCGAAGGTGGGCAGGCGCCCGGCCAGCGAGGCGATGTTGACGATGCGCCCGCTGCCCCTGGCGCTGAAGAAGGGCATGGCCGCCAGCGTGATGTTGACGGCACCGAAGTAGTTGGTCTCGAAGATGCGGCGCTGCGTCGCCATGTCCGAATGCTGGAAGTAGCCCTCGGCGACGATGCCGGCCGAGTTGATCAGCACATCCGGCGCGCCCAGACTGGCGGCAATCGCCTGCATCGTGACGCGGCAGGCCGCCTCATCACCGACATCGCAAACGAAGGTCTCGACGCTGGCCCCGGGCGGCGCGCAGGCCAGCAGCTCGGCGCGCACCTTGGCCAGCTTCTGCGCATCTCGCGCCAGCAGGGCCAGCTTCGCGCCGGCGGCCACAAAGCGCCTGGCCAGCGCCGGGCCGAGCCCGCTCGAGCCTCCGGTGATCACCACCACTTGCCGTTGAAACATGGCGGCTGCGCCTCAGGCCCGCACGGCGCGGCGCCAGGCCGCCAGCAGCCAGACGATGCTCAGCAGCGCCCCCAGCAGCCAGCTCAGCTCGGGAATCGCCAGCTGGAAGCCGGTGGGCGCGAGCAGCACCTTCAGCGCCATCAGCTTGTAGGGCGCAATGGTGCGGTAAGCCGGGTCGGTGACCAGCTCCATGAAGGCGCGGCGGCTGGGGTAGCGCACCACGATGACGCGGCTCCAGTCGTCCAGCCCGGCCTCATGCACCAGCAGGTTCTTGCCCTGGGCCTGGCCCGCATAGAGGGGATAGCCGCCCACCTTGAGCAGCAGCGGGGCCACGGCGTCCTCGTAATGTGCGTTGCTCTGCGCCGGCGTGAATTGGTTCGTCGCCAGCGAGCCCTGGTAACGGCGCAGCTCCGGGTAGTTGCGCATCAGATTGAGCATGTAGACGGGCTTGCCGTCGTCGGCCGCCATCCAGGCGCGCAGGGCCTGGCGCATCTCGGCGCGTTCCTCGGGCGGGAACGGCAGCTTCTCGGTGTCGGCGATGAACTGCTCGGCCTCGGCCGGCTTGATCGGCCGATGCGGGTTCTGCCAGAGCCAGACGCCGCCCCACAGCAGGGCAAAGACCAGGGCCAGAATGAGTTCGAAACGGTAGCGGGTACTCAACATGATGGGGTGGCGCTTTCAGGCGTTCAGGGGGTGGCGTTGGAACTCGTCCAGGATCAGGCGGTTGACGCGCTCGGGCTGGTCCAGCTGCAGCCAGTGCGAGGCGCCGTTCAGGCGTTCATAGCGCCAGGGCCCGGTGACCCATTGCTCGGTATCGCGCATCTGCGCCTCACAGAGATAGGCGTCGCCGTCGCTCCACAGGCCCAGCACCGGCATGGGCGGCTTGGCCTGGGCCAGCGGCAGGATCAGGGCCAGGTTGGCGCGGTACCAGGCGACGGCGCTGCTCAGGCGCCCGGGACGCGCGAGCTTGCGGGTCCAGTGCTTGAGCTCGGCATGCTGGCCGGTGAAACCACGCATCCAGCGCCAGTCGCGGCGCGTCATCAACCACTCGGCAAAGCCGCGCAATTGAAACATCAGGATGTACCAACCCATCAGCTTCTGCTGCAGCGGTGCGCGCGCATAGGCGCTGGGGTGCCCCACCGACAGCGCCACATAGTTGTGCACCCGCTGCGGATGGCGGATCGCCAGGGTCCAGGCGATCACCGCGCCCCAGTCATGCCCCACCAGCCTGACCCTGGGCAGGCCCAGCGCGTCCAGCAGGGCGATCAGATCGCCCACCAGCCGGTCGAGCTTGTAGGGGCGCACCCCGGCCGGCGCCTCGGACTCGCCGCAGCCGCGCATATCGGGCGCGATGACGCGGTAGCCCGCCTGCAGCAGGGCCGGGATCTGGCCGCGCCAGACCTCGTGGTCGTCGGGAAAGCCATGCACCAGCAACACCGGCTCACCGCGCCCCTGGTCGACGAGGTTGAGCGTGACGCCATTGATGCTGAGGCGGCGGGTCTCGAACTGGGGCATGGGCACTAACTCCAAAACTTGTGCCTGCGATGATGAGCAAGGACGCGCGCCGCGGCATGTGCAGGCGCCGTCAGCTGCCAGTCAATTCCTGCCAGTCCAGGGAATTCCCGCAGCCTGCTGTGGCACATGCACCCGCCCCCGGCAATCCTGCATGGACAGGCTGGCGCCGGCCTGGCTAGCATCGACGCGTGCCAGCACCCTTGACCGCCCTGCCCCGATGAGCGCGCAGCCCCCGCCCACCCGCCCCCACCCGGCCCAGCCGCGCCGGGTGCCGGTGCGCTACTTCGTGCTCTTGCTGGACCTGTTGCGTGAACAGGGCGCTGACATGGTCCAGCTGCTGCGCATGGCCGGCATCGAGCCAGAGCGACTCACGCAGCGCGGCGCCACCCTGCTGCCCAGTGAGATCGAGGGCATCGTGAGCTCGGCACGCCAGCTCACCGGGCGTACCGACCTGGGCCTGGAGCTGGGTCGGCTGGTGAAGATGAATTCGCATGAGCTGCTGGGCTTCGGCATGCTCAGCTGCCGCAGCTGGGGAGAGGCCATGCAGCTGGTGGCGCGCCACTACCACCTGATGATCGAGACCTTCTCGCTGCGCTACCGGCGCATCGGCGGTGGCATCGGCGAGGCCGTCTACACGCCGCTCACCGCGATGCCGCTGGAAACGCTGCGCTTCTATTACGAGGCGCTGGCGGTGGCGCACCAGAACCAGATCCACCTAATGCTGGGCGGCCAGGAGCCGGCCTACGACATCTACCTCTCGATGCCGCCGCCACCGCACGCCCAGCGCTACCTCGCATTGGGGCCGGCGCGCTTTCATTTCGACGCCCAGGCCCTGCCCGGCGTGCGCGTGCTGATGGGCGCCGACCTGCTGGACCGGCCGCTGGCGATGGCCGACGACCATGTGGTGCGCGAGGTCGACGCGCGCTGCGCCGCGTTGGGCCAGCGCCCGCCCATGGGCGAGGCCGGCTGGGGCGACTATGTGCGCATGCTGCTGCGCGAGACGCCCGGCCGCCTGGTGACGCTGGAGGATCTGGCGCAGCGCATCCATGTCTCGCCGCGCACCATAGACCGCTATCTGAAGAAGGAAAACCTGCAGTTCCGCAGCCTGGCCGAACAGGTGCGATTCGAGCTCGCCTGCGAGCTGCTGGGCGAGCCGGGCGCCACCGTCACCCAGGTGGCCTTGCAGCTGGGCTTCAGCGACTCGGCCAATTTCAGCCGCTCGTTCCGGCGCGTCATCGGCATCACGCCCAGCGAATACCAGCAGCGGCCGCGCACGTCGGCGGCCCCTTGAACTGGCTCAGGCCGGCGTGGTTAAGATGCTGGCCGGGTCGACCAGGATCTTGGCATGGCGGTTCGGATCGCCCAGGGCCTTGAAGGCCGCGTCGACGCCGCCCAGGCCCACCTCGCCGGTGATCAGCGGCGCGCAATCCACCTTGCCCTCGGCCATCATGTGCAGGGTGTCGCGGAACTCCAGCGGCGAGTAGCCCAGCACGAAGCGCAGGTCGACCTCCTTGTTGATGGCCACCGCGGGCTCGATCTGGTCGGCCTGCATGCACACGCCCACCACCACGATGCGCGCGAACTGCGGCGCGCCGTTGATGACGCTTTGCAGCACGCCCGGTGCACCCACGCATTCAAAAATGATCGGGCGCTTGGGCAGGGCACCCAGCGCCTCGGCCAGGCGCCAGCTATGCCACCAGGGGATCAGGGGCAATTTGCCGAGCTGCTCGCGCGTGCCCAGGGCCAGCTCCAGCATGCCCGGCAGGTCGCCGATGCAGCCCCATTCCTGCCAGTTCGCATAGGGCGACTCGGCGGCCGGGTCCACCACCACGTCGGCGCCGCAGCGCTTGGCCAGCGCGCGCCGGCCGGCAGAAAAGTCGGCCGCCACCACATGCCTGACGCCCTTGGCCTTGAGCAGGCAGATGGTGGCCAGGCCCACCGGGCCGCAGCCGATCACGATGGCCACGTCCTTGTTCTTGACCTCGCCGCGGCGAATCGCGTGCCAGGCCACCGACATCGGCTCGGTGAGCGCCGCCACGGCCGGGTCCAGGCCGTTCGGGATCGCCAGCGTCATCGATTCCTGCACCAGCACGCGCTCGGCATAGGCGCCGGTGACGCGCTCGGAAAGCCCGATCGCGTCGATCTCCTTGCCGACGCGCAGAAAGGGCAAGGCCACCACCTTGGTGCCGGGCTTGAAGCCAGTCTTCTTGCCGCCCGGCCCCTGGTCCAGCACCTCGGCGCTGAACTCATGGCCGAACACCACCGGCTGCGCGCTGCTGGTGAGCTGGCGGTAGCCGCTGCGACCCATGATCTGGCCCCAATGGTCGCAATGCTGGCGCACATGCAGGTCGGAGCCGCAGATGCCGCAGCGCAGCACCTTGACCAGCAGCTGCCCCTGCTCGGGCTTGGGCTCGGGCAGGTCGACGAGGGAGAGTTGCTTGTTCTGGCAGACCACGGCTTTCATGGCGATTCCTGATGCGGAGAAGAAGATGCCGTGATGATGGGTGGCGGCCTCAGGACTGGCACGGTTGCGGGCCGCCAGCTGCCAGTCAATTCCCGACGGGCGCGGGATTGCCCTGGGTATCCAGATGGCAGCAAGCCACGATCAGTCGGGCGAAACGCGCCGCATCGTCCTCCTGCATGAAGTGGCCGCCATGCAGGGTGCAATGCGGCTGGCCTCGGGTGCCGGGCACGCGGCGCAGGAATTCGTGGTCGCCGCCGCGGGTGATGGGGTCGCCATCGCTGAAGCACAGCACAAAGGGCTTGTGCCATTGCTCCAGCACCTTCCAGGCACGTTCGTTGTCGGCGCTGCCGCGCGCATTGAAGCCGGCCACCGGCACCAGCGACGGGTAGATGCGCGCGGCGGCCTTGTAGCGCGCGTCGGGAAACGGCGCCTCGTAGGCGGCGAGCTCGCCCCGCGTGAGCTTGCGCTTGCTGCCGTATTGCAGGATGCGGCCGATCGGGAACCAGGGGCTCCAGCGCGAGAAGGCGCGCCAGAGCTTGAAGACACGGCTGATCGTCATGGCGTGGGTGGGCAGTCCGCCATTGCCCATCAGCACGCGCTCGAAGCGCTCGGGGCATTCGGCCAGCAGGCGCAGCCCGATCAGCGAACCCCAGTCCTGGCACACCAGGGTGATGTCGCGCAGGTCCAGGGCCTCCAGCCAATGGCGCAGCCAGGCCACCTGGCCCTCGTAGCTGTAGTCGCTGCGCGCGGCCGGCTTGTCGGACTTGCCGAAGCCGATCAGATCCGGCGCCAGTACGCGCAGGCCGGCGGCGGCCACCGGCTTGATCATGTGACGGTAGAGATAGGACCAGCTCGGCTCGCCATGCAGCATCAGCACCGGCTTGCCCGCGCGCGGCCCCTCGTCCACATAGTGCAGGCGCAGTTGCGGCGTGAGCTGGTGCCAATGCGGTGCGAAGTCGTAATCGGGCAGGCCTTCGAAGCGCTCTGCCGGGGTTCTGAGAATCTGCATGGGAACTCCGCTTACTTGCTGCCGTACCAGATCGGCGAGGTCCAGGCGCGCTCCTGGATGGTGGGCGAAAAACCAGCCGGATGCGGCTTGCCCGTGGCCAAGGCATCGCGCTGGCTGTAACGGCACACCGGGTTCTCCAGCACGCGCAGGTAGTAGAAGGCCTGTTGCTCGGGCTTGAAATCGGGATCGACCCAGTCGGCCGCCAGCTCGGCGGCGCCCTGCCCGCTGCTGGGCTGGCAGTTGCTCAGGTCAAGGCTGGCGCCATTGGAGGGGCAGCGCCCTGTGCGCGCATCGGGCTTCAGCCCGTCCGAGCAGGCCACGTCCCAGACGCGCTCGGCCGTGCTGCCGTCGGCCTTCAGCCAGCCCTTGACGATCTGCAGCTTCTGCAGCGGCGCCGAGTTGAGGTCGCGCTGGGCCCAGGCGAAGAAGCGCGGGGCTGCGCCTGCGCTGCCGGGCGCACCGAGCTCACCGCCCATGGGCACGCCGGTCGCGTACGCAGTGCGGATGCGATCGGGCCGCTGCGCCAGCCCGGCCGGCAGCGCGAAGCCGCCGAACAGGCGCGCGCGCAGGCGTGTGCCGCTGGTGCCCCAGGTCTCGCGGCGCTGCAGCGCGTCGAAGATGGCCTCACGCGTGTTCTGCTCGGCCCATACCCCGGCCAGGCCGCCTGGGTTGAACTCGGGCCCCTTGATGCCCAGGGTCTTGGTGACCGGCGTCGAACTGAAGCCCAGGCGCTGTTCGGGCGCACCATCGTTGCTGCCGCCATGGCCCTTGTAGCTCGCCTCGTCGGTATCGCCGGGCGTGCCGTTGTGGTTGTCGGTGGCGCCCACAAAACCAAAGCGGTAGGGGTTGAATCCAAGCTGACGCTGCAACTGCAGGCCCTTCTTCAACACGCCACGCACCAGGTCGGTCTCGGCCACGCAATGCGCGGCATGCTGGCCGGTCTTCGCGTCTATCCTGGCCTGCTCGGGCGTGCAGACCGGCCAGAAGTTCTCGAAGCCGCATTGCTCGTCGTTGACCGACAGGCCGGCCGCGCATTCGCTGCTGCCCTTGGCCTGGAATACCTCCACCAGGGTTTCGTAGCGCGCACGCAGCTTCAGGGCCTCGGGCGTGATGGGGCTGGCATCGGCATTGCGATCGCCGAACATCAGGCCCCAGGAGAAATTCGGGTTGTGCGGGATCGACAGCGCCGCGCAGGCCGGCGGCTTGCACTGCACGTCCAGCCAGCGCAACAGATCCTCGGCAAAGCCATCGCCGGCACCGAACACGTTGTCGGGCACCTGGTGGCCGCGGAACAGCACATTGCGGTGGATCATGCCGCCGTCGGCCAGCGTGGGGCTGTACTCGAAGCCGATCAGGGTGGTGAAGCGGCCCGGCTGGTAATGCTCGTTGGCGGCGTTCTGGGTATCGCGCCAGACATCGCGCGCGGCCGTGATGCAGGCACGCCCATCGGCGCCACAACCGGCGGCCGGGTAATGTGCCCGTTCGGGCCCGCTCTGGATGTTCGCCTTGAACAGGCGCGGAAACACCAACAGGATCTGGTTGCGCATGCCCACGCAGTCGATGCTCCAGTAGCCGCTGCTGCCGGGCGTGTTGCACTGGGCGTACAGGCCCAGGCCCTCGGCATGGTCGGTGACGGCGGCAAAGTCCAGCGGCGCGCGCAGGCGCTGGCGCAGGCCGGTTTCCGGGATTTCAACCTCCTCGCCCTTGGCAAAGCGGTAGGCGGTGCGCGGATCGTTGCGGGTGCCGAACAGATTGGCATCCATCGAATAGCTGGTGTGCAGATGAGTCTCGCCGAAATAGGCGTTGCGCTCGGGGTTGGGCGGCGGCAGCTGTGCGGCCTGCGCCGGCGGCAGCAAGGGTCCGCGCGGCAGCGGCTGGGGTTCGCGCTGAGTGATTTTCCAGGCCCCCAGCGCGGCCAGCGCCAACAGGGTCAAGGCACCGTAGCCCAGGATTTTCCGCATCTTCATCGCAACATCACTCCATCAGCATCAAAGTAGCGCCAGGCGCTGCAGCAGCCAGCAGCTCGAGACCGCGCCCAGCACATAGGCCGGCACGCGAGCGGCCCAGCGGGGCCAGGTCTTGCGAGCCCGCATCAGCAGCAGCCAGGCCAGCAGCACCGCGGCCAGGAACAGCAGCTGCCCGGCCTCGACGCCCAGGTTGAACAGCGCCAGCGCGAGCGGGATTTCGCCCGCGGGCAGTCCCAGCTCGGCGAGCGCGCCGGCAAAGCCAAGGCCATGCAAGAGCCCGAAGGTCAGCGCCACCAGCCAGGGCCGCCGCGCCGCCAGGCCGGGCGCCGGGCGCAGCAACTCGCGCGCCACGAACACGATGGACAGGGCGATCGCGGCCTCCACCGGCGCGCCCGGCACCTGCACCCAGCCCAGGGCCGCGGCCGCCAGCGTGAGGCTGTGCGCCAGCGTGAAGGCGGTGACGGTGCGCAGCAGCGGCAGGGCGCGTCGCACCAGCAGCAGCAGCGAAAGCACGAACAGCAGGTGATCGGTGCCGCCCAGAATGTGCTCGACGCCGAGGCCGAAATAGGCACGCGCGGGCGGCGCCGCCTGCGCCCGCGCGGGCAGCATCCAGGCCGGCGTGCGTGGACGCAGCAGCTGGCTGAGCACGCGGCCATCGGCAGGCACGACGCGCAGCAACAGGTCGATCTGGGTGGCCGCCAGGCCATCGACCGCTACCTTGTCGCCGGGCCCCAGGCTGCAGGCCACGCCTTGCCATTGAAGCTGGCGCGCCGCCGGCAACTGACGCTCCGCAGCCGCCGGCAAGGCCACGCAATGTGCCGGCAGGCGCGGCTGCAGGGGCGGCGGAATGCCCTGTGTGGCGGGAATGCGCAGCACGATGTCCCATCGGCCTGGGTCTCGCTCCAGCAGGGTCAGCGCGGCGGGCAGGGTCTCATGCGCCCATGCCACGCCGGCCAGGCACATCAGCAACAGCAAGGCAAGCCAGCGCCGCATGGCTAGAAGCCGGCCATTTGCTGCGGGGACGGCGGCGGTAGGGTGATGCGGTAGCGCTCGCGCAGACGCGCATAGGCGGCATCGCGCGCCTCGCGTTGACGCGCCTCGACCCAATCGAGCCGCAGTTGCTCGTGCAGCGCCTCGAAGCTGGGCGGCTGCACCGCCAGCACGCGCACGCTGTGGCGCCCCAGGGGTGAGGCGATCGCTTCGGACCAGGTGTCGGGCGCCAGTGTGGCCACGCGCGCGGCGACCTCGGCGCCAAGCTCGGCCGTGATGCGCGCCGCATCGGCCTGGTCCAGGCGCGCGGGGCCGGCAACGCGGCCTTCGACGGCGCGTTGCTCAAGCGTCCAGCGCGTGGCATCGTCATAGCGCTGCAGATGCGCGTCATACCAGGCACGCAACTGCGCATCGTCCGGCTGCGGAGCATCGCCCTGGGCCAGGAACTCCATCTTCTGCGCCAGGCGCCGGCGTATCACCACATCGTCGCGGTCCAGGCCTTGAGCCAGCGCCTCGCGGTAGAGCACTTCCTCGCGCAGCTGCGCCTGCAGCAAGGCGTCCAGCTGCGCCGCATCGGGTTCGCGTCCCCATTGCTTGCGCGCCATGGCGCGCAGACGCTCGAGGTCCTGTTCGCCCATCACAATGGCCTGCGGGTCGCGCCAGGCCTGCAACCAGGCATGCGAGGCGAACAGCAACGCGCCGGCCAGCAGGAACTGAACCAGCGGCTCGGCGCATAAGCGCCACCAGGCACCGGCTGTCGTCGCGGTCTTCATGCGCATGTCCTTGGTTGGGAGGAACGAAAAAAAAACTCGCTCGCATGATGGCCGCCCTCGGCCGGATCGGCATGCTCCCGAGCTGCCACGAGCCTGTCAGTTTCCGCCTGCCCCGGGAAATCCCCTGGGCGCGGCTTTGCTGCCGACCGGCGTGCGGCTGCAGCCGCACGGAGCAGTCATTGCTGTGTTGGGCGGTGGATGTGCCAAGGGCGTCGCGCGTCAGAACGGCTTCTTCACCGCCTTGTCGCCATGCCCCAGGAACAGCGCCAGCGAGAGGTGCTGGACGATGTTGCCGTAGGGCGGATAGAACAGCGAGATCGGGAAGAAGCGGTGGCGCTTGAACACGGTGCGCGCATGCGAGAGTTCGCGGAAGCCCTCCTCGCCGTGGTAGTTGCCCATGCCCGAATTGCCCACGCCGCCGAAGGGCGCGTCGTGGTTCACCACATGCCAGGCCCAGTCGTTGATGGTGACGCCGCCCGAGTGGGTGCGCGCCAGCAGCTCGCCGCGCGCGCGGGCATCGTGGCTGAAGGCATAGAGGGCCAGCGGCCGCGGGCGCTGCTGGATGTATTCGATCGCCTCGTCCAGGCTGTCGTAGGGCACGATGGGCAGGATGGGGCCGAAGATCTCCTCGCGCATCAGCGCCATCTCGGGTGTGACGCCGGTGACGATGTGCAAGGGCTGCTGGCGGCCCTGGCCATCCAAACTCCCGCAGATTTCGATGCTCGCGCCCTTGGCGCGGGCATCGTCGAGCAGGCCGCGGATGCGCGCGGCGTGGCGATCGGTGGCGATCGCGGTGTAGTCGCTGCTGCCGGCGGTGCGGCCCTTGTAGAGCGCGGCAAAGCTCTTCTTCAGCTCGGCCACAAAGGCGCCGACCTTGGCGCGCGGCACCAGGGCATAGTCGGGCGCCACGCAGACCTGGCCGCAGTTGACGCCCTTGCCATGCGCGATGCGGTAGGCGGCGTCGGCGATCGAGTAATCGTTCAGCAGCACCGCCGGCGACTTGCCGCCCAGCTCCAGCGTCACCGGGGTCAGGTTTTGCGCCGCCTGCGCCATCACCAGCTTGCCCACCGCGGGCGAGCCGGTGAAGACGATGTGATTGAAGGGCAGCGCGCTGAAGGCATTCGGGTCGGCCAGTTCGGCGCCGATCAGCGCCACATGGTCCTCGTCGAACACCTCGGCCAGCATGGCCTTGAGCGTGGCATTGGTGGCCGGCGTGGTCTCGGGCATCTTGATCATGACGCGGTTGCCGGCGGCCAGCGCGGTCACCAGCGGGCCCAAGGAGAGGTAGACCGGGAAGTTCCAGGTCGCGATCACGCCCACCACGCCCTTGGGCTGGTATTCGACCTTGAGGCTGTTGCTGGCGAACAGCAGTTCGGGCCAGCGGCGGCTGGCCTTCATCCAGCGCCCCAGGTGGGTGATGGCGTGGTTGGCCTCCAGCGTGGTGGTCAAGAGGTCCAGCATCTTGGTCTCGGCCGGCGCGCGCTGGCCGAAGTCCTGCGCGATCGCTGCGCAGAGCAGGTCCTGGTAGCGGCTTAGCTGGCGCTTGAGCGCCTTCAGATGCTCGCGGCGCTCGGCCGCGCTGGGCTTGGTGTGCTTCAGAAAAGCCTGCTGCTGGCGGGCGAACAGCTCGGCCAGTTGCAGGGCCGCCATGTCTTGTCGGTCGTTCATGCGCGTCTCCCTGTCGATCAATGTTTCTTTTGGGCCAGCTTGCGCGCCTTGGCCCAGACGATGGCCCAGGTGATGCCAAACGAGACCAGCATGGCGGCGAGGCTCAGCTGGCTGGCTTCGCCCGCGATGTCCCAGCCCATCAGCCAGGTGTAGATGGGCGTGGGCATGCGGTGCTCGTCGTAGGCCGGCGCGATGCCCAGAGCGGCGATGCCGCAGGCCAGCGCGAAGCGTGGCCCGTCCCTGAACCAGAGCGCGCCGAAGTGGTGGAACAGCTTGCCCAGCAGGATGAAGGGCAGGCCCAGCACCAGCAGCAGCGGATTCATCAGCACCGTGATGACGAGGTAGACGAGGAATTCTTGGAAGTCCATGAGAAGCTCCTGCTTAGTTGCCGGCGTCCGGATAGAGGCAGATGAAGGAGGCGCGGCCGCCCTCGATGCCATAGGCCGGCAGGTTCGACGAGGATGAGCAGATGCCGCCGTCCTTGGCGAACACCAGATCGCGCAGCCAGGTCACCCGCGTCGGCATCGGGTAGCTGGCGAACTGCTTGGCCTTGGGGTCGAAGCGGAACATGCGGTCCGACATATTCGAGGTGATCCAGACCTCCTGGGTCTTGGGATGCACGGCCAGCGCATAGGGCACCTCGTACTCGTTGTGCGCCAGCAGCGGCAGCTTGTAGGTCTCGAAGGTCTTGCTGCGGGTGTCGAACTTCATCACGCCCGATTCGTCGAAGGCCGGGATCCAGAGATTGCCGCTGGCGTCGAAACGCAGCCGGCGCGGACCCTTCAGCGGCGTGTCGAACTCCTGCACCTGCAGGGTCTTGGGGTCGATGCGGCCGATCTTGTGGGCGTAGAGCTTGGCGTACCAGATCGAGCCGTCGACCGGGTTGACGTCGATGCCATAGGGGAAGGCAAAGGCCTCGCGACCCTGGTTGGCCCAGCGGTGGTGCGACACGCCCATCTGCAGGTTCTTCTCGGGGAACCAGCTCGCGATTTTCAGCACATAGGGGAAGAAGATGTCCGATACGCCGCGCCAGAAGCCGTTGTGCGGCAGCGAGAGGATGGTGAACTTCTCGGTCTTGGGATCGAAGCGGCCCACCTCGTTGGAGGCCACAATGGTGAACCAGACGATGCCTTCCCTGTCGATGCGCACGGTGTGCGGATAGAGGTGGGTGCGGCCCATCTCGTAAATCTTGATCGCCTTGCTGACCGGGTCGAAGGAACCCAGGCTGGACGAGAGCGCGTTGGTGAACCAGAAGCGCCCGTCCTTGGCCTGGGCCATCGAATGCGGCCCATGCTTGCCGGTGAACACGCCGATCGGCAGTTGCACGCCTGCGAACACGCCACCCTTGGGCAAGTCGATATCGGGCAGCTTGTGCTCGCTGACCTTGCCGCTGGCGCGGTCAAGCTCCCAGATCACGTCGTGGCCCTCGTCCACGCCGTAGAGCTTCTCGTCCTCGCCGACGTCGGCATCGTGGATGAAGCTCATGCCGTCGCCCACCACCCATTCCTTCACCTTGGCCTTGGGCAGGGCGGCATGGAACAGGTGGGTCTGCACGGCATCCACCGGCTTGCCGTCAAAGCCCTTGGCCAGCACCTTGGTGATGTCCCTGGCCTCCCTGGGCGTGAGCATGCCGAAATAGCCCTCCATGCGTTTGACGGTCTCGGCCCAGGCCTTCTGGTCCTTGGGTGCGCGCGTCAGCTCATTGCCCATCTGGTGGCAGTAGTTGCACTGGCTGATGAAAGCCGAGCGGCTGTCCACGCTCTGCCAGGGCAACTTGGTGAGCTGGGCCGAGGCGCTCAGGCTGGCCGAGAGTTCGGCCGCCACGCCGTGGCGCGCCAGCGCGAACACCTGCTTGATGTCACCCTGCCCGGCCGGCAGTTCCAGCGTCAGGCTCTCGTCCTTGTAATAGGGCGCGCGGGCACGCAGGCTGATCTTGCCGCTGAAGTCCAGCGTCAGCGCATAGCGGCCCTGCTCGTCGGTGTAGGCAGTGTCGCGACGCTCCTGCCTGGCGTCGATGGCGGTGACCATGGCGCCGGCCAGGGGCTTGCCCTCACTCGTCACCGTGCCGCTGAGGGTGGCCGCCTGCGCTTGCGCCAGCAGCAGCGCGCTCAGGCTCAGGCCTATGCTTGTCTTCATACCCTTGCTCCTTGCAGCAGGTGATCCTGGAACTGCTCGCGCAGCTTGTTCTTTTGCATCTTGCCGGTGGCGCCGAGCGGAATCGCGTCGACGAAGAGCACGTCGTCGGGCGTCCACCATTTGGCGATGCGGCCCTCGTAGTGCTGCAGCAGCTCCTGCTTGCTGAGCAAGGCTCCGGGCTTCTTCACCACGATCAGCAGCGGGCGCTCGTCCCACTTGGCATGCCTGGCGGCGATGCAGGCGGCCATAGCCACGGCCGGATGCGACATGGCGATGTTCTCCAGGTCGATCGAGCCGATCCACTCGCCGCCGCTCTTGATCACGTCCTTGGCGCGGTCGGTGATCTGCATGAAACCAGCCGCGTCGATATGGGCCACGTCGCCGGTGGGGAACCAGCCCTGCTGCAAGGGGTCGCCACCTTCGCCCTTCAGGTATTCGGCGATCACCCAGGGGCCGCGCACCAGCAGCTCGCCGCTGCTCTTGCCGTCCCAGGGCAGCTCGGCACCGTCCTCGCCCACCACCTTCATGTCCACGCCGAAGATGGCACGACCCTGCTTGGCCTGCACCGCATAGCGTTGCTCGGCATCCAGCTGCTGCTGCGCCGGCTTGAGGGTGCAGACCGTGCCCAGCGGGCTCAGCTCGGTCATGCCCCAGGCATGCAGCACCTCGACCGCGTACTTTTCCTGGAAGGCGCGCAGCATCGCCGGTGGGCAGGAGGAGCCGCCGATGACGGTGCGGCGCATGCTGCTGAAGGCGAGGCCCTGGGCCTCCACATGGGCCAGCAGCCCCTGCCAGACCGTCGGCACGCCGGCCGAGACGGTGACGCGCTCGGCCTCGAACAACTCGTGCAGGCTCTTGCCATCCAGGCCCGGGCCGGGGAACACCAGCTTGGCGCCCACCATGCAGGCCACATAGGGCAGGCCCCAGGCGTTGACGTGGAACATCGGCACCACCGGCAGGATGACGTCGCGTGCCGAGCAGTTCAGCGCGTCGGGCAGCGCCGCGGCATAGGTGTGCAGCACGGTGGAGCGATGGCTGTAGAGCACGCCCTTGGGATTGCCCGTGGTGCCGCTGGTGTAGCACAGACCGGAGGCGCGGTTCTCGTCGAACTCGGGCCATTGGTAATCATCATCCTGTGCCTCGACCAGTTCCTCGTAGCAAAGCAGGTTCGCTACCCTGCAGTCCACCGGCATATGGGCGCGATCGCTCATCAGCACGAAACTCTTGACGCCCGGCAACTGGGCGGCCACCGCCTCGACCAGCGGCAGGAAGCTGAGGTCGAAGCACAGCACCTGGTCCTCGGCATGGGCGGCGATCCAGGCCAGCTGCTCGGGATGCAGACGCGGATTCAGGGTGTGCAGCACCGCGCCGCTGCCCGAGACCGCGTAGTACAGCTCCATATGGCGGTAGGTATTCCAGGCCAGCGTGCCGACGCGTGCACCCTCCTCCACGCCCAGGGCCCGCAGGGCCTTGGCGAGGCGGCGCGCGCGCGCGGCCAGGTCCTCGAAGCGGTAGCGATGGATGTCGCCCTCGCAGCGGCGGCTGACGATTTCCTGCTCGGCGTGATGCCGCTCGGCATGGCGCAGCAGGGATGAGATCAGCAGCGGCTGCTGCATCATGAGTCCGTTCATTTTTTCAAGCGGCTTTCTTGCGGATGTGTTGATCGTTCAGAAGGAAATGCGAGAGCGCCGGGATCAGCACCAGGGCGCCGACCATGTTCCAGACGAACATAAAGGTCAGCAGCACGCCCATATCGGCCTGGAACTTGATCGGCGAGAAGGCCCAGGTGATAACGCCGGCGGCCAGCGTCACACCCACCAGCGCGACCACACGGCCGGTGAACAGCACGGCGTCGCCATAGGCCTCGGCCAGCGTGAGCCCGCGGCGCTGACCGGCCAGTTGCACCGAGAGCAGGTAGAGCGCGTAGTCCACGCCTATGCCCACGCCCAGCGCGATCACCGGCAGCGTGGCCACCTTCACGCCCATGCCCAGCCACACCATCAGGGCCTCGCAGAGGATGGAAGTCAGCACCAGGGGCAGCACCGCCACCACGGTGGCGCGCCAGCTGCGGAAGGTGATCAGGCACAGCGCGATCACCGCCGCGTAGACGTAGAGCAGCATGGTGGTGTTGGCCTGCTTCACGACGATGTTGGTGGCGGCCTCGATGCCGGCGCCGCCGGCCACCGGCAGCAGCTGCAGCCGGGCCGGGTCGGTGGGATGTTCGGCGATGAAGCGCTCCACCGTGGCCAGCGCGCTCGACAGCGTGGCGGCCTTGTGGTCGGACAGGAAGGCCACCAGCGGCATCACCGAGCATTCGGTGTTGAACATATCGGGGTTGTTCACCGAGGCCTGCTGGGCGCCGTAGTTCAGCACGTCCTGGTTGCGGCTGATGGTGAGCCACTTGGGGTTGCCCTCGAAGCTGCCGGCGGTGATCTGGCGCACCACGTCCTGCAGGCCCAGGGTCATGCGCACCTGGGGCAGCTGCTGCAGCTCCCAGGCGAGCTGGTCCACCAGCTCGAGGGTCTCGTACTTGAGGCAGCCCTCGGGCGGCGTCTTCACGATCACCGCGAACACATCGCTGGAAAGCGCGTAATGCCCGCTCACATAGGCGTTGTCGCGGTTGTAGCGCGACTGCGCGCGCAGCTCGGGCGCGCCGGGGTCGAGGTCGCCGATCTGCAGGCGCTGGCTCAGTACGAAACCGCCCACACCCAGCGCCAGCGCCGCCAGCACGGTGGTGGCGGCCCAGCTGCGGCGCGCCGCGAAGTGATCGAGCCAGACCCACAGGCCGCGGTGGCCGGCGAGCTGGCGCTGCTCCAGCTCCAGCGTGCGGCGCGCCGCGCGCGCACCGACGCCCACAAAGCTCAAGAGCACCGGCAGCAGCAGCAGATTGGTGAACACCAGCACCGCCACACCGATGCTCGCGGTGATGGCCAGCTCGCGTATCACCGGAATCGGGATCAGCACCAGCACCGCAAAGCCCACCGCATCGGCCAGCAGCGCGGTGACGCCGGCCAGGAAGAGGCGGCGGAAGGTGTAGCGCGCAGCCACCAGGCGGTGCGTGCCGCGCGCGATGTCCTGCATGATGCCGTTCATCTTTTGCGCGCCATGGCTCACGCCGATGGCGAACACCAGAAAGGGCACCAGCATCGAATAGGGGTCCAGCTCCAGGCCGAACAGCGCCAGCAGGCCGATCTGCCAGACCACCGCGATTAGCGAGCAGGCCAGCACCAGGGCGGTGGAGCGCATGCAGCGCGTGTAGCCGTAGAGCAGCAGCCCGGCCACGACGATGGCGATGCCGAAGTACAGCGCCACCTGCAAGAGGCCGTCGAGCAGGTCGGCCACGATCTTGGCAAAACCGATGATGTGGACCTTGAGCCCCTGGGCCTCGTACTTGGCGCGCAACTGGTCCAGGTCGTGGCCCAGCTGCCAGTAGTTGATGCGGCTGCCGTCGGGCCGGCGCTCCAGCAAGGGCAGCACGATGGCGCTGCTTTTCAGGTCGTTGGACACCAGGCTGCCGACCAGGTTGGCGCGCGAGACGTTCAGGCGCAGCCGCTCGATGCTGGCGGGCGAGCCGTCGAAGCCATCGGGCATCACCGCGCCACCGTTGAAGCCCTCCTCGGTCACCTCGGTCCAGCGCACCGCCGGCATCCAGATCGACTTGACCCAGGCGCGGTCCACGCCGGCGCTCAGGAACAGCTCGTCGTTGAGCTGCTTGAGCGCGTCCAGATACTTGGCGTCGAACACCGTGCCATTGCCCAGGCCGGGGTTCTCGACCACGATGCGCAGTTGGTTGCCCATGCCGCGCAGCTCCTGGCGGTGCTGCAGAAAGTTCTGGATATAGGGATGACCGGTGGGGATCATCTTCTCGAAGCTGGCGTTCAGCGCCACCTTCGAACACATGAAGCCAAGCACGAGCGTTGCCAGTGCACACAGCAGCAGCATGCTGCGGCGGCGGTTGAACACCAGGCGCTCGAGCCAGTTGCCCGAATGGCGCGGGAAGTCGGCCAGGTCATGGATGACCGGCATTTCGGTGGAGGTGGAGGAGATGGCCATTGCGCTCAGTCTTTCGGCAGCGGCAGGCTGCGCAGGCCGCGTGCGCCGCCCAGCAGCAGCCGGGTGGGCGTGGTGGCCAGGGCCGCCAGCGGCAGGGTTTCGGGCAGGCTTGCGCGCCTGAAGCTGGCGCCGCCATCGCGGCTCACGGCCACCGCGCCGCTCTGGTCTGCCAGCCAGATCGCGCCGTCCTTGCCGCGCACCGAAGCGGTGATGCTGGCGGCCAGGCCGGTGGCGAGCGGCTTCCAGCTCTTGCCGCCGTCGCTGCTGGCGCGGGCGTTGCCACGCATGCCATGGCCGATCAAATGCTCGCCTGCATCGAGCAGGCCGAAGAAGCTGCCCTTGTAGCCGGCGTCCAGCGCCACGAAACGCTGCGCCTTGGCATCGAGTCTGAGCATCAGCCCCGACTCGCCGGCGATGTAGAGGCTGCCGCCATGCGGGCGGATGGCGTAGAGGTTGAGCAGGCGCGGGTTGTCGGTGCGCTCGAACCAGGGGGTCCAGGTCTTGCCAGCATCGGCGGTGTGCAGGATCAGGTTGTAGGCACCGACCACAAAGCCTTCGCTGGCGCTGCTGAAAAAGAGATCGAGAAAGGGCTTGTCGGGCCCGGCCTCGGCATTGCGCTGGGCCTCGACCAGCAGGCGTTCGCGCGCCTCGGAGGCCGGCAGGGACTGCAGGTGCTCGAGCAAGAGCTTGTTGGCCTGGCGGCCATCGAGCTTGAGGCTCCAACTGGCGCCGCCGTCCTGGCTGGCCAGCACCACGCCGTCGTGACCCACCGCCCAGCCCTGCTTCGCATCGACGAACTGCAGCGCGGTGAGATCGGAGGCCACCGGCACGCGCGCCTGGGTCCAGGCCTGGCCGCCATCGTCGGAATAGGCGATATGGCCGCGCTGGCCCACCGCAACCAGACGCTGCGGGCCGGCCGCAGCGATCGCGGTGACGAGGCGCTGGCTCAGCAGCGCCGTGGGGCGCGCCGGGCGCGCCAGCGGGTCGGCCTGGGCGGCGGGCTGCAGGGCCAGCAGACAGGCGACCAGGATGAGCTTGTGCTTGATGTTCATGGCGTAGAAAAGGTGGGGCGCGACCGGCAAGGTAGGTATTTCAGGAAGGAGACACCGGCCGCGCCCCGAAACCATCAGCGGATGCCGGCGCCGGCCAGCGCCTCGCTGGACCATTGCCCCGCGGGCAGCGCGTCGATGAACTTCATGCCCACCTTGTAGGCACCCAGCAGGCCGGAGACGTTGTAGCCACCGCCGACGAAGTCGTAGAACACCTGGGCCGAGGCCGAGGGGCTGGGCAGGTCGTAGCCGGGGGTCATGAAGGCGAAGCCGGAGCGGTAGAGCTGGCCGCGCGCGTCGTACTGGTCAGAGGCGATCGCGAACCAGCTGTCCTCGTCGATGTAGAAGTTGCGCTTGGCGTAGATGTGGCGCTTGCCTTCCTTGAGCGTGGCCTCGACCACCCAGACGCGGTGCAGCTCCCAGCGCACATGGTCAGGGTTCAGATGCCCCGGCGTGGTGGCGGCATAGGGGTCGGCCGCGTAGGTGAGCTTGTAGTTGTTGTAGGGCACCAGCATCTCGCGCTTGCCCAATAACTTCCAGTCGTAGCGGTCCAGCGCGCCGTTGAAGACCCAGGCGTCGTCATAGGTCGAGGCACCGGCGGCGCCGGGGTTGGGCGTGTCGTAGGCGATGTCGGGTGCGAGCTTGACGCGGCGCTGCCCCGGCAGGTACTGCCAGGCCTTGCGGTTGTTCTTCATCGGGTTGATGTAGTCCTGCGCCAGCACGCCCTCGCCGGCCCGGCGCGCCGGTGCGGTGTAGGCCACCTTGGTGCGGAAGTAGACGTCGCTGTCGGCCGACACCGCGCTGCGCTTGGGGTCGTAGTAGGGGTACTCGACATTGATCTGGCCGCTGGTGGCCAGCACGGCCTTGCCCGAGGAGTCGACGTTGATCGAGTCGTACTGGGTGTAGTAGCTGTGGCCGTTGAAGCGCAGCAGATGGTTCCACATCACCTCCTGCCCGGTCTTGGGGATGGGGAAGGGAATGCCGGCGTAGGTGCCCTCCACGCCCAGGCCGCCGTCGGTGGTCTTCACCGAGCTGGCGTTCTTGACGGTGTTGTCGAGCACGTATTTGGGAAAGGCGGCGCTGCGGTGCGAGGGATAGACGTCGATGCGCATGCCGGGATAGCGCTTGAGCAACTCCTTGGCGCCCGCGGTCAGCTTGGCCTCGTACTTGGCGGCATCACCGGCCTTGATCGAGTACAGGGGCTTGTCGGCCGCGAAGGGGTCGGGGCGCAGGCCCGAGCCCTTTTGGTAGCCGGCCGGCAGCGTGGTGAGACCGCCGCTGTAGTCGGGAATGCTCTTGTCGGCATTGCCGGCCATCTCGGCGCCCATGGGCGTGAGGCTGGTACCGAGCTTCTTGGCCTCCTCGGCGCTCACCGCGGCCTGCGCCTGCAGGGCGGTCATGGCCAGCACGGCGCCGGCGATCAGATGCAGATGGGTCTTCTTCTTGCTCATGTCTCGTTCCTTAGAAGGTGGTCTTGAAGGTCAGCAGCACATGGCCGCGGTCGGACAGCAGGGCCGGCGTGCCGTTGGCCACATTCATGGCGCCGTTGGCAAGCTGGCTGTAGTCGCCATAGAAGCCCACATAGCGCAGCGCCAGGTTGTATTTGCCCTGCATGTCGGCGGCCAGACCCAGCGAGAAGGAGCCCGAGCCCTTGTTGCCGCCCGATACCACCGCCGAGTTGCCCTTGATGCCAGCCGACCAGGACAGCGGCATGGTCAGGTCCACGCTGGGCAAGACCTGGTACCAGGTGGGCGCGAAGTTGATGCCCAGACCGACAAAGTTCTTGGTGGCCGCGTCGATATTGGCCGGGTTGGACGCGTAAGCCGCGCCACCCTTGAAGACGGCGGCGTTCTGTGTCACCTTGGTCCAGCTGTTGTAGACGGCCTCGGCCTGCCAGATCGCGCTGTCGAACAGCGCCGTCTTGGGCAGGGAGCCAATCAGCGCCAGCACGCCATGTACGGTGTTGCCGCGCGCCCCCGGCGCATCGTCGCCCACCGCCGTGGTGGCGAGTTGGCCGGCGGCCGGGTTGGCGATCTTGGCCGGCAGCAGGGTCACCGGCGCGCTCTGCAGCGGCATATTGCGGCGGTAGCTCAGCTCGGCGCCGACGCTCACGCCGGCGATATTGCGCGACAGGCTGAGTCCCAGGATGTCGATGTCGCGGCCGTAGTAGGCGCGGTACTGGCCGATCTGCCCGGCCATGATCTGCGGCACCGCGGCGGCGGCCGGGTTCACATAGCAGGTGCTCGCCGCCAGGGCCGTGAAGCCGAGCGCGCCACAGGTGGCGGCCGGCAAGGCGGCCACCGCCGGCGCCACGCTCAGCTGCGGCTGGATGTCAGCGGTGCGGCGCAGGTAGAGGCCGGCCGTGCCGTCCAGCCACTCGGGGCTCCAGCGCGCCATCAGGCCCCAGTCCCCGTTCTTCTTGGGCGTGCCGACGGCGCCCTGCAGCATGCGCTGGTTGGGGCCCACCACCAGGGTGTCGCCGCCCTTGAGCAGGCCGTCGTTGACGGTCAGGTAGGTGCCTGACTCGGGATAGCGCGCAGACTCCCAATCGAAAAAGGTCTGCGCCGCCAGGGTCAGCTCGGGCGTGGCCACCAGCTGGGCGCTGAGCGAGTTGCGCGGCCGGAACAGCTCCTTGATCTCGATGCCGGGCGTGGCCAGGGCCTTCCACAGATCCAGCGAATACTGGCCGTAGGAGATGCCATGGATGGCGCCACCACCCAGCAGGCTCTCGCCCCAGTAGACGGTGTGGCGGCCGGCGCGCAGCGTCAGCGGCATGTCGCCGGCATCGACGTTGGCGAATACAAAGGCGTCCAGGAACTCACCCGAGGCGCCCTTGGCAAAGCGGTTGGCATAGGGCGAGAGCGCGCCGGCTGCCGGCTTGCCGCCCGCCAGGGTGTTGGCCGTGGCGGCGAAATTGCCATCCAGGCTGCGGTAGGCGGCGTCGTACCAACCGGCGGCGCTCAGGCGCGCGCCGAAGCGCTTGTTCCACACCAGGTCGGCCTCGCTCAGCAGATCGAGCCGGTTGGCCACCAGCTTGCCCTTGGCGAAGTTGCGATCGCCATCGTCCTGGTTGGGATTGCCAAGGATGGCAGCATCCTGTTTCTCAACCCGGGTACCCAGGTTGTAGCGCAGCGTGGTGTCCCAGCGCAGCGCCAGGTCGGGATTGCCGGTGTCGATTTCAAAGGCTTGCGATGCGCCACTGGCGAGCAGTGCCGCCGCGGCAAGGCCGATCGCGCTCGCGCGCATCTGGGCTGGACGATTCATCGGTTTGTCTCCTGGACTTTTTTGTGGATGGGAGGAGGAGTAAGAAGAAAAAGCCATGGCCTTCAGTGGCAGGCACTGATGTCCATCGGTTCGACACCGGCGCGCGCGCAATAGCCGAGGTAGCGTTGCATCACCGTCTTCCAGTTCTCGACCGCGAGCACCTGGCCCTGCTCGTCAAGAAAGGACAGGTCGCCGGCAATGACGTTGAAGGTGAGGGTCTCGCCCGTGTTGCCCAGCGCCTCGGGCGTGTGGACGGCAGCGGCGGTCTCGAACACGACGCTGCCGGGGCCGGCAATCCAGTCGTGCTCGCGGTACTTCCAGCGGCCGCTGACCGTGTAGACGATCAGCGCGCCCGAGTGCTGGTGGCGCGGCAGGTTCAGACCGGCCGGCGCGCGCAGCAGCACGATCATTTCGCCACGCACCGGATCGACGCGAAACACCTTCAGCTGCACGCCGTCCGAATAGGGCGTGAAGGGCAGCCAGGGCAGCGACTCATCGTCGATGACCGAGGTGCTGATCTGCTGAAAATACATCGCGGGCTCCAGCGGCTTGGGGTGCTCGCATGGTCGCGACTCGGCCCGCGGGCAGCGATGTCTGGGCCCGCCAGGTGGCAGTCAGTTTCCGCCAGCGGGTGTTTGCCCTAGGGAACAGGCGGGACGGCGTTTTGGAGCGCTCACACTAGGAATTGCGCCCCGCTTGGGTATCGCTCTCTAGAACTCGCCGCCCATACTGCAGGCGAAACACTCGATCAACCAAGCACAGCGAGGCCACCTTATGCGCAACCCCACCCTGACCCGCGTCACCCTCAACACCGTCGAGCATTGCCGCATCGCCGCCAAGCAGTTCGTGCTGGCCTACCGCCTGGGCAGCCAGCGCGTTATCGGCAAGCTGGACGGCGCCTTGGCCAACACGGCCGTGAGCCCCCGCATCGCAAGCCTGACCGGCTGGGTCGCCAAGGGCGTCGAGCAAGTGGCCGAGCGCAGCAGCCAGGCCATCGACTTCGGTGCGCACACCGCCGCCGCCCAACTGAGCAAGGCCGCCAAGCTGGCCAAGGGTGTGGACAACGAGTTGCTGGCCAACGGACTGCAAACCGCTTCGCGCCTGAGCCTGCCCACCGCCCTGGCCCTGCTGGCCGTGGCCGGCAAGGCCGCCGCCGGTGCCGACAATCTGGTGAAGGCGGTGCAGCCGCCGAAGAAGGCCGCCAAGCGCGCGGTGCGCCCGGCCCGTCCCGCCGTGAAGGCAGCGCTGAAGCCCGCCGCCAAGCCGGTGAAGGCGGCCGCCAAGCCCGCCAGCAAGCCGGCCGTCAAGGCCAAGCCGGCGCGCCCCGCCGCGAAGAAGGTGGCGCCGGCCGCCGCCGTCGAGGCCGTGGCCGCTTGATGGCCAATTGAGTGAATGAGGCAGGGCCCGCGCTGCGGGCCCTTTCTTCGTCCGGCACAAAGCAAAACAGCACCCGAGGGTGCTGTTTTTTTGCTGCGTCCAATGACGTGGTGGGCGGTGCAGGGTTCGAACCTGCGACCCCTGCCGTGTGAAGGCAGTGCTCTACCGCTGAGCTAACCGCCCGGTATCTGGGGGCTTCGTGCAACAAGGTCAGAAGCGAAATCGATACGGTTGCCGATCTCTGAATTCTGGTGGGCGGTGCAGGGTTCGAACCTGCGACCCCTGCCGTGTGAAGGCAGTGCTCTACCGCTGAGCTAACCGCCCGGTCCTGTTGCCGAACGAATCAAAAGCCTGCGCCGTTAATTCGTCAACCGGGAAGCCCACGATTATGCCACGACATTTGCGGCTCTATCAAGCCTCTTGCCAGATTCTTTTTCCGCCACTGGCCTTGTCGAGATCCGCCAGCAGGCTCTGGTGGGCCTCCAGCTCGGCGGCGCTGGCGGCCAGCACCGGCAGCTGGAAGCGGCTGAAGTCGATGGCCTCGAACTGGGAGTCGGCATTGCCGCCGCCGGCATGGCCGCCGCCCTCGTCCATCACCAGCGAATCCTGGCCGCGCGTCAGGCGGATATAGACCTCGGCCAGCAGCTCGGCGTCCAACAAGGCGCCGTGCAGGGTGCGGCCGGAGTTGTCGACCTCCAGGCGCTTGCACAGCGCGTCCAGCGAGTTCGCCTTGCCGGGGAACAGGTCGCGCGCCATCAGCAAGGTGTCGCGCACGCCGCCGACAATGTCGGTGATGGGCGGCTGGCCCAGCCGGCGCAGTTCGGCGTTCATGAAGCCGATGTCGAAGCCGGCGTTGTGGATCACCAGTTCGGCGCCGCGCAGAAACTCCAGCAACTCCTCGGCCACGCTGGCGAACACCGGCTTGTCGGCCAGGAATTCATCGGTCAGGCCGTGGATGCGCACCGCCTCCTCGTCGCTCGCGCGCTCGGGGTTGATGTAGAGGTGCAGGTTGTTGCCGGTGAGCTGGCGGTTCACCATCTCGACGCAGCCGACCTCGATGATGCGGTCGCCCGCCTCGGCACGCAGACCGGTGGTTTCGGTATCGAAAAATATCTGACGCATGGGAAAAGTCTCAGGCGGGGCGCCGACGGCTGGCCCACCACCAAATCAACAGCCCTGCCGCAATCATCGGCAAAGACAGCCATTGTCCCTGACTCAGGTTCAGCGCCCGCAGGCCCAGGAAATCGTCGGGTTCGCGGAAGAACTCGGCGGCAAAGCGCAGCATGCCGTAGCCGATCAGGAACATGCCCGAGACCTGGCCGGTCAGGCGCGGCTTGTGCGCATACAGCCACAGCAGCAGGGCCAGCAGCAGGCCCTCGCCGAGGAACTGGTAGATCTGCGAGGGATGGCGCGGCAGGGCCGAGCCCGACTGCGGGAACACCATCGCCCAGGGCAGGCTGGGGTCGGCCGCGCGGCCCCACAGCTCGCCGTTGATGAAGTTGCCCACGCGCCCGGCCGCCAGGCCGGTGGGCACACAGGGGGCGATCAGGTCGGTGACCTCGAAGAAGCTGCGCCCGCGCAGGCGCGCAAACAGCGCCATCGCCAGGATCACGCCCAGCAGGCCACCATGAAAGGCCATGCCGCCCTTCCAGACTGCGAACACCTCGCCCAGATTGGCCAGGTAGTAGGTCGGCTTGTAGAACAGCACATAGCCCAGACGCCCACCCAGCACCACGCCCAGCACGCCGAAGAACAGCAGATCATCGACATCGCGCTTGGCCCAACCGCGCGCGGCATGCGCCGGCTGCGCCACGCGCAGATTCGCCAGCCATAGAAACATGCCGAATGCGGCCAGGTAGGTGATGCCGTACCAATGAATGGCCACGGGGCCTAGTTGCAGCGCGACCGGATTGAACTGGGGATGGACCCACATGCGACGACTTCCTCTGGATGAGAACTGGCGCGCATCATACGGGGCCCATCTCCTTCAGGCGCCTGCGGCAGTCCTCGACATTGCTGGGGCTGGCGCGGCGGTGCTGCAGGTAGCGTTCGAAGGCCGCGCGGGCCCCCGCCTTGTCGCCCATGGCCTGCAGGCTGATGCCCAGGCGGTGGTCGAGCGGGAAGTCCTCGGCCCCGTCCATCTCCTTGGCGCGCTCGTACTGTTTGACAGCCTCGTCAAAGCGCTCCTGGGCATGGTAGATGCGCGCCAGGCCATAGGCGCCCAGGGCCTGGCGTGGCTGCTCCTTCAGCAGACGCTCGAAGCCGGCGATGGCCTTGGCGTATTGACGCTGGTCCAGCCATTCCTTGCCGATGGCGCCCCACACCAGCCGCCATTCATTCAGCAGACTGGGGTCGGCGGCGATGCGCACGCTCAGCAGCTCCTTCTCGGCCTGCGCCCAGTTCTTTTCGCTGCCGGCCAGGCGAGCGCGCATCAGCTTGGCGAACTCGGGCTGGCTGGCGCGCACCTGCTCTTCCAGTTCACGCGCCTTGCCCGCACCGCCGCCGGCAAAGGCCGGCACCAGCAGGTAGTACTGGTGCAGGCTGCTGCGCGCCTCGATGAAATCGGGCCTGAGCTCCAGCGCGCGCTGCAAATGCTTTCTGATCGGTCCGGCCAGGCTGATGATCTTCATGGCGCCGCCGTTGCGCGCCTGCATGGTCATCACCGAGGCGAGGGCGTAATGGCACAGGGCCTCCTCGGGATGCTGGTCCACGCAGTCCTGCATCTGGCGCGCGGCAGCATCCACGCGTTTGCGGTCCGCCAGCGTCATCTGCGAGAGCGCGAAGGCTGCGCCCGCCTGCAGGTCCTGCGGCTGCTCGCGCAGGCGCGCCTGGGCCTGGCGTTCCATCTCCTCGCTGCGGCCGGCATCCAGCAGGGCCTGCCAGGGCCCGTCGCTGAACACCAGGGCCTGGGCGCCCTGCCAGGCCAACAGGCTCGCACAAACAAGCAGGCGCAGCGCTTTCACCATCAGGGCCACCTTAGCCCAGCTCGGCCAGGCGTTTCCTGGCGTCTTCCAGATTGCGCGGGTTGGCCTTCTTGTTGGCAACAAAGCGCTCCAGCAGGGCCTTGGCCTGGACCTTGTCGCCCTTCATCTGCCAGACCACGCCGAGGCGATGGTCGAAAGGCAGGGCCTCGGCGCCCTCCAGACCGCGGGCACGCTCGAACTGGCGGATCGCCTCGTCGAGCTGGCCGGTTTCGGTGGCCACGCGGCCGAGGCCATAGCCCGCCACGGCGTGCTGCGGCTGCTCGCGCTGCAACTGCTCGAACCAGGCCTTGGCCTTGGCGTATTGCTTGTCGCGCAGGTACTGGTGACCCTGCGCCGCCCAGGCCTCGCGCCATTCGGTCTGCAGGCCCAGGTCCTTGCCGGGCTTGAGGCTCGCCAGCTCGCGTTCGGCCTCGGCATAGTTGTCCTCATGCTGGGCCACGCGTGCGCGCATCAGTTTGGCGTGCTCGGGCATGTCCCGCAGATCCTGGGCCAGCTCCCTGGCCTTGCTGACGCTGCCGCCGGCCACGCCGGGCGCCATCAGATAGAACTGCTGCAAGGCGCTGCGCATCTCGAAGGAGCCGGGCTCCAGCTCGAAGGCCTTGCTGAAGGCATCCTTGATCTTGCCGGCCAGGCTCATGGCCTTGAACATGCTGGCGCCCATGGCCTGCGAACCGAGCAACTGGCCCAGCGCATAGTGGCAGTGCGCGTCCTTGGGCTGGCGTTCGACGCATTGCTGCATGGTCCTGGCGGCCGCATCGAGCCGGGCGCCGTCGCCCGCGTCCAGCGCGCTCAGCGCCAGCGCCGCGGCGGCCTGGCTGTCGGCCGGGTTGGTGCGCAGGCGCGCCTGCGCCAGCTTGTCGAGTTCCTCCGCCTTGCCGCCCTCCCAGACCGACTGCAGCTGAGTATCCTTGAACACCGCCGCTTGGGCGGACAGGGCGGTAGCCAGCAAGAGTGAGGCCAGGCACAGAACACGGTGTTTGGGCATGAGGGCTTGGGTGTGAGAGCTAGAGGGTCTGGGTTCAACGCCGCCTTGCAAGCTTGGTTGACGGCCCCGAGGTGTGCGCATTGTGCACAGCGCCCACACGCTTGCCAGCCCTGGCTTTCGGCACTTGCGCCAGCGCCGCCCGCACATGCTCGACAAAGCGCGCCACCACCGGGCTGGCGCCGGCGCGCCAGATCAGGCTGGTCTCGCAGGCCGGCACCTGCGCCTGCAGCCGCTGGTAGCGCACCCCCGGCCGTTGCAGCGCGCTCAGGCCCTCCGGCACCCAGGCCACCCCCATGCCGGCCGACACCAGATTGACGATGGTCTGCATCTGGATCGCCTCCTGCGCGATCTGCGGCGTGGCGCCATGGCCGCGGTAAAAGCTCAGCAGCGCGTCGTACAGCGCGGGTGCGATCTCGCGCGGGAAGATCACCAAGGGTTCGCCCAGCAGCAGCGCCAGCGCCGCCGCCGGCGCCCTGGGCAGCACCAGGCTCTCGGGCAGGGCCAGCACCATGGGCTCGACGCTGATGCGCAGGGCCTCGAAGCCGGCCGGCGCGGCGCCGGGCGGGTGGATCACGAAACCGGCATCCAGATCGCCGCGCTCGAAATGATGCAGCTGCACGTCCAGCGTGGCCTCGCGCAGGGCCAGCGCAATGCCCGCATGCGCGGCGCGGAAGCCGCGCAACCATTGCGGCAGCTCGCCATAGCCGACGGTTGACACGAAGCCCAGGCGCAGGCGCCCATGCAGGCCCGCTGCCGCCGCTTGCAGCAGCGCGGGCAGTTGCTCGACCTCGGCCAGCAGCCTACTCGCCACCGGCAGCAGGGCGGCGCCGGCTGGGCTCAGCGCCACCGAGCGCCGGTTGCGCTCGAACAGCGCCACGCCCAGGCTCTGCTCCAGCTTCTGGATCGCCATGCTGAGCGGCGGCTGCGTCATGTGCAGGGCCGCCGCTGCACGGCCGTAGTGCAGCTCCTGCGCCAGCACCAGGAATTGCCGCAGACTGCGGTTCTCGATCATTGATACACCAATCGAATCAAAGCTGCGTTAAACATATATTGGACCAGATGGCAGCACGCTTGCATACTGCGCCCACCTCCCCTTAACCGCCCTCCACGCACCATGAGCTACAACCGCCGTTCCAAGAACATCACCGAAGGCGTGGCCCGCGCGCCTAATCGCTCCATGTACTACGGCATGGGCTACCAGGAGAGCGACTTCGGCAAGCCCATGATCGGCGTGGCCAACGGTCACTCCACCATCACGCCCTGCAACTCGGGCCTGCAGAAGTTGGCCGATGCGGCCGTCATCGGCCTCAAAGAGGCCGGCGCGAATCCGCAGGTCTTCGGCACGCCCACCATCTCCGACGGCATGGCGATGGGCACCGAGGGCATGAAGTACAGCCTGGTGTCGCGCGAGGTGATCTCCGACTGCGTTGAAACCTGCGTGGGCGGCCAGTGGATGGACGGCGTGCTGGTGATAGGCGGCTGCGACAAGAACATGCCCGGCGGCATGATGGGCATGTTGCGCGCCAATGTGCCTGCGCTCTATGTCTACGGCGGCACCATCCTGCCCGGCAAGTACAAGGGCCAGGACCTCAACATCGTCAGCGTGTTCGAGGCGGTGGGCCAGTACAGCGCCGGCAAGATGAGCGAGGAAGACTTCTGCCAGATCGAGCGCCGCGCCATCCCCGGCAGCGGCTCCTGCGGCGGCATGTATACCGCCAACACCATGAGCTCGGCCTTCGAGGCGCTGGGCATGAGCCTGCCCTATTCCTCCACCATGGCGAACGTGGAAGACGAGGTGGTGGAGAACGTGAAGAAGGCCGCGGCGGTGCTGGTCGAGGCCGTCAAGCAGGACCTGAAGCCGCGCGACATCGTCACCAAGCACGCGATCGAGAACGCGGTGGCGGTGATCATGGCCACCGGCGGCTCCACCAATGCGGTGCTGCACTTCCTGGCGATCGCCCATGCGGCCGAAGTGGACTGGACGATCGACGACTTCGAGCGTGTGCGCCGCCGCACCCCGGTGCTGTGCGACCTCAAGCCCAGCGGGCGTTACCTGGCCATCGACCTGCACCATGCGGGGGGCATCCCGGCGGTGATGAAGGAGCTGCTCAAACACGGCCTGCTGCATGGCGACGCCATCACCATCACCGGCAAGACCGTGGCCGAGAACCTCGCCGAGCTGCCCGAGCTGCGCGCCGACCAGGACGTGATACGCCCGGTGACCAAGCCGATCTACGCCGAGGGCCACCTGGCCATCCTGAAGGGCAATCTTTCGCCCGAGGGCTGCGTGGCCAAGATCACCGGGCTAAAGAACCCCGTCATCACCGGCCCGGCGCGCGTGTTCGACGACGAGCAATCGGCACTGGCCGCCATCATGGCCGGCAAGATCGTCGCCGGCGACGTGATGGTGCTGCGCTATCTGGGCCCCAAGGGCGGCCCCGGCATGCCCGAGATGCTGGCGCCCACCGGCGCCCTGATCGGTCAGGGCCTGGGTGAGAGCGTGGGCCTGATCACCGACGGACGCTTCTCGGGCGGCACCTGGGGCATGGTGGTCGGCCATGTGGCGCCCGAGGCCTATGAGGGCGGCGTGATCGCGCTGGTGCATGAGGGTGACCGCATCACCATCGATGCGCACCAGTTGCTGCTGGAACTGCATGTGGACGCCGCCGAACTGGCCGAGCGCCGCGCCGCCTGGGTGAAGCCCGCGCCGCGCTACACCCGCGGCGTGCTGGCCAAGTTCGCCAAGAACGCCTCCAGCGCCAGTTCCGGCGCGGTGCTGGACCGGTTTGAGTAAGTAGGTAGGTACAAGGCGCCTGGGGTCAGGTCTTGCGGTCAGCGCCGGCGGCGCTGCTTCTCGCCCTGCCCCAGCGCTTCGAGCGCCTTCTCGCGGCGCGCGGCCTTCTTCTCGTCCATGCGCTCCATCACCTTCTTCTGCGTGTAGCCATGCGAGTCGGCCCAGGCCCACCAGGCCATGGCCAGGCCGAAAGGCGCCAGCACGACGAGCCAGCTCCAGTCGACCACGGGCGCCACCGCTGTGAGCTTGAGCAGCAATAGCAGCAGGCCGATGGCTAAGAACCACATTGACAACTCCTTTCGCACGCGCGAAGCCCTGTTGACGTGATGGCGCGGGAACGCGCCTCTACAATCATTTCAGCAGCTTGCTTGACGGGACTGTAGAGCAGTTTGGTCGAGCCGGCGCGAGAGTTAGTTACCCTTCCTCGTGCATGACCCCCGAAAGGACGCTATGAAGTCGACCCTGATCGCCCTGGCCGCCGTCGCCGCCACCCTGGCCGCACCCGCCGCCTTCGCCAATGCCGAACTGGCACAAAAGAAGAACTGCATGGCCTGCCATGCGCTGGACAAAAAGGTTGTCGGCCCCGCCTACAAGGACGTGGCCGCCAAGTACGCCAAGGACAAGGACGCCGCCGCCAAGCTGGCCGACAAGATCATCAAGGGCGGCTCGGGCGTCTGGGGCCCGGTGCCCATGCCCGCCAACACGCAAGTCAGCCCCGATGAAGCCAAAAAATTGGCCGCCTGGGTTCTGACGGTGAAGTAAGCGCCCCTGCTCCATAGCAAAAGGCCCGCGTCAGCGGGCCTTTGCACTTCCAGCAACTCACGCTGATCCGGCTTTGCCGGTCAGCCGTGAGTGCCCCCTTGAGGGGGCCGGCGCAGCCGGTAGGGGGTGGGTCAATAAGCTTGGCCCAACTGCTCAAGAATGGCGGGATTCTCCAGCGTGCTGGTGTCCTGCGTGACGCTCTCGCCCTTGGCCACCGAGCGCAGCAGGCGGCGCATGATCTTGCCACTGCGCGTCTTGGGAAGGTTGTCGCCAAAGCGGATGTCCTTGGGCTTGGCGATCGGGCCGATCTCCTTGGCCACATGGTCGCGCAGCTGCTTGGCAATCGCCTTGGCCTCGTCGCCGGTGGGGCGCGGGCGTTTCAGCACCACGAAGGCGCAGATCGCTTCGCCGGTGGTGTCGTCGGGGCGCCCCACCACCGCGGCCTCGGCCACCAGCTCGGTGCAGCTGACCAGGGCCGATTCGATTTCCATCGTGCCCATGCGGTGGCCGCTCACGTTCAGCACATCGTCAATGCGGCCGGTGATGGTGAAGTAGCCGGTCTTCTCGTCGCGGATCGCGCCGTCACCGGCCAGGTAGTAGCCCTTGAGCTCGCTGGGGTAGTAGCTCTTCTTGAAGCGCTCGGGGTCGCCCCAGATGGTGCGGATCATCGAGGGCCAGGGCTTCTTCACCACCAGGATGCCACCCTGGCCGTTGGGCACGTCATTGCCCAGTTCGTCGACGATGGCGGCGGTGATGCCCGGGAAGGGCAAGGTGCAGGAGCCCGGCACCAGCGGCGTGGCGCCCGGCAGCGGCGTGATCATGTGGCCGCCGGTCTCGGTCTGCCAGAAGGTGTCGACGATGGGGCAGCGGCCGCCACCGATATGCTGGTGGTACCACTCCCAGGCGGCCGGATTGATGGGCTCGCCCACCGAACCGAGGATGCGCAGCGAGCTCAGGTCGTAGTTCTTCGGATGCACGGCCTCGTTGCTCTCGGCCGCCTTGATGAGCGAGCGGATCGCGGTGGGCGCGGTGTAGAAGATGCTGACCTTGTGCTTCTGGATCATGTTCCAGAAGCGGCCGGCGTCCGGGTAGGTGGGCACGCCCTCGAACACGATCTCGGTGCCGCCCAGCGCCAGCGGGCCGTAGCTGATGTAGGTATGGCCGGTGACCCAGCCGATGTCGGCGGTGCACCAGAACACGTCGTCGTCCTTCAGGTCGAAGGTCCATTTGGTGGTCAGCGCCGCATGCAGCAGGTAGCCGCCGGTGCTGTGCTGTACGCCCTTGGGCTTGCCGGTGGAACCCGAGGTGTAGAGCAGGAAGAGCGGATGCTCGGCCCCCACCCATTCGGGCTCGCAGCTGCTGGCCTGCCCCTGGATGAGGTCGTGCAGCCACAGGTCGCGGCCCTGCACCCAGTCGATCTTGCCGCCGGTGCGCTGATAGACGATCACGTCCTTGAGCGAGGGGCAGGCGTTGTCGGCCAGGGCCTCGTCGACGATGGCCTTGAGCGGCAGTTGCTTGCCGCCGCGCACCTGCTCGTCGGCGGTGATCACCATCACCGCGCCGGCGTCCTGGACGCGGTCGCGCAGGCTCTGCGCCGAGAAGCCGCCGAACACCACCGAATGCGTCGCGCCGATGCGGGCGCAGGCCTGCATGGCGGCCACGCCCTCCACCGACATGGGCATGTAGATGACGACGCGGTCGCCCTTCTTCACGCCGCGCGCCTTCAGCGCATTCGCCAGTTGCGACACCTTGGCGAGCAGCTCGCTGTAAGTGACCTTGCTGACCTCGCCGCCATCGGCCTCGAAGATGATGGCGGTTTTGTCACCCTTGCCCGCCTCGATATTGCGGTCCAGGCAGTTGTACGAGACGTTCAGCGTGCCGTCCTCGAACCACTTGAAGAACGGCGCCTCGCTGTCGTTGAGCACCTTGGTGAAGGGCGTCTTCCAGCTCAGGAACTCGCGCGCCAGCCGCCCCCAATAGCCTTCGTAATCGCTTGCTGCCTCCTGGACCAGGGCCTCATAGGCCGCCATGCCCGAGACATGGGCCGTCTTCGCCGCGGCCTCCGAGGGCAGATACAGCGTTGCGGGTGAATTGCTCATGGTGTCTCTCTCCTGGTCTCAGAATTGAAATAAAGCGCTGGGCGCTACTGTGCGGCCCGCATCTGACGAACCGCTTACTCTTGTAGAAGACATTCTGCCGTCACCGCAGTGACAGTCACATGCTCTCACTAGAATCCGCCGCCAACAGCCACGAGAGTTACCAATGAGTTCCCAAAGCCAAACCAATCCCAAGCTCGGCCTGCTGCCCAAACTGATCTTCGGCAGCCGCTGGTTGCAGCTGCCGCTCTACCTGGGCCTGATCCTGGCTCAAGCCGTCTACGTGTTCCAGTTCTGGACCGAGCTGGTGCACCTCATCGAGGCCGCCTTCGGCAACAGCGCCGCGCTCGAGATGCTGGTCAAGAGCATCGGCTACAAGGCCGACGCCGGCCCGCTCAAGCTCAACGAAACCATCATCATGCTGGTGGTGCTGGGCCTGATCGACGTGGTGATGATCTCCAACCTGCTCATCATGGTGATCGTGGGCGGCTACGAGACCTTTGTCTCGCGCATGAACCTCGAGGGCCATCCCGACCAGCCCGAATGGCTCAGCCATGTGAACGCCTCGGTGCTCAAGGTCAAGCTGGCCACCGCCATCATCGGCATCTCGTCCATCCACCTGCTCAAGACCTTCATCAACGCCGACAACTACGCCGAGAAGACGCTGCTGTGGCAGACCCTGATCCACATCGCCTTCCTGCTCTCGGCGATGGCGATCGCGATGACCGACCGGCTGCTGGCCCACCACGCGCCGGACGACAAGCATTGAGTCAGCTGCGCCTCGTACACTGAGCCGAGCTTCAACACCTCCCTCCCGGAACGCCCCATGAGTACCACCATCCGCTACAACGATCTGGTCGACAGCGTTAGCGCCGCCCTGCAGTACATCAGCTACTACCACCCCGCCGACTACATCCAGCATCTGGCGCGCGCCTACGAGCGCGAGCAGAGCGCGGCGGCCAAGGATGCGATCGCGCAGATCCTCACCAACAGCCGCATGTGCGCCGAGGGGCGCCGCCCGATCTGCCAGGACACCGGCATCGTCAACGTGTTCCTGAAGATCGGCATGGACGTGCGCTGGGGCGACTTCCCCGGCTCGATCCAGGATGCGATCGACGAGGGTGTGCGCCGTGCCTACAACCATCCCGACAACAAGCTGCGCGCCTCGGTGCTCTCGGACCCGATCTTCGAGCGCAAGAACACCAAGGACAACACGCCCGCGGTGGTCTTCATGGAGGTGGTGCCCGGCAACAAGGTGGACGTGATCGTCGCGGCCAAGGGCGGCGGCTCGGAGAACAAGAGCAAGGTCTATATGCTCAACCCGAGCGACAACATCGTCGACTGGGTGCTCAAGACCGTGCCCACCATGGGCGCTGGCTGGTGCCCGCCGGGCATGCTGGGCATAGGCGTGGGTGGCACGGCCGAGAAGGCCGCGCTGCTGGCCAAGGAAGCCCTGATGGACGACATCGATATGTACGAGCTGCTGGCACGCGGCCCGCAGAACAAGCTCGAAGAACTGCGTATCGAGCTCTACGAGAAGGTCAACGCCTTGGGCATAGGCGCGCAGGGCCTGGGCGGTCTGACCACGGTGCTGGACGTCAAGATCAAGACCTACCCGACTCATGCAGCGTCCAAGCCGATCGCGATGATCCCCAACTGCGCGGCCACCCGCCACGCGCATTTCGTGCTCGACGGTTCGGGCCCCAGCTACTTGACGCCGCCCAGCCTGGATCTGTGGCCCGATGTGCATTGGGCACCCGACTACAACAAGAGCCGTCGCGTTGATCTGAACACCCTCACCAAGGCCGAGGTGGCGAGCTGGAAGCCCGGCGACACCCTGCTGCTGAACGGCAAGATGCTGACCGGCCGCGACGCCGCGCACAAGCGCATCCAGGACATGCTCGCCAAGGGCGAAAAGCTGCCGGTGGACTTCACCAACCGCGTGATCTATTACGTGGGACCGGTCGATCCGGTGCGCGACGAGGTGGTGGGCCCGGCCGGCCCGACCACCGCGACCCGCATGGACAAGTTCACCCGCATGATGCTCGAACAGACCGGCCTGATCGCCATGGTGGGCAAGGCCGAGCGCGGCCAGATCGCCATCGACGCGATCAAGGACAACCAGAGCGCCTACCTGATGGCGGTGGGCGGCGCCGCCTATCTGGTCAGCAAGGCGATCAAGGCCGCGCCGGTGGTGGGCTTTGCCGACCTGGGCATGGAAGCGATCTACGAGTTCGACGTGGTCGACATGCCCGTCACCGTGGCGGTGGACGCCGGCGGCACCAGCGCCCACATCACCGGCCCGGCCGAATGGCAGCAGCGCATTGCCGGCGGCAAGCCGGTGGGGATCCCCGTCAACGCGGCCTGAGGCGCTCGCCCGCTTGCCGGCTTGACCTCCCAGCCCCCCATGATCGCGGGGGGGCTTCTCCTACTCTAGGGGGATGGGCTTGGCAAGCCCCTAGAAGCGAAGATCCATCCCATGGATGCGGCGACACCAACCATGAGCCCAAGCGGCCAGCGCCAGCATCCACGACGAATCGCAACAGTCGAGGGATGTGAGGGATGTGGATTTCAGCCTACTGGTATGAGAAGTTGCCGGCGCTGTATGCCGGCGCGGGCGCGGCCTGCTGGGCCTTGTTCGGGCTCAATGGGCCGGGCGCCCTGAGCGGCGCGCTGTTGCTGGGCGCTGCCGGGCTGACCTGGCATTGGCGGCGCAGCTACCGCGCCGGTCAACTGGCGCTCTGAGCCGCGCTCTGAGTGGCAGGCGGCTGGACCTGATGCACAACCCGCTGGGGGTAGGGAATCTCTACCCCCAGCGCATTCAGGCAGCGCAGTATGGCCAGATTCACATCGGAGCGCACGCCGCCCTGCCCGTTCTCGGGATCGGCAATCCAGAACATCACGCTCAGCTCCAGCCCGTCGGCGGCAAAGTTGCTGAGGTGCACCGCCGGCCCGGGCTGCGTCAACACGCGCGGCACCTTGCCCACCACCTCGGCCAGCTGCGCCATCACCGCCGCGACGTCGCAACCATAGGCCACCTGCACGGTGGTGCCGAGCAGCACCTGCGGGTCGGCCAGCGATGAGTTCTCCACCCGCTGCGTGATCAGGGTCTCGTTGGGGATGATGGCCTCGCGGCCGTTGAGCGCGCGTATCACCGTGTAGCGGGTCTTGATGTCGCTGATGCGGCCCTCGAAGTTGTCCACCTTGACCATGTCGCCGATGCGCAGCGAGCGCTCGGCCAGGATCACGAAACCCGACACATAGTTGGCGGCCAGCTTCTGCAGGCCGAAGCCTATGCCCACGCCCAAGGCACCGCCCAGCACGCCCAGGGCGGTGAGGTCGATGCCGGCGGCGGTCAACGCCACCAGCAGGCCGATGAACATCAGCAGCGCGCGCGTCAGGTTGGCGGCGATCTTGCGCATCGACAGGTCGACGCTGGTGTTGCGCAAGAGGCGCTGCTCGATGGCCGAGGAGATCCACAGCGCCAGCACCAGCACAAAGGCCGCGGTGAGGCCGCCCTCGATCATGGCGCGCAGCGAAACCTGGGTGGCGCCGACCTTCCAGCGCACATCGTCCAGCTCGTCCATCACCATCGGCAGCACGCCGACGATCCACAGGATCGAGCCGCCCCAGGCCAGCCAGGAAACGCTGCGCTCGAGCAGCCGGATCCAGCCCGAGCCGGGCAAGGCGGCGCGCAGCACGCGCGCGATCAGGCGAATCACCACCAGCGAGGTCAGCACCGGGATGATGAGCTTGAACACCGCCAGCTTCAGGCCTAACAGCGGGATGGCGCGTCGCGCGCCCAGGGCCAGCAAGAGCGCCAGCACCGGGAACAGCACGCCGTCCACCACATGACTGCCCAGCAGCACCGAGCGGGCGCGCTGCTGCACGCGCTGTTTGAGGCGCCAGACGATCAGCCAGGCCAGGCCCATGCAGGCCAGCAACAGGCCCAGTTCGGCAAGTGCGGAGGGGCTGAGCAGCGAGGCCAGCAGGGCCTGCAGCTCTTCAAAACTGAAGGTCTGATTCAATTCGTCGACTCGGAGTTCAGACGCCAGCCAGCACCCGCAAATGGACGCCGACGCTGCGCGCCAGGGCCCCGAGATGGTAGCCGCCCTCCAGCACCGAGACGATGCGGCCCTGGGCATGGCGCTCGGCCATGTCCTTCACCCGCATGGTGATCCATTCGTAATCGGCCTCCACCAGGCCAAGCTGGCCGAGATCGTCCTCGCGGTGCGCATCGAAGCCGGCCGAGATGAAGATCATCTCGGGCCGGAAACGCTCCAGCGCCGGCATCCACTGGGCCTCTATCATTTCGCGCACCTCGGCGCCGCGCGTATAGGGTGGGATGGGCAGGTTGACCATGTTCTCGCCCTTGGGAACCGCCCCCGAGAAGGGATAGAGCGGATGCTGGAAGATGCTCACCATCAGCACGCGTTCGTCGCCGGCCAGGATGTCCTCGGTGCCGTTGCCATGGTGGACGTCGAAGTCCACCACCGCCACGCGCTTGAGGCCGCGCACATCCAGCGCATGGCGCGCCGCGATCGCCACATTGTTGAAGAAACAAAAACCCATGCTCTGGTCGCGCGTGGCATGGTGGCCGGGCGGGCGCACCGCGCAAAACGCGTTCTCGGCCTGGCGGTCTAGCACCAGATCGGTGGCGCGCACGGCGGCGCCGGCGGCGCGCAGCGCCGCGGCCCAGGTATAGGGGTTGGCGATGGTGTCGGGGTCGACGGCGCGCGTCTCGCCACTGGCGGCCAGGGTCTCCAGCGTGTCGCGGAGCTCCGCCACATAACCATGGGTGTGCGCGAGCTCCACATCGCTGATGCGCGCCTGCGGTGCGTCGTGCCTGGCCAGGGCCACGTCAAGGCCGTGGGCGATCAGCCAGTCCTCGATCGCGTCCAGGCGCTGCGGGCATTCCGGGTGGCCGGCGCCCATGTCGTGACGGCGGCAATCAGGGTGGCTGAGATAGGCGGTGGACATGCGGGCGAAAACCTCGTACTTCTGAGTTTTGGGTTAAGGTGCGCCGCATGACGCAACGAGACTCGCAGTCCGCGCTGGCGCACCAACTCCAGGCATTGCAGCACCAGATTAGCACGATCATCAAAGGCAAATCGGCGCAGGTGGCCGACTGCGTGGCCTGTTTGATTGCCGGTGGACATTTGTTGATCGAGGACATGCCGGGGGTGGGCAAAACCACGCTGGCGCATACGCTGGCGCGCTCGATGGGCCTGCAGTTCTCGCGCGTGCAGTTCACCGCCGACCTGATGCCCTCCGACCTGCTGGGCGTGAGCATTTACGAAAAGGAAAACGGCGGTCAATTCCGCTTCCATCCCGGTCCGGTATTCGCACAGGTCTTGCTGGCCGACGAGATCAACCGCGCCGGCCCGAAGACGCAGAGCGCGCTGCTGGAGGCGATGGAGGAGTTCCAGGTCAGCGCCGACGGCACCAGCCATGCCCTGCCCCAACCCTTCTTCGTGATCGCCACACAGAACCCCAGCGAGCAGCTGGGCACCTACCCGCTGCCCGAATCGCAGCTGGACCGCTTCCTGATGTGCATCAGCCTGGGCTACCCCGACCGCGCCTCGGAGCGCGAACTGCTGCAGGGCCAGGACAGCCGCGCCGCGATCCGCGCGCTGCAAGCGGTGATGACGCCGGCCCAGGTGCTGGCGGCACAGCAGGCGGTGCTGCAGGTGCATGCCGCCGATGCGCTGCTGGACTATCTGCAGGCCCTGCTCGCCGCCACCCGGTCCGGCCAATGGTTCACCGAGGGCCTGAGCCCGCGCGCCGGCCTGGCGGTGCTGCGCGCCGCGCGCGCCAAGGCCTTGCTGAGCGGGCGCGACTATGTCTCGCCCGAGGACGTGCAGGCGATCCTGCCGCAGACCATCGCGCACCGCCTCACGCCGCGCGCCAGCAGCGGGCGCGGCGCGCGCGAGCAGGTGCGCGCCATGATCGAAGCGCTGCCCATCCCCTGACGGTGCCATGCTGAGCAAGCCGCGCCAGCGCTTCCAGGCCTGGTGGTCGCTGCGCCACCCGCCCAGCGACACCCATCTGATGGTCCAGCGCAATATCTACATCCTGCCCAGCCGCCCGGGCCTGTTCTTCTGCGCCACCCTGCTGCTGCTCTTGCTGGCCTCCATCAACGAGCAGCTCAGCCTGGGCTATCTGCTGACCTTTTTGCTCACCGGCGCGGGCTTTGTCTCGATGCATGTGACGCATGCGAATCTGCGCGGCCTAAGCCTTGACCTGCGCGCCCCCGCGCCGCTGTTCGCTGGCGCCGAGGCCGGCCTGCAGATCCGCCTGCACAACGCCGGCGCGGCGCGCTACGGCATCGGGCTGCGCGCCGCCGAGCAGCGCGCCGAACAGCGCGCCTGGACCGACGTGCCCGCGCAGGGCCACAGCCAGCTGCAGCTGCGCCTGCCGATGCCGCGGCGCGGCCTGCATGCGCTGCCCACGCTGCGCATCGAGACGCGCTTCCCCTTCGGCCTGTTCGGCGCCTGGAGCGTGTGGCGGCCGGCCAGCCAGGTCTGGGTCTACCCCGCGCCCGAGCAGCCCTGCCCGCCGCTGCCGGCCGGCAGTGGTGCGGCGGACCCGCAGCGCGCCATGCCGCTCGCGCCCCTGCCCGGGCAGGACCTGGACGAGGTGCGCGGCTACCGCCGCGGCGACTCGCCGCGCCAGATTCTCTGGAAGAAGGCCGCCCAGGCCGGTGACGCCGATGCCCAGCTCTGGGTGCGCGACACGCGCAGCCCGCGCGGCCACGAGCTCTGGCTGGAGCTGGGCCAGACCCAGGGCCTGGCCTGGGAGGCGCGGCTGTCGCGCCTGTGCGCCTGGGTGCTGCGCGCCGACGCGCTAGCCCTGCCCTATGGCCTGCGCCTGGGCGGCGAGACCCTCGGGCCCGCCAGCGGAGCAGCGCACCGCCAGGCCTGCCTGGAACTGCTGGCGCGCGCCAAGGAGCGCGCATGAAGCCGCTGCCGCGCGAGGCGCGCGACACCCTCTTCCTGCTGGCGGTGATCGCCGCGGCGGTGGCGCCGCATGCCGAGCATCTGCCGTTGTGGAGCAGCGCCATCACCGCCCTGGTGCTGCTGTGGCGCGGCCTGCTGGCCTGGCGCAGCGCGGCGCTGCCGGGGCGCTGGACGCTGCTGGCGGCGCTGCTGCTGGTGATGGGCCTGACCCTGCTGACGCACCACCGGCTGGTGGGCCGCGAACCCGGGCTGACCATGCTGGTGATGCTGATGGCGCTCAAGACCATGGAGCTGCGCGCGCGCCGCGATGCCTTCGTGGTGTTCTTCCTCGGCTTCTTCCTTGTGCTGACGCAGTTCCTCTACTCGCAGTCCCTGCTCACCGCGCTGTGGACCCTGGCCACCGTCTGGGGCCTGCTGGCCGCGCTGATCCTGGCGCAGATGCCGGTGGGCCAACCGCACCTGCGCCTGGCGGCGCGCCACGCCGCGCGCAACACCTTGTGGGGCCTGCCCCTGATGGTGGCGCTGTACCTGCTGTTCCCGCGCATCGCGCCGCTCTGGGGCGTGCCCAGCGAAGCCACCGGCCGCACCGGCCTGTCCAACCAGATGGAGTTCGGCGGCGTGGCCGAGCTGGCCAACGACGACAGCATCGCGCTGCGGCTGCGCTTCGAGCCCGGCGCAGCACTGCCACCGCCCTGGGCGCTGTACTTTCGCGGCCCGGTGCTGACGCAGTTCGACGGCCGGACCTGGCGCGCGCGCCCGGCCGGCGATGCATTCAGCCAGTTAGGCCGAAGCAGCGTCGCCCAGCCCGAGGTGGCCGGCCCGCGCCTGCGCTACGAGCTCACGCTGGAGCCGCTGCGGCTGGCGGTGGTGCCGCTGCTGGAGATGAGCCCCGAAGCGCCGGGCAGCGAGCTGCAGGCGGGCGAGCTGAGCCTGCGGCGCGGCCCGGAGCTGCAATGGCAGGCGCCGCGCCCCATCACCGAACGCCTGCGCCTGCAGGCCAGCGCCTACCTGGACTACCGCGTCGGCCCGCTGCAAGCCGACCTGGGCCTGCAGCCCTACTTGGAACTGCCGCCCGGCCACAACCCGCGCAGCCTTGGCTGGGCCAGCGAGCTGCGCCGCCAGCCGCGCTTCGCCGGCCTGGACCCGGCCCGCCTGCCCGTTGCCCTGGCGGATGCGGTGCTGGCCCATGTACGCAGCGAGGAGTACATCTACACACTCGCGCCGGGCCGCTACGGCGAGACCAGCCCGCACCTGGTGGACGAGTTCTGGTTCGACCGGCGCCTGGGTTTTTGCGAGCATTTCGCCTCCGCCTTTGTGGTGCTGATGCGGGCCATGGGCGTGCCGGCGCGGGTCGTGACCGGCTTCCAGGGCGCCGACGCCGAGCTGCAGGACGGCTATCTGGTGGTGCGCAACAGCCAGGCCCATGCCTGGGCCGAATACTGGGTGGCCGGCCGCGGCTGGTTGCGCGCCGACCCCACCGCCGCGGTGGCGCCCGAGCGCATCCGCGGCGGCCAGGCGCTGCGCCCGGCGCCGGGGCCGCTGGCCGGCGCGCTCGGCCAGGTCAACCCCGCCCTCTGGCTGCAGATGCGGCGCGCCTGGGAAACCGTCAACAACCGCTGGCAGCAGGCCGTGCTGGGCTATGCGCGCAGCGACCAGTTCGACCTGCTCAAGCGCCTGGGTTGGAGCGCGCCCGACTGGAGCGCCCTGGGCCAGCTCAGCGCCGGCCTGATCGCACTGGCCGCCGCGGCCGGGGGGCTGTGGGCCAGCTGGCAGGCGCGCCCGCACGACGCCTGGTCGCGCCAGCGCCAATGGCTGATGCAGCAACTCGCGCGCCTGGGCATTGCCGCCCAGACCCACCAGGGCCTGCGCCAATGGGCCGAGCTGCTGAGGGCCAGGCATGGCAGTGCGGCCGCGCCCCTGGCCGAGCTGCTGCTGGAGCTGGAGCGCAGCCGCTATGCGGCGGGCAGCGCCCAGGCCGGCGCGCTGGCGCGCCGCCAATGGCAGCGAGAATTCGCCCGCGCGGCGGCACCGCTGCGCCGCCAACTTCGCCAGCATCCGAACCGAAAGTAGCCTCGCCTTGCGCCCACGCCTTGCACTTTTTTCCTCCCTTCTGCTCGCCACCTGCCTGACTGCCCAAGCGGCCCAGGCCAAGCCGGTGCGCAAGCATGCCGCCAAACATGCCAAAGCCGCCGCACCGCAAGCCTATGGCGAGCGCGCCGATGTGATGCGCTTTGCCGAGCAGCATGCGCAAGAGCTGGGTTACGAGCCCGCCGCGCTGCGCCGCCTGCTGGCCCAGGCGCAGCGCCAGCCCCGCGTGCAGCAGCTCATCATGCCGCCGCCGGTGGGCACGGCCAAGGACTGGGCGGCCTACCGCGCCCGCTTCGTCGAGCCGCGTCGCCTGGCCGCCGGCCTGGCCTTCTGGCAGCAGCATGAGGCGGCCCTGGCGCGCGCCGAGGAGCGCTATGGCGTGCCGGCCGAGATCGTCGCCGGCATCATCGGCGTGGAGACCTTTTACGGCCAGATCATGGGCGGCTTTCGCGTCATCGACGCGCTCGCCACCCTGAGCTTCGATTTCCCGCCCGGCCGCAAGGACCGCAGCGAATTCTTCCGCGAGGAACTGCGGCAGTTCCTGCTGCTGTGCCAGCGCGAGGGCCTGGACCCGCTGGGCGTGAAGGGCTCCTATGCCGGCGCGCTGGGCTATGGCCAGTTCATGCCCGGCAGCTGGAACCGCCATGCGGTGGACTTCGATGCCAGCGGCCACATCGACCTGATCGCCAGCCCCGAGGACGCGATCGGCTCGGTGGCCAACTTCCTCGCCAATCACGGCTGGCAGCGCGGTTTGACTACGCATTTCGAGATCGCGCTGCCGGTCGACACCGCGGCGCGCGCCACCCTGCTGGCGCCCGACATCAAGCCCAGCTTCACGGCCGCGCAACTGGCCGAACAGGGTGCCCGCCTGGCCGAGGCCGGCCAGGCCCATGCCGGCCTGCTGGCGGTGATCGAGCTGCAGAACGGCGACGCGGCGCCCAGCTATGTGGCCGGCAGCGAGAATTTTTATGCCCTGACGCGCTACAACTGGTCCAGCTACTACGCGATGGCGGTGATCGAGCTGGGGCGCACGCTGGCGGCCTGGCGGGCGGCGGGCGCGCCAGTAACACATTCGCCTATCACATCAGGAGCGGCAGAATGAGCTTCATGCTGCACCGCCTCGGCGACGCATCCGGGTCACGCCGCTCGGTGCAGCCACCTTGCGCGCACCATGTCGTAAGCCCAGTTGTAGACCACAGCGTAGGGCATGAAGAACAGCAAGATCACCGCGTCCAGCAAGAAGACATGCCAGTAGCTGATGTGCAGCCACCACGTGGCCAGCGTGACCGCGGCGATGGTGAGGCCGCCCTCGAAGGCGGCCGCGTGGGCGATGCGCACCCACCAGGTCTTCTCCTGTCGCCAGCGGGCAAGCAGCCGGTCCTGCGCGCGTGACAAGCATGTTCCAGCACACCGCGATCACCGAGATGGCGATATTGAGCGCGCCCATGCGCTCGATAGGTTGCTGCATCAGCCAGGCAAAGAGCGGCGCGCAGATCAGCACCGCCACGGCAACATAGCTGACGGAGTGAAAGATGTGCTCGGCGACAGACTTGTCGCCTGAGAATTCAGCAGAGCTCTTTGACCCGTCAACCCAGTAGTTTGTCGGTAAAGGCGCCGGGGAAACCGGCCATGAACCGGCGTCCGCGCGCGTCGGGGCGCCCCTGGTACGGTCGAAGCATGGTCATGACCACCGCGCCGATGTTGACCACCAGTCCGCAGGCCCCGTGCGATTCAAGTTGCCGCAGTAGTTATGTGGGCGATTTCAGAGGCCTAATGGCGTGCTCAAAACATTCTCTTGCTACCGAGACAAGCGCTGTGCCTTGAATCATCACACTGTATGGTTCGCTCCCGGGCGACTGGTAGTAGTCAACGAGGATTGCGCCCTGCGGGTACTCCAGGTATAGGATTGGCGAATCATTGGCTGCTTCTGCAATCAAAAGCAGTGAACACAACGGCACGTCAATGACACTGCTCAGTCCGAAGTATCGTTTGTCGTGGAAGCCAAGTCGCCCACGAACCGCCCTAAGTCGCAGTGCGAGGCACTCCAACAGCTGTTTAGCTTTTGCACGCCCTACATAGGCAAGTGCCAGTCCTGGAGCGTCCTCCACTTTGACGGGCCATTCGAAACAGCTTGGTGTTGCCGCGTTGTGGTCAAAGGCATCCACGGATAGTTCTGTCCCTGTTGCCTTGCTTACTATCGCCGCAAGTTCAGGCCCGTAACGCGAGCGCATGTCCTGCAGGGTTGCTGCTTCCAGTAGGTGGGTTCTTCTTTTACGCAGCATCTCGCGACTGTGCTTTTCCGCTGGCATCGAATTACTCCTGCTTCTTTTTTGGTTCGAAATCGACGCGCACCTTGCCTTCATTTTGGATGCGTGGTCGCCCTGCTGAGTCCACTTGCCCGCCGGGTTTTACTTTCCCGGCTTCAATTTGCGGCATTCCGGCGTGCGATCCAACTTGATCGCGAGATACCTGTACGGATTTTGCCTCTGTGCCTCCACCGGCTTTTGGTACCTCAAAGGTCTGCTGACGCCCAACTTGGGTGCCGTCTTGGGCGCGGCCACTTGTTTGACTCACCGGTTGTTGGCTTGTCGGAATATCTGCCAACCGTTTCGCTTCGCGAGTGGCAGCGCGTTGGGAAAGTTCATTGCGAGCTTCCACCAGGTTCGCTCGTGATGTCTGTACCGACTGCCGAACCGGTCCGCCATCCAATCCCCTTGCGGACAGCAAGTCTGCCGAACCTGCCCGCACACCACCACGATCCTCGTCAATAAGATGCGGGGCACGTCCATCCGAATCGACAAATTTGTAGGGGTTGTTCTCGCCGTAGTGATACCGCCCAAACGACTTCCCAGTCGCCGCATCCGTCATCACCGGATCCACGCTCAAGAACCTCCCCGCAATCGGGTCGTAGTAGCGCTGCTGCATGTACACCAGATCCGTCTCGGCATCCTGCACATGGCCGGTGAAGCCGATCACGCTGGTGCCAGCGCTGGGCTTGGTGCCTTGCGCCACATAGCCATAGGGCTCAAAGCGGCTGCGATTGAGAATGGCACCGCTGCTGTTGGTATGCGCCACCGGACTGCCCAGGCCATCGGTGTGCACATACTGGGTCACGCCGTTGCTGGTTTCCGCGATCTGTTTGCCGCCCAGGTACACATAGGCGGTGCTGCTGGCCGGGCGCGGCCCGCCGCTGCTGGTAGCCCAGAGCAACTGTCCGGCCTGGCTATAGACCTGCATGCGCGTGCTGCCGTCGCTGCTTTGCACCTTGATGCGACGGCCCAGACCGTCGTAGGCATAGCTGCCGCCCAGGCTGGAGGTGGTCAGCCGGTTGCCAAGGTCGAAGCCAAAGCTCTGCTGCCCCTTGCTGCGCAAATTGCCCAGCACGTCGTAGCCATAGAGCGTGCTGCCGCCGTTGGTGACCACGCTGCTGAGCAGATTGCGGGCGGCGTCGATGTTGAGCGTGCTGTTGCGCGTGCCCACCACGGCGCTGCGCAGATTGTCCAGCGCGTCATAGCCATAGCTGGCATTGCCCCAGACATTGGCGGCGTTGGCACTGATGAGCCGGTCCAGATCGTCATAACCCAGCGTGCGGCTGAAAACACCCTCCTGCTGGTCGGTGATGCTGGACACATTGCCATTGGCGTCGTAGGCATAGAGGTCCTGCAGCACACCGGCATCGCGGTTCAGCAGTGGCAGGCCGCGTGTGTTCTGGCTCAGGCTGTGGGCGATGCCGTTGGCCAGGGTGTAGCCGGCCACCGCGCCATTGGGGTGGTGGCTCACGGCGCTGGCATAGCCGCTGACCGCCCTGGCCTGACCCAAGGCGTTGGTGCTGTAGGCCACGCTGCTGTTGTTGGGATAGGTGAGCGAGCTCAGGTTGCCCAGGCTGTCATAGCCCCAACCCAGCGCGTAGTTCTGCCCGCCGTAGTTCAGCGTCTCGCTGCTCAGCAGGCGCAGGCTGTTGTAGCCATAGGTCCAGGTGGCGCCGTTGCTGGCCACGGTTTGGAGCAGGCCGTCCGGCGTGTAGCTGCGCGTGACGCCAGGGCTGCCGTCGCCGTAGCTGGTGTTTTGCAGCTGATTCAGCGCGCTGTAGGTGTAGCTGATCTTGGCCGCAGCGGGCACGCTGGCGGTGTCGCAGCTGTTGGCGCCGGGCAGGTTTTGACCGGGCGCACGCCAGGCCAGATTGCCGGCGGCGTCGTAGTCCTGCACGGTGGCGCCAATTTCGGGCTCGACGGTTTTGCAAAGTCGCTGGCCGGTGTCGTATACATAGCGGCGTGTCAGGCTTTGCGCCTGTCCGTTGTAGCTGCCGCTGCGTGTAATGCCGGTGGGCTTGCCAAAGCTGTCGCGGGCAACGCTCAGGCTCACCCCGGCAGGGGCGCTGACGGACGCAAGGCGCGCCTCGTCGGGACTGTCAAAGGCCTGAAATCCCTGCGTGCTGACCTTGTTGCGCGGGTTGGTGGTTTGCGTCAGGAAGCCGCCGAGGTACAGCGTGCTCGTGTTCAGCACACCCAACTCGCTGTCCGCCTGCGCCAGCAGGGGGCGGTTGAGCGCGTCATACGAGCTGCGCCTGCCGGCAGGCAGGGCACTGTTGACGCTGGCAGCGTCCCGCTGAGGGTAGCTTTGGTAGGCGATGCGGCCCAGGGCGTCGTACTGGGTCACGCTGACCTTGCGCGTGCCGGCCTCATCCGCGGCGTCGAAGCTGCGCGTCATCACCGGTCGCCATAGGGCATCGTAGTAGCTGACATGGCGCGCATTGCCCTGGCTGACTGTTAGCCGCCAATGGCCGGCAGCCAGACCAAACTCTTCAAAGCTCACCGGCTCGAACGTCAGGCTTGACGCGGCCCAGCCCGAAGGAGGGGTGATGCTGGCCAGACGCCCCATGGCGTCGTAACCGTAGCCGGTGGTGTAGCCCGCCGCGTCGCTCAGGCTGATAACCTGGGCCAGGTCGTTGACGACGGCACTCTCACTGGCGCCGTTGGGATAGCGCACGCTCTGCGGCACGCCGCGCTTGTAGCTGGCAAAGGTGGTGCTGTTGAGCCGGCCGTCGGTACGGCTGGCCAGGTTGCCGTCAGGGTGATAGCCGAAGCTGTGCTGCAGGACGCCAAAGCGCCGGGTCGCACTCAGCGTGGCCTTGCTCGGGTCGTAGTCGTTGCTCAGCATTACCAAGCCTGCCGAGCTGATGTTGGCGATCTGCCCGAGCACCCAGAGAGCGCTGTGGTCAAAGTAGCTGCTTGTCTCGGTGCGGCTGTAGCCCAGGCTGCTGGAGCGGGTGACGCTGATGGGGCGGGCGAAGGTGTCGAAGGCGCTGGCCTCCCAGAGGAAGCTGATGCCTTGCTGCAGCACCTCCTTGCGGTCCACCGGCCGGCGCATCGTGGACAGGGGATTGCTGCTCTTCAGTGCGCTGATGCCGTAGGAGTCATAGTATGGCGCGGCGTTGGTGGCTCGGTAGCGCAGCTGTGTGCTGCGCAGGGCGGTGCTGCCATTCCAGCCTTCATCGATGCCAAGCTGCTGCGCCTCGTTGAGGTTGTAGGTGGCGCCATAGGTATGGCGGGTGACCTGGTTGAGCGGATCCGTGACCAGCACCTGCTTGGTGCCTACGGCGCTGCCGTTGTCCTGCCACGCATAGGTCCAGCGCTGGGCGTCGAGTCCGGGGCCGCTGATGTGCTTTTCCGCCAGGGACTGTGTCCACCAAGTGCGCGGATACGGGTCGTAACGCGCCTGGTTGGTCGCGTCGCCAGGCCCTACATACCAGCACTTATTGGGGGTCTTGTAGCGCTGATGGTTGACCCAGCGGGTGACAAACCTGCCTACCGCCCCGGACGGGTGGGTGATGGTGCCCGTGAAGTCCGGTGAGGGCGGATAGGCTGGGATGTCGTCGCAGATATTGGTGTCGCCCACCGCTTGCCAGCCCTGGGGGTCCAAGCCCTCCAGCTGGAATTGCCACTGACTGCCGTCAGGCCTACTGACGGACTTGAGCGCTGGCGCGCTGCTGTACTGATAGGTCCAGGTACGGGTACCGTCGCTGACGCTGCTGATCTGTGCCGGCTCACCGCCAACACCGCTGCCGGGTACATAGCTCATGGTGAGCCGTCGCCCATCGCTTGCTTCGATCCTCAGCAGCTTCCAGGGGTTGGCCGCGTCGTAGCTATAGCTCACCGTGTTGCCGAAGCGATCCGTGATCAGGGTGGGCATCAACCAGAATTCGCTGCGTTCCATGCCGCCGCGCAGTCCTGCCGACAGCCCCGCCACCTTGCGCGAGGCCATCCAGTCGAAGCGGTACTGGACGCCTTCGGGGCTCAAGGCAAGAAAGCCCTCGCCGGACCCATTGGCAATGCTGGCCAGGCAACGCAGCTTCCAGTTGCCAGCAGCGCTCAGCGGATAGTTGTTGCCATCGCTTGGCTGCGAGTCGGCGCTCAGCGTACTGAGCAACTCCGCACCTTCGGCGCCGGGTGCATGCAGGAACACGCCACTCCAATAGGCCCAGCCACTGAAGGATGGTCCCACAGGGCTGACGTTGAACTGTGCCGGCACGCCAAAATTGCTGCAGCGGCCGCCGCTGTCGCTGCGACCCACCCAGCCGTTCTTGCTGGAGTAGGTGGCAGACAGCCGGGGAACATTGCTTTCCCATTCGCCGAAATGGCCATAGACACCGCTGCTCCAGCCCGCATCGCGCCGGCGCCCCATGCTGACCGGAAGGCTGCTGTTGCCTGGCAGGCTGACATCGGTTTGGAAGAAGTGCAAGGCCCCGGTGTACAAGTCAAGCCGGTCACCAAAGAGTTGATGATCCAGGGCGCTGGGCCCCTGGTGGCCTCGAATCAGTCGAGTCTGTTCGCGATAGAAAGCGCCAGCGCCGGAGTCGGCCAGCGCGGCCTTCTGCCGCGTCGGCACCAGCGGCTTGGTGTCCGTACCCTCTGGATCCGTGACAAGGCTTTCTGTGCCTTGTGCGTAGGTGATCGAAGCGCCGGCAACTGCGACAAGCACCAGCAGCGCACCAGCGCGGACTCTCGCAAGTTTCTTTGTCATGCCACGGCCTCATCAGATAACTGTTTATCAGAGCGTCACTGCTACTCGGCAGCGAATGTCGCGGGCGAAGTCCTGTTTGCCCATCCCCCTTTGGGGGGTTGGCAGTTCGACGCAAAGCCCGTGAGTTATCAGCCCCGCGCCGCCAACGACAACCAGCGGGATGCCTCAAGCACTAGGCAGCGCGCACCGGCCGCATATGGCGCGCCAATCCCTCCGGTTCATGGTGAGACGCGCACTCTTTAGGTTGCTTCATGGGTTTCCACTTGACCTCAATCGCTTCGTCCGTCCGACGGACTCGCTGCACCCGGAGTTTGCCCGTCATAACCCACTGCAGCCTCCTGACACCACGGTCAATCGTCAGAACCCATACCCCACCTCCAGTTCCGGCCCCACCGCTTCGCTCGGACCCGGCCCATCATCCCGCCAATGCCAATAGCGCCGCTCGCGTTCGCGCTGGCACCACCAGGCGCCATCGCGGCTGCGCCAGCCCCAGGCACCGCATGAGGGGCTGGTGAGCAGCTGGCTGCCCTGGGCCTGGTAGCGCGCCAGGCTTGGCAGGGCCGGGTGGCCAAAACGGTTGCGGTAGCCGGCCTGCACGATAGCCAGCCGCGGCGCCACCGCGGCGACGAAGGCCTCGGTGGACGAGGTCTTGCTGCCATGGTGGGGCACCAGCAGCACCTCGCTGGCCAGGCCCGCGGCGCCCTCGCGCTGCAAGAGCAGCGCCTCCTGGGCCGCCTCGATATCGCCGGTCAGCAAGGCGCTGCGCCCGCCCGCCGTGCTGATGCGCAGCACGCAGGAGCGCGCATTGCTCTTGGCCGGCTGCTGCCCATAGTCCGCGGCGCTGGGATGCAGCAGCTCGAACTGCACGCCGTCCCAGATCCAGCGCTGGCCGCGCTCGCAGCGCTGCGCGGGTGGGCCGCCCTGCTGCAGCAGCGGGTGTTCAGACTCCAGCGAGCTGAGCAGCCCGGCGATCGGCAGGCCCGCCAGCAACGAGCCGGCACCGCCCACATGGTCCTGGTCGCGATGGCTCAGCAGCAACAGGTCCAACCGCCCCTGCCCGATGGCGCGCAAGAGCGGCAGCAGCACGCGTTGGCCGGCGTCGACGCCCGGGGCATATTGCGGGCCGGCGTCGTACAGCAGGGCATGGCCGGCGGTGCGCACCAGCACCGCATTGCCCTGGCCGATATCGGCCGCCAGCAGTTCGAACTCGCCCGGCCCGGGGCGCGCCGGCGCGGGCCACAGCAGGGGAACAAGCAGCAGCAGGCCCAGGCCGCGCGCGCGCCAGGGCAGCGGCAACACTAGCAGCGCGCCGCCCAAGAGGCCCAGCAACTGCGCCCATGCCGGCGCGACCGGCACCCGCCATACCGCCAGGGGCCAGCTCGCCAGCCATTCCAGATAGCCCAGCAGCCCCTTGACGATCCAGGCGTCCAACTGCCACAGCCAGGGCGAGGCGGCGCCCAGCAGGGCCAGCGGCGTGATCACAAAGCTCACCAGCGGGATGGCGAGCAGATTGGCCAGCAGGCCCACCAGCGAGAGCTGCTGGAAGAACAGCAGGGTCAGCGGCGCCAGGCCCAGCGTGGCCACCCACTGACCATGCAGGGCCTGGCGCAAGCTCTGCTGCAAGGTCTTGGCAAGACCTGACCCCGCGGCCTGGTTGGTATCGCCGCCGCTACCCATCAGCAGGCCCACCGCGGCGAATGAGAGCCAGAAGCCCGGCTGGGCGATGGCCCAGGGATCGAGCAGGGTGACCACGCAGGCCGAGGCCAGCAGGCACATCGGCCAGGGCCAGCGCCAGCCGGTCAGACGCAACAGCGCCAGCACCAGCAGCATCCAGACGGTGCGCTGCGAGGGCACGGCCCAGCCGGAAAACAGCGCATAGGCCCAGGCCGCCAGCACGCCCAGCGCTGTGGCAGCCAGCGGCGCCGGCAGGCGCAGGCACAGCCAGGCGCTGCGCCGCCACAGGCGCGCCGCCAGGCCGGCGGCGAGCCAGGCAAACATGGTGACGTGCAGGCCCGAGATGCTCATCAGGTGCGCGACCGAGGTGTCGCGAAACAGCTCCCACTCATGCCGGGTTATGGCGGCCTGGTCGCCCAGGCTCAGCGCTGCCAGCACGCCGGCACTGGCGGCAGCGTCGCGCCCGAGCTGCTGCTGGATGGCGCTGCGCAGGGCCTGGCGCCAGCGCAGCAGCGCCCACCAGGGCGCGGCGGCCAGGCGCTGCGCGGCTGAAGAACCTTGCCGCACCACCCCGGTGGCGCGCAGGCCGCGCTCGAACATCCAGAGCTCATGGTCGAAGGCAAAGGGGTTGGCCAGGCCGTGCACCCGGCGCAAACGCAGCGGCAGCTGCCAGCGTTCGCCTGCCTGCACGGCGGGCGCGGGGCCGGCGGCCTCGCCATACCAGCTCAGCAGCAGGCGCGATGGCAGATGCAGTGGCTCGCTTGGCGCAGGCTCCGGCTCGAACTCAAAGCGCCAACCGGGCGCGCCGGCATAACCCTGCACCGCCTGAGGCAGCGAGGCGATGCGGCCGCGCAGCAGCAGATCCTGCCCCTCCCAGGCGCTGGGCAGATCGAGCGCGAGGCGCTGCTCGGCGCGCCAGGCGCCCTGCAAGAAGGCCAGCAGGGCGAGCGCCAGCGCGATCAGGCCCCAGCGCCAAGCGGGCAGCAGACGCGCCAGGCCCAGGGCCAGCCCAACCAGCAGCAGTAGGCCCGCCAGCTCGGCCGGCGCCGGCAGACGCGCGCATTGCTGCAGCAGCGCCAGGCCGCCCAGCCAGGAAAGCATCAGCAGCACGCCGTGCCAGGCACGCGGCGCCGTCCAGGCCCGATGCATGCGTTTCACTCCCCATGCGCGCCGCGGCCGGCAGGGCTTGCCGGTGTAGGATGCGCGCCAAAGTTCTAACCCCTTTTTGAGTCTGCGACCAGCCATGAGCGCCACCACCGCCAGCAACAATGTGTATGACCGCCTGAACGCCCTTGGCATCACGCCGCCGCCGCTGGCCGTGCCGGTGGCCGCCTATGTGCCCTTTGTGCGCAGCGGCAATCTGCTGTTCCTCTCGGGCCATATCGCCAAGCAGGACGGCAAGCCCTGGGTGGGCCAGCTCGGCCGCGACACCGACACCGCCACCGGCAAGCTGGCGGCGCGCGCCGTGGCGATCGACCTGATCGGCACCCTGCATGCCGCCGTGGGCGATCTGAACAAGATCAAGCGCATCGTCAAGCTCACCAGCCTGGTCAACAGCACGGCCGACTACACCGAACACCATCTGGTGACCAATGGCGCCTCCGAGCTGCTGGCCGAGGTGTTTGGTGACGAGGCCGGCAAGCATGCCCGCGCGGCCTTTGGCGTGGCGCAGATCCCGCTGGGTGCTTGCGTCGAGATTGATCTGCTTGCCGAGTTGGTCGAAGGCGCCTGATGTTCCTGACGCCCTCGAAACTGCCGGCCCGCACGCTCGGCGTGATTGCGCTGGCCAGCCTGGGATCGGTGGCCTTCGCGCTGATCGCCCAGCATGCCTTCAATGTGAAGCCCTGCCCCTGGTGCGTGATGCAGCGCGGCATCTTCCTGCTGCTGACCGCCTGCGCCGGCCTGGGCTGGCTGGCCAAGCGCCAGCCCGCGCTGCGCAAGGCCAGCCTGCTGGGCTGCGGCCTGCTGGCCCTGGCCGGGCTCACGGCCGCCATCTACCAGCATGAGGTGGTGGCCAAGCTGGTCTCCTGCGACATGACCCTGGCCGACCGCATCCTCACCGCGCTGGACCTGGAGAACCTGCTGCCCTCGGTCTTCATGGTGACGGCCTCCTGCTCCGAGGCCTCGGCCTACACCTTGCTGGGCGCGCCCTACGAGGTCTGGGCCGGCCTGCTGTTCGCCGGCACGGGTGTTGCCAGCCTGCTGGCGCTGCGCAAAACCTGACGGCAGCTCGGGGGAACAGGCACAACTGAGCCCCTGAGGCTGCTGCCCCGTGACATGGCTTTTGACCGACGTTCGGAAGCCGGCGGCGTCTGACAAGAAAGACGCCCGGTCTCCGGCCCTGCCGAGTCGGACAGAGGGTCAGGTCTTGTCTGCATAATCAAGACTTGACCCGAGCCCTGCCGTTGCTATTGCGGAACAAGTGCACATCCACAGTGCTTGCACTTCTTGGCCTCTTTGAGCACCAGCTCAGCACAGTCAGGACACTTTACGTGCGTACCTGATTCGGAAGAGATGAGGGATGTCTGCTTGCAGGTGGGGCACATTTTCGAGTTCCCGCTTCGCCGCCATATGGAATAGATTACTCCGGGGACGACGTAGAAGAGGTACAGGATCAATTCGATCCATCCGCTTCCCTTGTTTCTGGCAAAGGGCGAGTAGGTCTTGCAATCGAGGCAGTAGTATCTTGCAACCCCAGTTGGGTTGTCCGCACACATGGGGCAAAAGTACTTCCCGTTGCGCTTCGTAAGGCCGGTAAACGCCCCTGTGACTCCCTTGCCGCACCCTCCGCACGCTGTGACCAAGCCCAAGACAATTCTCCTTTGTGTTTGAAGGACGCCGCGCTGCAGCACTGACCGTTTGAGATGCCTATCAGTCAGCGTTTCTCAGCTGGCGCACGGCGCATTGCAAGCGGCCCAGAACAACCGGCGGCGGACAAACAGCGTTGAACTGAACCGCTGAGCCCGACGCTGCCGGTCATTGGGGCTTGCTAGGTCGAATTCGACGCGTGCATGCAGGCCATTATGTGCGGCCCGTCGCCCGTGAATACACGGGGATGCCCGCAGTGCCATGGGCATACAGCCCGCCGAGTAAGTCTGTGGCGAGCTCAGGCCGTGTTCGGCCGCTTCGCTTGTTCCTTTGCCCTACGCAGGCAGCGATCTCAGCACATCCAGGATCTGCAGATCGCGCCGCGGCAGCTACCACGAAGCCTCGTCGCACACGCGCATCGGTGTTGGCAAAGCCCTGGGCGGGTGGTTGCGAAGGCCCTTTGCGCTGCCGAGCAACGCAGCGCCTTGTGGCCGCGCGCGTACTCGCGCGCTTCAAGCTCTGGTATGGCGCAGCATGTCTGAACGCAGCGAGCCGTAGGTGAGCGCAGTGAGTTCTGCGCCCGGCCACAAGGCGCGAGTAGCACAGGGGAGCCCGAGCGCAGCGAGGGCCTGCGCAGCCGGGCCGCAGCGGCCACCCGCCCAGGGCTTTGCAGCCGCCCGCCCAGCCAGGCAAATCCGCTGTGCGGCGACAAGCCAGAACTGAGCTGCGTCAAGGCGCAGCCAGCCTACAGCGTTTAGGCTCGCCGGATGCACGAAGAACAGCCCCAAGTCCTCATCATCGGCGCCGGTCCGGCCGGCCTCTCGATGGCCGCCGCGCTGGCGGATGTCGGCCTCGCCAGCACCGTGCTGGAACAGGCGCCGCTGGCGCAGATTGCCGATCCGGCCGAGGACGGCCGCGAGATCGCCCTCACCCACCGCGGCATGGCGGTGCTGCAAGCGCTCGGCGCCTGGCAAGACCTGCCGCCGGAGCAGATCTCGCCGCTCAAGCGCGCCCACGTGTTCGACGGCAACGCGCCGAGCTTTCTGGGTTTCGATCCCGGCAGTGGCGGTGCTGATGCTGAGCAGCTGGGTGCCCTGGTGCCCAACCACTGGTTGCGCCGCATCGCCTACCAGGGTGCGCAGCGCCGCGCCGGCCTGATCAGCTTGCGCTGCGAGGCACGCATGCGCAGCCTGAGCCTGCAGCAGGCCGATGCCGCCAGCGTCACGCTGGAGAGCGGCGAGACGCTCCAGGCGCCGCTGCTGATCGCCGCCGACAGCCGCTTCTCCAATGCCCGCCGCCTGGCCGGCATAGGCGCCGAGATGCGCGACTTCGGCCGCGGCGTGATCGTCTGCCGCATGGCGCATGACGAGGTGGACCACCAGGCCACCGCGCTGGAGTGCTTCCACTATGGCCACACCATGGCCTGGTTGCCGCTCAACGGGCGAATGAGTTCGCTGGTGCTAACGATGGACAGCCAGCCGCTGCAGGAGCTGCTGGCCTGGGACGAGGCACGCTTCACGGCCTGGGTGCAGGAGCACAGCCTGGGCCGGCTGGGCCGGCTGCGGCTGCTCGGCCCGCGCCACCATTACCCGCTGGTGGCCACCTATGCGCACCGCTTTGCCGCGCCGCGCTTTGCCCTCATCGGCGATGCCGCGGTGGGCATGCACCCGGTCACCGCGCATGGCTACAACTTCGGGCTTTACGGCGTTCAGACCCTGGCCGCCCTGCTCAAGGGCGCGGCCGACCCGGGTGATGCCGCCCTGCTGCAGCGCTATGCGGCCGAACACCGCCGCGCCACCTGGCCGATCTACCAGGGCACCAATGCGGTGGTGAAGCTCTTCACCGACGAGCGCCCGGGCGCGCGCCTGCTGCGGCGCGGCGTGCTGACGCTGGCCGGACGGCTGCCGCCGCTGAAGGCCGCCATCAGCGCGCAGCTGACCGGCAAGCCCTGGCTGCCCTTCAGTCGCCCTTGACGATGCCCTCGCGGCGCGGGTCGGCGCCGCCGAACCAGCCGCTGCCACGGCGTTCGATCGCCTGCAGGCCGCTGGGGAAATCGGTCTCGATCACCTGATGACCCAGCGCGCGCAGGCCCTGCACCGTGGCGGGCGGCAGCAGGCCGCGCTCCAGCACCGAGGGGCCGTTGAAATTGCCCACATTGGGCAGGTTGATGGCGCGCTGCACATCCATGCCCCAGTCCTGCGTGGCCAGCAAGGTCTTGGCGACGAAGTGGATGATGGCCTGCCCGCCCGGTGAGCCCAGGCTCATCAGCAGCCGGCCATCGCGCGGGTCGAACACCAGGGTCGGGCTCATGCTGGAGCGCGGGCGCTTGCCGGGCTCGACGCGATTCGCCACCGGCCGGCCCTGGGCATCGCGCGGCAGCATGGCGAAATCGGTGAGCTGGTTGTTGAGCAGGAAGCCGCCCACCAGTCCGGTGCCGCCATCGCTCATGATCTGCGCACCGAAGGCCGCTTCCACCGTGGTGGTGAACGCGACCGCCTGGCCCTCGCCGTCGATCACGCTGATATGGCTGGTGCCATGCTCGGCCTGCGCGGCCTGCGGCGCATGGGCGCTGCGTGCCTGGCGCGGCGTGCCGGCCTGCGCCTGGCCCATGCTGCGCGGGCCGATCAGCGCGGCGCGCTGGCGCAGGTAGTCGGGGTCCAGCAGGCTCAGCCAGTCGCCCGCCGGTGGTGCCACGAAATCGGGATCGGCAATGTACTGGGCGCGGTCGGCATAGGCCAGGCGCGAGGCCTCCAGATAGCGGTGCAGCCAGGCCGGGCGCGGCAGCCCGTCCTGCAGATCGCGGGCGGCATCGCCGGGCGGCAGCATGCCCAGGATCTGCATCATCGTCAGGTGGCCTGAGGACGGCGGTGGAAAGCCACACACGCGCCAGCCAGGGTCGCTGCGCCAATCTGTGCAAATGGGCCGGCGCTCGACCGGCCGGTAGGCGGCCAGATCGGCCTCGCTGAGCAGGCCCGGGTTGCTGGCATGGCCGCGCACCCGGCGCACCATGTCCCGGGCCACGCTGCCGCGGTAAAAGGCCTGCGCGCTGCCCTCGGCGGCGATGCGCCGCAGCAGCTCGGCCAGCGCCGGATTGCGCAGGCGCTGGCCCTGGGGCCAGGGCTTGCCATCGGCGTCGAAGAAATAGCGTGCCGCCAGCGCATCGCGGCGCAAACCGCTGGCGCCACCCAGCAGCAGGTGCAGGCGAGCGCCGACCTCGAAGCCCTGCTCGCAAAGCGCGATGGCGGGTTCGAACAATCGCGCCCAGGGCAGGCGCCCATGCCGGCGATGCGCGGCCTCCAGCATGGCCAGCACGCCGGGTGTGCCCACCGCGCGGCCGCCCACCACCGCCTCGTCCATGCCCATGGGGCGGCCGTCGGGCCGGATGAAGAGACGCTCATCCACCGCGGCAGGCGCGGTCTCGCGCCCGTCCCAGGCGCTCAAGCCCCGCCCATCCCACAGCATCAGGAAGGCGCCGCCGCCGATGCCGCTGGACTGCGGCTCCACCAGGGCCAACACCAGCTGGGTGGCGATGGCGGCGTCGAGCGCATTGCCGCCGGCCTTGAGGATCTGGTAGCCCGCTTCCACCGCCTGCGGATTGGCCGCCGCCACCGCGAAATGCCGGCTGGCCCAGCCGGGCTTGGCGCGCCAGCCGCTGGCGGCCTCGGGTTGGGCCGGCACGGCTGGTATGGCTGGCACGACTGGCGGCGGCGGGGGGCTGCTGGCGCAGGCCAGTAGCGCAAGGCTCAGCAGCAGGCCGAGCGGCTTCAGGGGCAGTTGCATGAACGGGACGAGACCGAAGCGGCGGAGGCTCGATCCTAAAAGATCCCCAGGTCTTTCACGCTGTAGTTGCCGATCTGCGGCAGCACCATGGATAAGTTGGCGGCGCTCACCCCCATCCAGCTGGCCAGGGTCGCGCCGAGCTGGTCCACCGCGGTGCTGGGCAGCAGGCGGCCCTGGCCCACATCGTCGGGCCCGTTCACCGACACCGAGGGCAGCTGGCCCCAGAAGCGCCCGCCCTTGACCGCGCCGCCCAGCACGAAATGATGGCTGCCCCAGCCATGGTCGGAACCATCGCCATTCGAGGTCAGCGTGCGGCCGAAGTCCGAAGCGGTGAAGGTGCTGACCTGATTGGCCACGCCCAGCTCGACGGTGGCATCGTAAAAACTCGCCAGCGCATCGGCCACGCTGGCCAGCAGGCCGGGATGCTGGTCGGGCAAAAAATCGTGCAGATCGAAGCCGCCGAGCGAGACGAAGAACACCTGCCGCTTGGCCCCCAGGCCGGCGCGCGCGGCGATCAGCTTGGCCACCATGTGCAGCTGCATGGCCAGGCCGTTGGCGGCGTCGAAGGGGGTGGCCAGGGCCGGCAGGCTGGCCAGCGCGCCCGCCACGATGGACTGGGCGCTCACCGAGCGGCTCACCACCCGGCTGAGCTCCTGCTCCATCCAATGCGTGCGCGGCGCGGTGATGAGGCTGCGCAAGGCGTCAGCGCAGGCCTGCGAGCCGAACAGGGGCTTGGCGATGCCGTTGATGGCCACCGCGCCGGTGCTGGACATCTGGTACTGCACCGCCTGCTGACCGGCCATGAAGACGGCATTGCCCGAGACATTGATGCAGCTGAAGGTGGCGTTGCCATTGCTGGAGAGGAATTGGTCGCCCATGCGCCCGCCCCAGCCCGAGGTGGCACCTTCGGGCAGCGAGGCCTGCCAGACGCTTTGCTGGTCGTTGTGCGAGAACAGCTTGGGCGGTAGCGGCACGCTTTGCGCCTTGTACTGGGCCAGGCTGGTGGGCTGCATCAGCGTGCCCACGTTGAGCAGCATGCCGAGCTTGCCGGCATCGAAGATCCGTTTGAGCTTGCCAAGTTGCGGCGCCAGCGCCATCTGGCGCCCATCGGCCAGCGCCACCGAGGGGCTCAACAGCGTGGCGGCGAGCTGGTCGCGCGGGGTGGCAATGGTCTGGCGTATCGCCTGGTAGGCGCTGTGGCTGGCGCTGTCATAGGGCACCAGGGTGTTGCCATGGTCGTTGCCGCCATACAGGAAGACGCAGACCAGGGCCTTGTAGTCGCTGGGTGCGGCCTGGGCCGCGGCCTCGCCGATGGCGGCCAGGTTCAGCGCCCAGGGTGCGGCCACGCCCGCCAGACCCAGTGCGCCGGCGCGCCGCAGCAGCTCGCGGCGCTGCAGTTGTTCAAGCTTGCTGATGTGCATGGAGGGTTCGCTCACTTCTGGATCAGGTATTCGGGGCAGGCCATCACCAGCATGAGGCTGGCATGCACGCGTGCGAGTCGGCCGGCCTCGGTGCCGGCGCTCAGGCTTTGCACCGCGGCCACGATGCTGGCCTGGGTGGCCGCGGCCAGCCCATCCCCCGCCAGCAGCAGCGCATGCCGGGCCACCAGGGCCGGCGCATCGCCGGCCAGGGCCAGATCGGCGCTGTAATCGGGCCTGAGCTCGCCCAGCCCGTTGGCAATCACGTTCTGCATGAAGTTGAGGTAGCCGGCCACCGTGCTTTCATTGCAGAGCTGGAACTCGGGCGCGGTCACGCCCTGGGCACCCAGCGGCGAATTCGGCGGCACATAGCCGGGCCGGAAGAAGTTGAACACCGAGGGGCTGCGCAGCGGGCTCTGCCCCAGCCGCGTGGCCGGGTTGGAGAGGTCGCCGATATTCCACAAGTCCGTCGGCGAGTTCAGCTTGGCATGGCGCGCCCATTGCACAAAGCGCTGCACCGGCTCACGCAGCTTGCCCACGGACGGCCCCGTGCCCGGGCTGCGCGCTTCCGTGTCCAGCAAGATCGCCTTGATGACGGCCTTGAGGTCGCCGCGCTGGCCCTGGCCGTTGTCGTTGAACACGGCGGCGACTCTTTGCACATAGGCCGGGCTGGGCTGCGAGCAGACCAGGCGCTGGATCAGCTGCCGACCTATGAAGGGGCCGACATTGGCATGGTTGGCCAGCGTGTCCAGGGCGATCTTGAGCGCCGCCGGGCCGTCGGCCGTGACCGGCACGTCTACGTTCAGCACCTTCTTGGCGCCGCCGGAGAAGCGCGCAGCCAGATGCACCATGGGCTTGCGCATGAAGCCCGGGTCGCTGGCGCTGGCGCCGTCAAACTCCCAGCCGGTGAACACGCGTGCCAGCTCGGTGATGCTGCTCTGCGTATACGTCTCGATGGGCTTGCCGCCGCTGGTCTTGGGGCTGCCGTCCAGGTTCAGCTCCAGCAGGCCGATACTGAACAGCTGCATCACCTCGCGCGCATAGTTCTCGTCGGGCACCCGACCGGTTTTGGCGTCCTCCTTCTGGTTGCCGCGCATATTCAGATAGACGCCCATGGCGTTGGACAGGCTCACGCCTTGCAGCAGATCGCGGTAGCTGCCAAAGGCGCGCTCCTCCAGCATATCGACGTAGGCGGCCACCGCCATGGCGCGCCAGGGCACCGGCAGGCCGGCCATCGACACCACGAAGATCTCGGAGAGCGCCAGCACCACACGCTGGCGCAGCTGGTCGGGCGAGCCGATCAGCTTGCGCCACAGGCTGGCGTCCATGCCGGCAAAGCCGTTGCGAAACTCGGTGCTGCCATAGCCCTTGCTCAGCATCCAGTCAAAGTGCGACTGGCTGCGCGGCAGGGCGAACTGTTCGTCCAGCCAGGCGCTCAGGCCCTTGCGCTTGAGCGCCGCGATGTCTTCAGCGTTGGCGGCAAAGCCAGCCTGGGCAAGCAGGCGCGCAGCGTCTGCGTCGGTCGGGCCGGCGGGGGGTGGTGGTGGCGGAGCTGGTGGCGGAGGTGACGGTGCGGGCGCTGGGCTGTCGCCGCCACCGCCTCCGCCGCAGGCACTGAGCAGGCCGGCGGCCAGGGCCGCGGCGCCGATGGGAAGGCTTGTCTCAAGACCTGGGTCTGCCATGCTGGTCCTTGTCAAAAGTTCCAGCAGTCTAGTAATAGCGACGCGAATTCTTGCGTCGCTCGCGTGAAGATTTGTAGCGGTACGAGGCTTCAGTCGCTAGCCGCGCAGCACACTCAGCATGGGCGGCAGCATCGCCACCAAGCCCACCAGGTCGCGGATGCTCTCGGCCTGGGTCTTGGCGCGCAGGCTGGCGATCTGGGTGCGGATGGTGGAAACGGCAACCTGGTGCCTGGCGGCGATGTCCTGCGGCTGCAAGCCCTCGCACAAGGCCTGCAGCACCTGCTGCTCGGCGCTGGTGAGGCGGTGTTCGCGCGCAAAGGCATGGATGGAGAGCTCGCCGCAGAGCTGCTGCTTGCCCAGCAGCACCAGGGCGCCGGGCCGGTTGTCGCCCAACGCCATCGGGATCACCGACAGCATCAGCCGCGCCGCGCCTTGCCCCAGGGTGATGAGCCGCCTGAGGCCCTGCAGCGCGGCGGCCTGCAGCGCCGCCCTCAGGCGCAGTTGGTCGGCCTCCTGGCTGGCGCTCAGACAGTCGTCATGCAGGCACAACCAGGCATGCTGGGCCAGGCGGCTGCGCGCCATGTGGTTGGCGTAATGCAGCTGGCCGCTCTCGCTGACCAGCAGCAGGCCCAGGTCGATCTCGTCGAGCGCGCGCGAGAACAGCGCGCCTGGCAGGCCGAGCGCGGGCGCGCGCCGGCGGCGTTCGGGTCCGCGATAGTCCGGCAGCCCCAGACCCGCCCAGCTCGGGCGCTGCTCCTCAACGCCCTGGGATTGCAGCAACGCTTGCATCTTGTGCCCCCCTGTACCACCGACCCGGCACCATCCACCTTGTGGATGAGCCGAGCGCGATTTTGTGTCAGGACCGGCCGCACAAGCCAGCGTCTAGGCCTTGCAGACTAGGGATGGCAAAACGCCGGGATCAGCGCAATGGCACGCCGGTCTTGGCCTGCACTTCCTCGCGCGTGACGCCCTCGGCCAGCTCGACGAGCTTGAGCCCCTCGGGGGTCACGTCCATCACCGCTAGGTCGGTGATGATGCGGTTGACCACGCCCACGCCGGTGAGCGGCAGGGTGCACTGCGGCAAGATCTTCAGATCGGTGCTGCCGTCCTTCTTGCGCGCCACATGCTCCATCAGCACGATCACGCGCTTCACGCCGGCCACCAGGTCCATCGCGCCGCCCATGCCCTTGACCATCTTGCCGGGGATCATCCAGTTGGCCAGATCGCCCTGCTCGCTCACCTGCATGGCGCCGAGGATGGAGAGGTTGATCTTGCCGCCCCGAATCATCGCGAAGCTGTCGTGGCTGCCGAAAATGCTGGAGCCGGGAATGGTGGTGACGGTCTGCTTGCCGGCGTTGATGAGGTCGGCGTCGACCTCGTCCTCGGTCGGGAACGGGCCTATGCCCAACATGCCGTTCTCGCTTTGCAGCCAGACTTCCTTGTCCGAGGGTACGAAATTGGCCACCAAGGTGGGGATGCCGATGCCCAGGTTCACATAGAAGCCGTCTTCGAGCTCCTGCGCGGCGCGTGCCGCCATTTGGTCTTGCGTCCAGGCCATGATCAGGCTCCTTGCTTCTTTTCAGAGAGCGTGCGCTTCTCGATGCGCTTCTCGGGATGCGGGTTGTGCACGATGCGATGCACATAGATGCCGGGCAGATGCACCGCGTCGGGGTCTATGCTGCCGGTCTCGACAATGTGCTCGACCTCCACCACGGTGATCTTGCCGGCCATCGCGGCGGCCGGGTTGAAGTTGCGCGCGGTGCGGCGGAACACCAGGTTGCCGCTCTTGTCGGCGGTATGCGCCTTCACCAGGGCCACCTCGGGGTTGAGCGCGCGCTCCATCACATAGGTATGGCCATCGAACTCGCGCAGCTCCTTGCCCTCGGCGACGATGGTGCCCACGCCGGTGCGGGTGAAGAAGGCCGGGATGCCGGCGCCGCCGGCGCGCAGCTTCTCGGCCAGCGTGCCCTGAGGCGTGAATTCCAGCTCCAGCTCGCCCGCCAGGTACTGGCGCTCGAACTCCTTGTTCTCGCCCACATAGCTGGAGATCATCTTCTTGATCTGGCGCGTTTCGAGCAGCTGGCCGAGGCCGAAGCCGTCCACGCCGGCATTGTTGGATATCACCGTCAGGCCCTTCACGCCGCTGTCACGCAGCGCTGCGATCAAGGCCTCGGGGATGCCGCAGAGGCCAAAGCCGCCGACCGCCAGCAACTGGCCGTCCTTGACGATGCCATCCAGCGCGGCGGCCGCACTGGGATAAAGCTTGTTCATTGCCGTCTCCAATCAAGCTGTGTTCGCAACGCCGCCGAGCGTACTACGTATGGCTTTACGTAGTCGTTACGTAGATTCGCCTAAGCTGCCCGCGGCTTGCCAACAGATCGCGCGCGCCGCTCGGCCTTACCATCGCGCCATGCCGCAGGAATCCCGATGACGCGCCGCCTCGCCATGGCTGCCGCCTTGCTGTGCCTGGGCCGGCCGCTGGTGGCGCCGGCGGCCGAGCTGCCCGCCTGGCTGAAGCTGGACGGCTTCGGCACCCTGGGCGCCTACCGTGCCGACGACCCGGTGGCCGGCGTGCGCGCCGACGCACGCACACCCACGCCCTCGCTGCGCCAATGGCGCATGGATGGCGACAGCCTCGTGGCCGTGCAACTGACGCTCGACAGCCCCGGCGAAGGCCGTGCGGTGCTGCAGCTGATCGCCAAGGACGAGGTGCCTGACCGCCTGCGCCCGCGCGTCGAATGGCTGTATGCCGCCTGGGACGCCGGGCCACGGCTGCAGCTCAAGCTCGGGCGCACCGCGTTGCCGGTGTTCCTGAACTCGGACACCCGCCATATCGGCTATGTCCAGACCGCGGCGCGACCGGTCAACACCGTCTACCAGCTCAATCCCATCACCCATGCGGATGGCGTGAACGCGCTGTGGAACGAGCACGGACCGCAGGGCGAGCTGAGCCTGGAAGCAGTGCTGGGGCGCGCCCGCGTCGAGGTGGCGGCCGGCTCCGTCGATGCCGAGCGCGCCGCCGCCCTGGTCGGTAAATGGACGCGGCGCGACTGGACGCTGCGGATGGCCCATGCCCAGTACCGCATCGCCGCAAGGCTACCGGCGTTCGAGCGGCTGTTCGAACAGCTGCGCTCGGGCAACACCGGCTGCAGCAACTGCGCCGCGGTGCTGGACGCGCGCGGCCGCACGCAAGGCATGGGGGTGCGCAGCGACGCCGTCGCCCTGGTCTACGACAACGGCCGCTGGGCCCTTCTTGGCGAAGCCATGCGGCGCGGCTCCAACGGCCTGCTAATCCCCGATGTGCGCGCCTGGTATCTGCAGGCCAGCCTGCGCCTGGGCGCCGTCACGCCCTATGCGGTGATCGGCCAGCAACGCTTCACCGAGGCGCCGCTGGGGCTGCAAACCGATGCCCAGGCCGGGCCCGCGGCGGCAACGGCGAATGCGGCGTTCGACCGCTATCTGCAGTCGCCCAATGATCGCCGCATCTGGCAGCTGGGGCTGCGCTGGGACTGGCGCGAAAACATGGCGTTGAAACTCCAGCTCGAGAGCCTGCGCCACACGCGCGAGAGCGGGCTGGGCCTCAACAGTCTGGTGAGCTACCCCTTCGCGGCGCCGCTGGGCGGCTATACCGACCCGCAATGGGACGGGCAGGTGCGGGTGCTGACGCTCAAGCTCGACTTCGTGTTCTGACCCGCATGGCTTGGCCCCCGACACTGCGGAGCAAGCTGCTGAGGCTGATCAGCCTGGTCGCCATCCTACTGGCCGGGCCGGCCGCTGCCGCCGAGCCCAAGGCCCTGCGCATCGCGGTGATCCCGGCCTGGGGTGCGCCCTATGCGATCTTCAAGGATGGCGCCTTGGTGGCTGGCATCGACTTCGATCTGGCCCAGGCGATCGGCGAGGCACTGCACCTGCCGGTGCAGCATGTGCTGCTGCCACGCCCGCGCGTGGATGCCGCGGCGGCCGCCGGCGAGATCGACCTGCGCTGCCACCTGAGCCCGGAGTTCACCCGCACGCCCGAGCAATACCTGTGGAGCGGCCCGCTGCTGGAGCTGGAAAATGTGCTGGTGGGCCACCAGACCGCCGAGCCCCTGAGCAGCCTCGAGCAGCTACCGCGTGGCCAGACGCTGGGCACGGTGCTGGGCTTTGTCTACCCCGGCGTTGACGAGCGCGTGGCCGACGGACGCCTGCGGCGCGAGGACACCATCGCCGTCGAGCGCTCGCTGCAAAAGCTCAGCCTCAACCGCGTGCCCTATGCAATCGCCGAGCAGCGCGAGGTCAGCTGGTACCAGCGCGCCAATCCCGGTCACAACATCGCCTTTTGGCGGCTGCCCTTGTTCAAGGCCGAGTTTCGTTGCGCCGTGCCCAAGGGAGGGCGCGTCGACGGCAGCGCCGAACACATGCTCGCCGCCATCGAGCGGCTGCGCAGCAGCGGGCAGATCGAGCGCATCCTGGCCCGCTATCTGGTGAGCCAGCCGGTGGTGGTGAGCTCGGCCAGGAGCCCGCTGGCCAGGCTCAGCCGGCAGGAGGTGAGCGAGCTCTACCTGGGGCAGGCACGCACCCTGCCCGACGGCAGCGCGCCACAGCTGCTGGCCAGCGCCGGTGCGCTGCGCGACGAGTTCTACGCGCGGGTGCTGGAGCGCGACGTGGCCCAGGTCAAGGCCGCCTGGTCGCGCCTGCTGTTCAGCGGCAAGGGCCATGCGCCGCGCGAGTTCGCCGACCCGGCGCAGCTGCGCGCCGCGCTGCTGGCCAACCCGGGCGCGATCGCGTTTCTGGACGCCAGCCAGGTCGATGCCAGCATGAAAGTGCTCTACGCCCCCTGAGGGCGGCGCTATGCTGAGGGCCTCGCAAGACCTTGATGGCTGATGAAAATCGACGAACTCCAGCAGGAAATTCCGCGCATCTTCGCGCCCTGGATCGCCCAGATGGGCCTGCAGGTGCTGAGTGCCGAGCCCGGCCGGGTGCGGCTGCGCCTGCCGATCAAGGCCGAATTCGTGCATGTGGGCGGCGTGATGTGCGGGCAGGCCGCGATGGCCGCGGCCGACACCGCCATGGTGCTGGCCATGATGGCCACGCTGGGCGAGTTCCGGCCCATGACCACGGTGCAGCTGCAGACCAGCTTTGTGCGCCCCTTGAGTGGCACGCATTGCGTCATCGACGCCCAGGTGCTGCGCAACGGCAAGAGCCTGGCCTTCGGGCAGATCGACATCCTGGGCGCCGACGGCAAGCTCGCCGCCCAGGCCACCACCACCTACGCCCTGCTCTGACGCGACACAAGCATGACGCTGGACTACCGCACCGCCTTCGACCTCGCACCGATCGGCCTGGTGCTGTCGGAGCAGCGCCAGATCCTCGACTGCAACCGCCATCTGCTGGCGATGTTCGGCGCCGAGCGCGAGCAACTGATCGGCCAGAGCTTCGAGCTGCTCTACCCCAGCCCGGCCGAGTTCGAACGCACCGGCGAGCGCATCGTCGCCAGTCTGGACGCCCAAGGCTTGTACGCCGACGACCGCATCATGAAGCGGCTGGCCGGCCCCAAGCGCGGCGAGCTGTTCTGGTGCCATGTCTCGGGCCGCACGCTCGACCCTCGCAACCCCCATGCCCAGGGCATCTGGAGCTTCGAGGACCTCTCGGCGCAGCGCCAGCTCAAGGCCGTGCGCGCCGAGCTGACGGCGCGCGAGCGCGAGATCGCCGCGCTGCTGATCGATGGCCTGACCAGCAAGTTGATCGGCAAGAAACTCGCCATCAGCCCGCGCACCGTGGACGTCTACCGCGCCAGGCTGATGAAGAAGTACGGCGCCGCCACCACGCCGGATCTGGTGCACAAGCTATTGCTGGCTTGAACAAAGGCCTCGTGCGGGCACGAGGCAAGACATGGCCCTGTTCATCGATGTTTTCCCTCATGCCCGCCCAGAGGCCCCTGTTTATCGGCCACAATACGCCCGCCCGGTACATCGGGCGCAACCAAACTGTCATACTCGAATGAACAAGACCGAACTGATCGAACACCTGGCCTCCAAGCACGAGCTGACCAAGGCCGAAGCCGGCCGCATCCTCGAGACCCTGCTGGACGCCGTGGTCACCACGGTGAAAAAGGGCGGCGCCGTTTCCATCCCTGGCTTCGGCTCCTTCAAGCAACACGCGCGTGCCGCTCGCACCGGCGTGAACCCCAGCACCGGCGACAAGATCAAGATCGCTGCTGCCAAGCTGCCCAAGTTCACCCCGGGTGCCGGCTTCAAGGCCGCCGTGGATCCCAAGGCCGCCGCTCGCAAGGCCGCCAAGGCCGAAGCCAAGCCGGCCAAGGCAGCCGCCAAGCCTGCTGCCAAGCCCGCCAAGAAGGCTGCCAAGAAGTAATTGCCACGCAGGCCGCCAGGCCTGCCGCTTTGGCATTGAGAGCCCGCCAGGCCCTGGGTCTGCCGGGCTTTTCCTTTGGCCTTACAGTGAAGGCCTGCGCTCCCGCGCCTGTCGTCCGCCCGCCCCGCCATGTCCGCCAGCTCCCTGCGTGTGCTCTCGCTCATCCCGCCGATGACGCAGCTCAACACGCCCTACCCCTCCACCGCCTACCTGACCGGCTTTCTGCGCTCGCGCGGCGTGCCGGCCGCGCAGCAAGACCTGGCCCTGGGCCTGGTGCTCAAGCTGTTCTCGCGCGCCGGGCTGCAGGCGATGCGCGCCAACGTGCAGGCGCTGCCCGAGGCGCGGCAGACCCTGCAGCTGCGCAACTTCGAGGCGCAGTTCGAGCGCTACCTGGCCACCATTGCGCCCACCATCGCCTTCTTGCAGGGCCAGGACCCGACGCTGGCGCACCGCATCAACACGCGCCAGTTCCTGCCTGAGGGCAAGCGCTTCGAGACCATAGACGCCTACCTGGCCGAGGACGGCGAGGACCCGCTGGCCTGGGCCTTCGGCGCGCTGGGCCTGCAGGACCGCGCGCGCCACCTGGCCACGCTCTACCTGAATGACCTGGCCGACGTGCTGCGCGAGGCGATCGACGAGCGCTTCGAATTCGTGCGCTATGCCGAGCGCCTGGCCACCGCCCAGCCCAGCTTCGACCCGCTCGCCGAGGCGCTGGCGGCGCCGCCCAATCTGGTCGACGAGACGCTCGCCGCGCTGACGCTGGAAGCGGTGGCCCGGCATGCGCCGCAGCTGGTGCTGCTGTCGGTGCCCTTCCCCGGCGCGGTGTATGCGGCGCTGCGCATCGCCCAGACCATCCGCGCCGCCCACCCCGAGATCAAGCTGGTGCTGGGCGGCGGCTTCGTCAACACCGAGCTGCGCGAGCTGGCCGAGCCGCGCCTGTTCGAATTCGTCGACTTCATCACCCTGGACGCGGGCGAGCGCCCGCTGCTGGCCCTGCTGGAGCATCTGCAGGGCCAGCGCTCGCAGCAGCGCCTGGTGCGCACCTTTGTGCGGCAGGACGGCGCGGTGAAGTACATCAACTTCGTCGAGCCCGACATTCCCTTCGACGCGGTGGGCACGCCCACCTGGGACGGCCTGCCGCTGGGCCAGTACCTCTCGCTGCTGGACATGCTGAATCCGATGAACCGGCTGTGGAGCGACGGGCGCTGGAACAAGCTCACCGTGGCGCATGGCTGCTACTGGAAGAAGTGCAGCTTCTGCGATGTGAGCCTCGACTACATCTCGCGCTACGAGGCGGCCTCGGCCAGCACCCTGGTGGACCGCGTCGAGGCCATCGTCGCCGAGACCGGTCAGACCGGTTTCCACCTCGTCGACGAGGCCGCGCCGCCCAAGGCGCTGAAGGCCTTCGCGGCCGAGCTGCAGCGCCGCGGCACCAGCATCTCCTGGTGGGGCAATATCCGCTTCGAAAAAACCTTCACGCCCGAGCTCTGCCAGCAGCTCGCCGAGAGCGGCTGCATCGCGATCTCGGGCGGCCTGGAGGTGGCCTCGGACCGGCTGCTGCAGCTGATGAAGAAAGGCGTGTCGGTCGAGCAGGTGGCGCGCGTCACCAAGGGCTTTGCCGACGCCGGCATCCTGGTGCATGCCTATCTGATGTACGGCTTCCCGACGCAGACGGTGCAGGACACGGTGGACGCGCTCGAATATGTGCGCCAGCTGTTCGAGAACGGCTGCATCCACAGCGGTTTCTTTCACCGCTTCGCCTGCACCGTGCACTCACCGGTGGGCATGGACCCGGCGGCCTTTGGCGTGCAGCTGCGCCCGCTGCCGCCGGGCGCCTTTGCGAAGAACGATGTCGGCTTCATCGACCCGACTGGCGTGGACCACGATCTGCTCGGCAAGGGCCTGAAGAAGGCCATCTACAACTTCATGCACGGCATCGGCGTGGACGAGGATGTGCGCAGCTGGTTCCCCACCAAGGTACCGCGCACCACCGTGCCGCGCCACAAGATCGCGCGGGCGCTCGGCTAAGGCAGCGGCAACTCCCAGATCGGCCCACCGTCGTCGATGCGCAGATGGCTGCTGGCGGCAAAGCCCTGGGCGCGCAGCGCGGCCAGCGCCGCCTGGCCTGCGCTGCCCACCTGCCCGGCCGCGGCCTGCGCCGCCTCGTCCAGGAAGGACAGATAGAGGGTCTGGCGCGGCAGCAGCGCCGCCAGGTGGCTGCGCCAGGCCTCGCCCAGGCGCGCCTCGGCCTCGGCGGCATCGCCCGGATAGAAGAAGGCGCCCAGGCCGCGCCAGAAGGGCGATGTGCCTTGCGCATCGCGCTGGCCGGCCAGTTCCACCAGCAGCCGTTCGCCATAGGCCTCGCGCTGGCCGGCGATCAATGCCAGCGCCGCCTCGATCAGCTGACCCAGCGCGGCCGCGGGCTCGCGCAGCTCGGGCGCGCAGGCCAGATCGGCCAGCTCACTCTCGCCGGTATGGTCGTTGCCCAGCAGCAGGGTGGCCTGGCATTGAAACAGGCCCAGCTCCTGCGCCGCATGCACGGCGCGGCCCAGGTGGTAGCTGTAGCGCGGCAGGTTCAGGCCAAGGCGTGCACGCAGGCGTAGGCAGGCCTGCGGCCTGTCGTCGGCGTCGGCCAGCAGCAGCCACTGTTCGCCCTCGGCCAGCGCCGGCTCCACCCTGGCACCGGTCTGGTTGCGCCACTGCACCAGCACCGCGGCGTCGCTGTCCGGGCGCCAGGGGCGCAGCCGCAGCGCGCTCATGCCGCCCTCCCGGCGTCCGGCCACAGCGGCGTGGCGCTGAGCCTGGCGCCGGCCAGCGCGCCGAGGCGCAAGGCCGCCTCGTGCCCCGGGGCCAGGTCTTGCGCGGCCGAAGGCAGCTGCGCCAGCACCGCGGTGAACCGCTCGCGCTGCCGCGTCGCCAGCAGATGCCAGACTCCCCCCTCGCTCTCCGCGCCTTGGCTCGGGCCGCCCTCGCGCACGCGCAGCTCGCGCGCATGGCGCACGCTGCGCAGCAGGGCCAGGCTGGCCTCCACGGTCGGGCCGCCGTCGAAGATGTCCACATAGGTGTCGGCGTCGAAACCCTCGTCCAGCAGGATGGAGAACGGCAGCTCGCCCACCGGATGCAGCTGCCCGATCGCCCATTGCGCGGCTTCGGGCAGCAAGGGCACATAGATAGGCGAATGCGGCATCAGGTCGGCGATGAAGGCCTTGCTGCGCCCGCCGGTCACGGCCTCGGCCTGCGGGTAGTCCATATTGAAGAAGCGCCGCCCCACCGCATCCCAGAACGGGCAATGGCCGGCCGCGTTGGACAGGCCCGGGCTTTCCGCCGCGATGCGATCGTTGAAGCGCTCGGCGCAGGCCTGGATGAAGAGCAGGCGCGCGCGAGAGAGCAGCTGCGCGGCCGGCCCCTGCTCATAGGCCGGCTCCAGGTAGAAGGAGGTCAGCAAGGTGTAGCCGGTGAGATCGTGGCACAGATGCAGGGTATGTACGCGCTGGCTCACGCCCAGCGCCGCCGAGGTATGCACCACGAACTCGTTGCGGTAGCTGTAAAAGCGGTCGTGAAAGCCGGCGCTGGCGGCGATGCCGCTGGTGCCGACCACGCGGCCTTGCCGGCAGTCCTCGAGCACGAACAGATAGGTTTCCTCGCCACTGGCCGCATCGCGGCTGGCAAAGGACTGCAGCGAGCGCGCGATGCGCTCGGCCAGCTTGTCGCGGTCGTGCGGCAGCGAGCTGATGCCATGCTCGCTGGCCGCGGCAATGCGTTCCAGGGCCGGCAGGTCGCTCATCGCCACCGGCCTGAGCAGAAAGTCGATTGGGCTGTTCATGGTGTGCTGTCCTTGGGCGCGGCGCTCAACTCGCGCCAGGCCGCCGCCCTTTGGCTGCGTTCGTCGCGCGGCGTATTGCCGAACAGGGACTTGTAGGCATTGGAAAAATGCGGCCCCGAGGAGAAGCCGCAGGACAGTCCAATCTGCAGAATCGATTGGCTGGATTGTTGCAGCAGCCGGCGCGCCCGCTGCAGGCGCAGTTCGACGTAGTAGCGCGAGGGCAGCGCGTCCAGGTATTGCTTGAAGAGCCGCTCCAGCTGGCGGCGCGACACGCCCACCAGCCGCGCCACCTCCTCGGTAGGCAGGGGTTCGGCGAGGTTGGCCTCCATCAAGGCCAGGGCCTCGCCCAGCTTGGGGCTGCCGCCGCCCAGCCGCTCGGAGACCGAGACGCGCTGGCGCTCGTCGCGCCCGCGCGCGCGCTCCAGCCCTAGCAAGGGCGTGAGCTCCTGTGCCAGGCGCTCGCCATGCAGCCGCGTCAGCCAGGCCAGCATCAGGTCCAGGCTGGCCGTGCCGCCGGCACAACTCAGGCGCAGCGCCGGCTCGGCGCCGCTGATCTCCCAGACATGGCGGGTCCAGACCACGCCGGGATGGGCGCTGATCAGCGCCTCGGCCAGGGTCCAGTCGACGGTGGCGCGCGCGCCGTCCAGCAAGCCGGCGGCGGCCAGCAGCGCGGCCCCGCCGTCCACCCCGGCGAGCGCGCAGCCGGCGTCGCCGAGCTGGCGCCAGGCCAGCGCCTGTCCGGCAGGCAACGCCGCACCTTCGCCCGCCACCACGAAGAGCGCATGCCAGGGCAGCTGCTCATCCAGCGGCTCGGTCTGCAGCAGGCCGCCGTTGCCGGCCGCCACCAGCCCGCCGGCCGGCGAGACCAGGTGGACCCGATAGGCCACCTCGTTCTGCAGCTCGTTGGCGAACTGCAAGGCATCCAGCACGCCGCTGGCGGCCAGCATCGAAAAGCCGGGCAGCAGCAGGACGGCGCAGGGACGGGTCGGCAGGCTCACGCGCGCACTGTACTCAATGCCAGCCAATCAGCGAGGGCACGGCCAGCAGTCCCAGCGCCATCAGCAGATAGCCCAGCTGCAGGGGCAGCATCCAGCGCGCCCATTTGCTCCATGGCACGCCGGCGAGCGCCAGCACGCCGACGGTGATGCCCGAGGTCGGGATCACCGGCGTGGTGAGTTCGCCGAGCTGGAAGGCCAGGATGGCGGTCTGCCGGCTCACGCCCACCAGATCGGCCAGCGGCGCCATGATGGGCATGGTGAGCGCGGCCTGGCCGGTGCCCGAGTGGATGAAGAAGTTGATCACCGACTGGATCAGGAACATCTTCTGCGCCGCGATGATGGGGCTGGCCGAGGCCACATAGGGCGTCAGCGCGTGCAGCAGGGTGTCGATGATCTGGCCCTCGCGCATCAGGATCACCGTGCCCTTGGCCAGCGCGATCACCAGCGCGGTGCCGACCAGGTCGCGCGCACCATGCATGAAGGCGGCCACCCATGCGTCCGCCTTCAGGCGGCCCACCAGCCCGACCAGCAGGGCCATCACCAGGAACAGCGCCGCAATCTCCTCGATGTACCAGTTGAAGCGGATCACGCCGAAGATCATGCAGCCCAGCGTGGCCACGAAGATCAGCAGCACCAGCCGGTGCGGGGCGCGCATGCCGGCGAAGTTCTCGAAGCCTGCCAGATCAAGCTCGCGCCGGCGCTGCTGGTCCTGTTCATAGCAGGGGCTCAGCTCGGGCTGGCGCCGCACGCGTGCGGCGTACCACATCAGGAAGGCGATGGTGAGCGTGGTGGCCACCGCCCAGACCAGCAGGCGATAGCCTATGCCCGAGAACAGCGGCACACCGGCGATGCCCTGCGCCACACCGACGTTGAAGGGGTTGAGGAAGGCCGAGGCAAAGCCGATCTGCGAACCGATGAAGGGGATGGCGATGCCGACGATGCTGTCGTACCTGAGCGCCAGCGCCAGCGGAATGAAGATCAGCACAAAGGGGATCGCCTCCTCGGCCATGCCGAAGGTGGCGCCGCCCAGCGAGAACAGGGTGACGAACACCGGGATCAGGGCGGCGCGCACCAGCGCCGAGCGGGTATGGGCCTGGGCCACCGACTTGATCATGGCGTCGATCGCCTCGGTCTTCTGCAACACCGCGAAGGCGCCACCGACGATGAGCACGAAGCCGATGATCAGCGCCGCTTCCACAAAGCCCTTGATCGGCGCCATCATCAGCGCCACCGGCCCCTGCGGCCGGCCCTCGACGGCATGGAAGGAGCCCGGCACGATGAGCTTCTTGCCATCCACCAGCTGGGTGTCGAACTGGCCGCCGGGCACCAGCCAGGTGGCCAGCGCGATCAGCACCAGCAGGCTGAACAGCAGTGCAAAGGTGTTCGGTAATTTGAGCTTCATGATGATGACGAGGGTGAGGATTCAGAGCGAAAGCAGCTTGCCGCTGCGGTAGGCCTGGCTGCCGGCGATCTTGGCCACGCGCATGCCGCGCGTGGCATAGCGCCTGGCCACGCGGGCGAACAGCGTGCCGCTGACGCTGGCCCGCAGCGGCGTGCTCTGGTCGCTGAGCGGGTCCAGCAGCTCGGCGATGGTCTCGCCCGCCTGCACCGTCTCGCCCGGCGCCTTCAGGAACACCAGCAGGCCGCTGTGCGGCGCGGTGACCGGCTCCACCCCCTCCAGCGGCGTGGCCGCGCAGAGCGCCGGCGGCTGCGGCGCGGCTGTGCCCTCGACCAGGCCCTCGTGGCGCAGCCATTCGATCAGCGCGCTGGCGTCGCGCGCCGCCAGCCCATGCTCGACCTCGGCCTCGCCGCGCAGCTCCAGCGTGGCCGCGAAGCAGGCCTGCGGCACCGGGAAGCGCCCGGCGAAATGGGCGCCCAGCTCCCACCAGATGCGCGCGACGGTCTCGTCAAAGGGATCGTCGCCGGAGCTGGCACTGGTCAGCAAGGCCTGGGCACCCAGATAACGCGCCAGCGGCGTGGCCTGCGCGGCCAGCGGCGTGCCGGTGTAGAGGTGCAGCACGGCCTGGTTGTCGCAATGCAGGTCCAGCACGATGTCGGCATCCATGGCCAGGCATTGCAGACGCTGCTTGAGCGCCTCGGTCTCGGTGGCCGGCTCCCAGGCCTGCAGCAGCTGCAGCGCCGCGCGGCGTATCAGCAGGGTGTTGGCGGCCGCATCGGCGCCCAGCTGCGTCTCCAGCATGGGGATCAGCGCGGCCGTCAGCGACTTGTAGTGCCGGTTGAAGTTGATGCCGGTGCTGAGGTCGAAGCGGCCCAGGGCCGTGCCCTGCAGGTCCTGCGCCAGGCCGATCGGGTTGGCCATCGGCACCAGCACGATCTCGCCGCGCAACTGGCCGGCCTCCTCCAGAGCCTGCAGCTGACGCCGCAGATGCTGGGCCACCAGCATCGCCGGCACCTCGTCGGCATGCAGCGAGGCTTGCAGATAGGCCTTCTTTTTCCCGACGCCGCCGCCGGCCGGGCCGAAATGCAGGCTGCGCAGGCTGCGGGTGGTTCCGGCGCTGAAGGCCGGGAGTGCGTGGAGCACGGATTTCATCGCTGCAATCCAGTCGTTTTGAGGGCAGGCTCCGCCACGCCGCAAGCGCGCGGCGGCTCAGAGCTCAGGGGTGGTTCAGCGCGCGGCTTCGCGCAGCGGGCCGTAGAGCGTTGGCGCCAGGCGCACCGGCGTCACATCCAGGCGCAGGTTCAGCACCGTGTAGTCCTCGCCGCCAAAGGCGCCGGTGGCCCATCCCACGCTGCCCGCGCCCTTGTAGAGGCGGAACTCGAAGCCCAGCTCGGGCCGCGCATTGCCGGCGCGCTCGCGACTATCCGCCGCCAGCCCGCGCAGCTCGGCATGGGGGCTGTCGATCAGATGCGCCATCGCGTGCACGATGGTGCTGTCGCCCAGCATGTCCATGTAGAAGGGTTCGTCGTCGTAGTAGGGCTTGAAGTCGGGCGCGGCCGGGTCGATGCGCGCTTCGCGCAGCTTTTGCGGCGCGGGCGTGCTGAGCCCGGTATTCAGCTCATGGCGATCACCGCGGTCCAGATAGCTCAGGCGCGCCCCGCGCAGATTGAAGGCGCCCAGCCCGGCATCGCTGCTGGCTTCGCTCAGATCCACCAGCAGCACCCCCTTGCTGCCTATCACCTCGAAGGCGTTGCCGCGCAGCACCGCGGCGCTGTCCTCGTCGACGCCCAGACCCAGCTTGTAGCCCTTGGCCAGCATCATCGGCAGCATGCGGCCGATGCGGCCACGCTTGAGGAAGTGCTGGTCGATGAAGAGCTTGGGGCCGACGAAGCCGAGTCCGCGGTCGGTCTCCTTGCCCTCGCGCAGCGCGCCCTTGAGCACCTGCAGATTGTCCTGCGCGTCGCGGAACATCTGCTCGCTCATGATGGCCGCACCGGCGCTGGTGCCCGCCACCACGCCGCCGGCTCGGTAGACACGCCAGATCGCCTTCAGCATCTCGGTGGGCTGACCTCGCGGCTGCAAGGTGTCGACGATCAGCTCCTGGGCACCGCCCGAGAAGAAGATGCCCTGGGCCGTGGCCACGCGTTCGATCAGCGCCGGATCATGCAGCTGCTTGTGCAGGTCCACACCCTTGAGCTTGGGCGCCACCGGAATCGCTTCGGCGAGCGCCCCATGGCGCTGCAGCGCCGTGATGATCTGCTCGGCGGCGCGCGCGGGATTGCCCGACGCGGTGGCCAGCACCGCAAAGCGCGCACCCGGGCCACCGGCTTCGTCGACGATGCGCTTCCACACCGCGTCGTTGTCGAACTTGAGTGCGCCGCCAATCACGATGGCGGTCTGGGCCTGCGCGGCGCCCAGCGTGGCGGCGCACAGCAGCGCGGCGGCGGCGTGCAGCGCCTGGCGCAAATAGGTCTTGGTGTTCGTCGTCATGGCCCGGATCTTGGCAGTTGGCGCAGGCCCTGCCCAGCGGGTTTGGCCGCGGCAGGGTGCATCTGCAGTGCTTTCGGCAAATGCATGTCGCATCCATGCAAGCCCGCTCACCAGGCCTGCCGGGCGGTTTACACGCATGCGACCTCGATTTATGCCGAAGCGACCGCCCCACCCAAACCCCATAGGCAAGTGCGCGCAGCCACTTCTAGAGTCGCCCCCAGCTACTCCCCTACCCATCACGACCACCGAGGCTCACATGTCCCGATTCAAACTTCAGCACCTCGCGCAAGCCAGCCTGATGCTGATTGCCAGCCAGGCCCTGCATGCGCAGGAGGCACAACTGCAACGCGTGGAGATCACCGGCTCCAGCATCAAGCGCATCGAGGGCGAAGGCTCGCTGCCGGTGCAGCTGATCAAGCGCGAGGACATCGACAAGAGCGGCGTGACCACCGCGGCCGAGCTGCTCAAGAGCATTAGCGCCAACACCGCGCCGCTGTCCGACGGCGCCAGCATCACCGACGGCACCTCGGGCCAGCGCGGCTTCAACGGCGCCAATCTGCGCGGCATCGGCGTCTCCAGCACCCTGGTGCTGCTGAACGGGCGCCGCCTGGCCAACTTCGCCTCGCCCGGCGACAACGCCGGCGTGGACCTGAACAACATCCCGGCGGGGGCTATCCAGCGCGTCGAGGTTCTCAAGGACGGTGCCTCCGCGATCTATGGCACCGACGCGATCGGCGGCGTCATCAACTTCATCACCCGCAAGGACTACCAGGGCGTGGAGCTGGGCGCCTATGCCAGCGGCACGCAGGAGGGCGGCGCGGGCAAGCGCACCGCCAGCATCAGCGCCGGCGCTGGCGATCTGAGCCAGGATCGCTTCAACGTCTTCGGCGTGCTGGATGTGCAGCAGCTCGACGCGCTGCGCTCCAGCCAGCGCAAATTCATCCAGGAACGCCCGCTGGCCAGCACCCTGCCGGCGCTGATGTCCAGCAACACCTTCCCGGCCAATATCGACATCAGCTCGTCGCAGCGCAACGCGCTGATCGCCGCCGGCCTGCTGCCCGCCGGCACCACGCGCAACCGCATCAACCCGGCCAACCCGGGCTGCAACACGCTCACCGATGCCACCGTGTTCGCGCCGTCGGGCCCCGGCGGCCCGGTGGCTTGCAGCTACGACTATATGAAGGACACGGAGATCTATCCGGAGGCGCAGAAGATCGGCTTCATCGGCCGCGCCACCTTCCAGGCAGCCGAAGACCTGCAGCTGTTCGCCGAGCTGGTGCAATCGCATGCCGAGAGCCGCTATGTGCTCAGCCCCAACCCGCAGCGCATCCGCAGCCTGCCGGTGGCCCTGCTGCCGGAACCCTACCGCGCGGTGCTGAACAAGGCTGGCCTGCCCGCCACGTTCAGCGGCATACGCTATCGCATGAGCGAGGCCGGCAACCGCAGCAACGAGGTCAGCAGCGATGCGCAGCGCATCGTGCTGGGTGGCAGCGCCAGCCTTGCCGGCTGGGATCTTGACTTCGGCATCGCGCGTGCCCAGAACGACGCCGTTGACAAGTATGTGGACGGTTATGTGCTGTTCGACAAGTTCGACGCCGGCGTGCGCGCCGGCACCATCAATCCCTGGGCCCCGTCCGGCCAGGCCGGCAAGGATCTGATCAGCAGCATCAAGATCAACGACGAGGCGCGCAAGGCCAGGGGCGTGAGCACCTCGGTCGACGCCAAGGCCTCGCGCAGCCTGATGGCGCTGGCGGGTGGCGATCTGGCGATCGCCGTGGGCGCCGAGTTCCGCAAGGAGAACACCAGCTTCACGCCCTCGGCGCTGCTGCTGTCCAACAATATCGCGGGCGACCGCGGCGCCACCGGCGCGGCCGATCTCAAGGCCACCGACGACAGCCGCAAGGTGGCCTCGGCCTTCACCGAGCTGAACGCCCCGTTCAGCAAGGAGCTGGAGCTGCAGGCCGCGCTGCGCTACGACCGCTACAGCGAGGTAGGCTCGACCACCAATCCCAAGCTGGGCCTGCGCTGGCAGCCCGAGAAGACGCTGCTGCTGCGCGGCTCGGTGGGCACGGGCTTTCGCGCGCCCTCGCTGGCCGACCTGAAGCGCCCCACCACCTTCGGCTCGGCATCGAGCTTCCTGACCGACCCGCAATGCGTGAAGCAGGAAGGTTCGATCGATCTGTGTACCGACCAATGGGCCGTCGAACGCCGCTCCAACCCGAAGCTGAAGCCCGAGAAGTCGCGCCAGTTCAGCCTGGGCCTGATCTTCGAGCCGGCGCGCGAGCTGAGCTTCAGCGTCGACTACTGGAATATCCGCAAGACCGACGTGATCAGCACGCTGGGCGAGCAGATCATCGTGGACAGCCCCGAGAAGTACAACGGCAGCTATATCCAGCGCGACGCCGATGGCTTCATCAGCAACATCCTGCTGCAAAAGGAAAACCAGGGTGTGCTCAAGACCGACGGCCTGGACCTGGGCGTCGACTGGCGCAGCGCCAAGGGTGAATTCGGCCGCTTCAGCGCCGGCCTCTCGGGCACGCTGGTCCTGCACTACGACCGCCAGTTCGGCCCCAAGGAGCCCTACCGCAGCAATCTGGGCCTGTTCCTGAACGACCAGGTGGTGCAGAAATGGCGCCACCGCTTGAACCTGGGCTGGGACCTCGGCCCCTTCGGCCTGACCCTGAGCAACCAGTACTCCTCCGGCTACACCGACCAGAACACCACCTACGATCCCTCCAGCGACACGCTGCTGCCCTCGCGCAAGGTAGCTGCCTACTCGCTATGGGACCTGACCGGCAGCTGGAACGTGAACAAGCAGCTGAAGCTGCGGGCCGGCGTGCTGAACCTGCTCAACACCGCCCCGCCCTTCTCCAACCAGGCCTACTACTTCCTGGCCACTTACGACCCGACCTACACGGATCCCAAGGGGCGCAGTGCCTTCGTGAGCCTGAGCTACAGCCTGCGCTGATGGTCTGAGAGAGCGCGCCGGCCTCAGTGCCGGCGCCGGCAGCCTCAGGTCGCTATGCCCAGCTCGCCCGCCATGCGCGCCACCAGGGCCTTGAGTCCGTCGAGCTCGGCGCGCAAGGCCTTCTGCTCTTCACGCAGCTGCTGCAGCTCGTCATCGTCTCCGCGCCGCGGCGCCACGCCGGTGCCCGGTTCGACCTGGGCCGGCTCGCCGCACAGCAGATGGGCCCAGCGCTGCTCGCGCGCCCCCGGCGCACGCGCCAGCTTGCACACCAGCGGCGGCTGGCGTTCCGCCAGCTCCTCCAGAAAACCATCGACCGAGGAGATATCGGCAAAGCGGTGCAGGCGTTCGGTGTTGGCGCGCAGCTCGGCCGAGGTCTGCGGGCCGCGCAGCATCAGCAGCGTCAGCAGCGCCTCGGCCTGGCCGGGCACGCCCAGCACGCGGCGCAGATTGTGCTCGTAGCGCAGCACGCGGCTGCCGCTCACATTGTTCACCAGGCTCATGCCGCGCAGCTCGTCCAGCGCCTGCAGCACCTCCGATTCCGCGGCGTTCATGACCGGCTCGCGCGCGGTCTTCTGGTTGCAGCCCAGGGTCAGCGCGTTGAGCGAGAGCGGATAGCTGTCCGGCACGGTGTGCTGCTTCTCCACCAGCACGGCCAGCACGCGCGCTTCCAGCGCGCTCAAGATTCGCAAGGACATGCGCTCAGACTCCGAAGCCGTCGTCGGCCTGAATGACGGCGCCGTTGATGAAATGGCTCTCGTTGGCGCACAGCATCATCAGGGTGGTGTCGAGGTCGCGCGGATGGCCGACACGCTTGCGCGGCAGCAGTTCCACCAGCTTCTTGCCCTGCTCGCTGCCCCAATGATGGTGGTTGATCTCGGTATCGATATAGCCCGGGCAGATCGCATTCACATTGATGCCGTACTTGCCCCATTCCAGCGCCATCGCGCGCGTCATGTGGATCACCGCGGCCTTGCTCATCGAGTACACGCCGATCTGGCTGAGCACGCGCAGGCCCGCCATCGACGCGATATTGACGATGCGCCCGCCGGTGAAGGTGCCCGGCGCCGCGCCGCGCGCGCGCGCCAGCATGCGCTTGCCGACCTCCTGCGCCACGAAGAAGGCGCCGCGCACATTCGTGTCCATCACGAAGTCGTAGTCGTTGGGACTCACGTCGGTGAGCTTCTGCGTGGTGCTAACCCCGGAGTTGTTGACCAGGATGTCTATCGTGCCCATCTCGGTCTCGGCATGCGCCACGGCGGACTTGATGCTGTCCAGATCGGTGACGTCCAGCGCCACCACATGGGCGTCGCCGCCACCCGCCTCGATCTCGGCGCGCAAGGTCTTGAGACGCTCGACGCGCCGGCCCGCCAGCACCACGCCCGCACCCGCCTGGGCCAGCGTCTTGGCAAACTGCGCGCCCAGGCCGCTGGAAGCGCCCGTCACCAGGGCCACGCGGCCCGCGAGATCGATGCTGTAGCTCATGTCTTTTCCTTTGATGCTTTGCTGGGAACGATAGCACGCAAGCCCCCCGGCACACCGCCGCGCGGGCGGCGCAATCGCCCCCCCGCAAGGCGTCTCCAAGCAGACAGCCTAGACCGCGAACTCTAGGCAAAAATAGCACGATCGTTCTATTTGAAATACAGCCCCGTAGAATCCGCCGCAAACCGGTAAATGCCGGCACCGCGTTCTCCCTCAAAAAAATCCAAGGATTTCCCATGAGCTCTTCCGATCTGCTCGCCGAATACGGCCCACGCGAAAGCATGGAATACGACGTGGTGATCGTCGGCGCCGGCCCCGCCGGGCTGGCCACGGCGATACGCCTGAAGCAGCTGGCCGCCGAGCGCTCCAAGGAAGTCTCGGTGGTGGTGCTGGAAAAGGGCTCGGAACCCGGCGCCCACATCCTCTCGGGCGCGGTGATGGACCCGATCGCGCTGACGGAGCTGTTCCCGAACTGGCAGGAGCTGGGCGCGCCGCTGAAGCAGGCAGTGACCGGCGACGACATCCTCTTCCTCAGCGAGACCGGCTCGCGCAGCACGCCGCAATGGCTGATCCCCGAGTGCTTCCACAACGAGGGCAATTACGTCATCTCGCTGGGTGCGCTGACCAAATGGCTGGGCGAGCAGGCCGAAGCCCTGGGCGTGGAGATCTTCCCCGGCTTCACCGCGGCGGAAGTGCTGTACGACGACAAGGGCGCGGTGCGCGGTGTGGCCACCGGCAATCTGGGCGTTGGCAAGGATGGCAAGCCCAACGACAGCTTCCAGCTGGGCATGGAGCTGCTGGGCAAGTACACCGTGTTTGCCGAAGGTGCGCGCGGCCACCTGGGCAAGCAGCTGATCGCCAAGTACCAGCTCGACGCCGGGCGCGATGCCCAGAGCTGGGCCATCGGCATCAAGGAACTCTGGGAAATCCCGGCCGACAAGGCCAGGCCCGGCCATGTGCTGCACACCGCCGGCTGGCCAATCGTGGACGAGAGCTTCGGCGGCGGCTTCCTCTACCACCTGGAAGGCAACAAGGTCACGCTGGGCTTTGTGCTGGGGCTCAACTACGAGAACCCCTGGATGAGCCCCTTCGAGGAAATGCAGCGCTGGAAGACCCACCCCGACGTGCGCCGCCACATCGAAGGCGGCAAGCGCATCGGCTACGGCGCCCGCGCCATCAACAACGGCGGCCTGCAGGCCCTGCCCAAGCAGGTGTTCCCGGGCGGCGCCCTGGTGGGCTGCGACGCCGGCTATCTGAACGCCTCGCGCATCAAGGGCAGCCATGCCGCCATCAAGACCGGCATGCTCGCCGCCGAGGCCGCCTTCGATGCGCTGCAGGCCGGTCGAGCCCAGGACGAGCTCAGCGCCTACCCCGCGGCCTTTGAAAAGAGCTGGCTGCACACCGAGCTGCAAGCGACCAAGAACTTCAAGCTCTGGTTCAAGTACGGCAAGCTGGTCGGCAATCTGATGACCGGCATCGAGCAATGGCTGCTGCCCAAGCTGGGCGTGAAAGTGCCGCCCTGGACCCTGCACAACAGCAAACCCGACCACCTGGCGCTGCGCCCGGCGGCCGAGTGTCCCAAGATCGACTATCCGAAGCCGGACGGCAAGCTGAGCTTCGACCGCCTCTCGTCGGTGTTCATCTCCAACACCAACCATGAGGAGAACCAGCCGGCGCACCTGACGCTCAAGGACGCCTCGGTGCCGGTGGCCATCAACCTCGCCAAGTACGCCGGCCCCGAGAGCCGCTACTGCCCGGCCGGGGTGTACGAGTTCGTCAAGAACGACGACGGCAGCGACCGCCTGCAGATCAATGCGCAGAACTGTGTGCATTGCAAGACATGCGACATCAAGGACCCGACCCAGAACATCGTCTGGGTCACGCCCGAGGGCGGCGGCGGGCCGAACTACGCCGGCATGTAGGCCTCAGAGGCCCAGCCGGTCCATCCAGCGCAGCAGCTGGGCACCCTCGTGCCCCTGCTGCGTATAGCTCTCGCGCAGCCGGGCGCGCTCCGCCACGCTGCGGTTCTGGCTCAGCTTGGCCTTGGCCTCCCAGCCCTGCACATGGATGCGAAAGCCCACGATGGCGCCCAGCAGCTTGTGCTGGAAGTCCTCGGGCAGGCCCATCCACTGCGCCGCGTAGCCGGGTTCGTGCTGGGCGATCAGGCGCTTGAGCAAGCGATCCTTGGCGAGCGCCTCATCCACCAGCTCCAGCCGGCCGCGCACATGCAGGGCCAGGTAGTTCCAGGTGGGCACATTGAGCGCGCCGTCGTAATGGCGCGGCGACACATAGCCGCCGGGCCCGCTGAATACCACTAGCAGCTCCGGCTGCGCCGCCAGCCAGGCATGCTGTGGATTGGCGCGCGCCATATGGCCCTCCAGCCACCAGCCGCCCGCGGCATCTTCGCCCCAGCTCAGCGGCAGATGCGAGGCAAAGCTGCGTCCGTCGGCATCCGGGCCTATCAGCAAGGCCAGCGGGTGTTCGTCAATGAGCTGGCGCGCCAGCGCCAGGTCCTGCATACGAAATTGTGGCGGGTTGTACATCGCGGCCCTGCTCCTTCATCAGTGGTGCCCCACTGTAGCGAGGTTCAGGCGGCGGTCGCGCGCAGCGTCTGGCTGGGCGATTCGCCGAAGGCGCGCTGATAGTCCTGGCCGAAGCGGCCCAGGTGGCAGAAGCCCCAGCGCAGGGCCAGATCGGTGACGCGCGTACCCGACGCGGCATTGAGCAGCTCGGCACGCACCTTGCGCAGCCGCACCTCGCGCAGCATGCGCATGGGGCTGACGCCACGGTAGCGCTGGAAGCCCAGGAACAGGCTGCGCACGCTCACCCCCGCCAGCGCCGCCAGCTGCTCGGGCGTCAGCGGCTCGGCGCAATGCGCCAGCAGATACTCCTCCACCAGGCGCACGCTGCGCGGCGCCACCGGCGGGCAGCTGCCCCCCAGCAACTCGCTGGCATCGTGCGGCAGCTTGCCCAGCAGCAGGGCCAGCAGCCGGTACTGCAGCTGCGCCGATGGCAGCTCGGCCACGGCGCCGTGATCGGCCACCTGAATCAGCGTCAGCAAGAGGTCCTGCAGCAGCGGCTGTTCGTCCAGATGCAGCTGCGGCAGGAACTGCGGCAGCTGCTGCACGGCCTGCCCCGTCCAGGCCGCAACAAAGCGGCGCAACACCTCGGCCTCGATGCGCACGCAGAGCTGGACATTGCGCGCGTCCCAGTGCATGCGCAGGTCGGCGCCCGGCGACACCAGGCTGGCACAGCCCGGGTCGGAGCGGAATTCCTGGCCCGCGGTGGCGATGCGGGCCGAGCCAACGATGGGCAGCTGCAGCAGATAGAAGCGCTCCAGCGGCCCCGGTTGGATGTCCACCTCGGCGCCGTAGCTGAGCTGGCTGATGCCCAGCAAACCGGCATCCAGGTGCTGCATCTGCGCCGCCAGCCTGGCACCGCGCTCGGGCTCCAGCCGGTGAGGACGAAACACCCGCGCCACCGTGGCCTGCGCGCAATCGCGGTCGCTGGTGGCGAACAGGGTGCGGCGCCGCTGTGCCCCCTGCCAGGCCTGTGCCAAGGCCTGCGCGGCCGATCCGGTCGGCGCGCAGGCGGGGCTTGTGGCGGGGGGTGTGAATGGGTTCATGACGCAGCTCAATGTAATGAGTCGGCCGCGGCCGCGCCAGATGAGCAACCTCAGTGCCGCTGCGCTTTCTTGCGCTGAACGGATAAAGCCTGCGCCGCCCGGATAGTGCGCGGCACGCCCCGCACCGGACCATGCATGCATCGCTCAACAGGAGAGACAGATGCAGGGATTGTCTGGAAAAGTGGCCCTTGTCACCGGCGGCGCCACCTTGATGGGTGCCGCCGTGGTCGAACGGCTGAGCGCCTATGGCGCCAAGGTGGCCGTGCTTGACATCGACGCCGCGGGCGCCGAGCGCGTTGCGGCGCAAGCCCCCGAGCAGCGCCTGGCGCTGGCCTGCGACATCACGAACGACAGCCAGCTGGCCGAGTGCGTTGCCGCCGTGCAGCAAAGGTTCGGCGGCGTGGACCTGCTGGTGAATCTGGCGTGCAGCTATCTGGATAACGGCATCGCGTCACCACGCGCCGAATGGCAGGCCGCACTGGATGTCAACCTCATCAGCGCGGTGATGGCCACACGTGCGGTGCACGCCTCCATGAAACAGCGTGGCGGCGGCGCCGTCGTCAATTTCACCAGCATCTCATCCAAGGTGGCGCAGACCGGCCGCTGGCTCTACCCGGTCAGCAAGGCCGCGCTGGTGCAGCTGACCCGCAATATGGCGATGGACCTGGCGGCCGATCGCATCCGCGTGAACTCGGTCTCGCCGGGCTGGACCTGGTGCCGCCTGATGAACGAGCTGAGCGGCGGTGACCGCGCCAAGACCGACCGCGTGGCCGCGCCCTACCACCTGCTGGGCCGCGTCGCCGACCCGGCCGAGGTGGCCGAGGTGGTGGCCTTTCTGTGCTCCGAGCACGCCAGCTTCGTCACCGGCGCCGACTACGCGGTGGACGGCGGCTATTCGGCCATGGGCCCGGAGCAGAACCTGCCGGCCATTCCCAAGCTGATGGACTGATGCCAGGCCGCCGAAACGACAACCACAGGAGACAAGCAGCATGAGCGCTAGAAAGATCGCCATCGTGGGCGCCGGCCAGTCCGGCCTGCCCCTCGCCCTGGCCCTGCAAGCCCGCGGCGACGAGGTCACCTTGCTGAGCAACCGCAGCCCCGACGACATACGCAAGGGCCGGGTGATGTCCAGCCAGTGCATGTTCGATGCCGCACTGCAGATCGAACGCGACTTCGGTCTCAACCAATGGGAGCATCTGTGCCCGCCGGTGCAGGGCATAGGCCTGACCGTGCCCCACCCTGGGCAGCCCGGCGCCAAGCTGATCGACTGGGCCGCGCCTTTGACGCGCTATGCGCAGGCGGTGGACCAGCGCGTCAAGATGCCGGGCTGGATGGACCTGTTCGTGCAGCGTGGCGGCAAGCTGCTGCTCAAGGACGCCGGCATCGCTGATCTGGAAGAGTTGGCCGAGCGCAACGAGCTCACGGTGGTCTCGGCCGGCAAGGGCGAGATCGTCCGGCTGTTCGAACGCGACCCGGTGCGCAGCGCCTTCGACCAGCCGATGCGCGCGCTGGCCCTGACTTATGTGAAGGGCATGACGCCGCGCACGCCGTTCTCGCGCGTGTGCTTCAACCTCATCCCCGGCGTGGGCGAGTACTTCGTCTTTCCGGCGCTCAGCACCAGCGGCCCCTGCGAGATCATGGTGTTCGAAGGGGTGCCCGGCGGCGCCATGGATTGCTGGGCCGGGGTCAGGACTCCCGAGCAGCATCTGCAGCAAAGCGTCTCCATCCTGGAGACCTTTCTACCCTGGGAAGCCGAGCGCTGTCGCCATGTGGAACTGACGGACGAGATGGGCATCCTGGCCGGCCGCTTCGCGCCCACCATACGCCGCCCGGTCGGGCGCCTGCCCTCCGGCCGCATCGTGATGGGCCTGGGCGACGCGGTCTGCGTCAACGACCCCATCACCGGGCAGGGCTCCAACAACGCGACCAAGGCCTTCAAGGTCGCGCACAGCAGCATCGTGGCGCGCGGCGACGGCGCCTTCGACGAGGCCTGGATGAACGCCAGCTTCGAGCGCTTCTGGGACTACGCCCAGCATGTGGTGCGCTGGACCAATAGCTTGCTGACGCCGCCGCCCGAGCACATTCTGACCCTGCTGGGCGCAGCCGGCCAATGCCCCAGCCTGGCCAGCGAGATCGCCAACAACTTCAACCACCCGCCCAACTATTTCCCCTGGTGGACCGACGCCGGCGCGTGCCAGGCGCTGATCGCCCGGCACATGGAGAGCAGCATGGCCGGAGCGGCAGCGTGACGGCGGTGGCAGCGCCACCGGCCGCCAAGCCCATGCTCGACGATGCGGCACGCCAGCTGCGCCGCACGCTGGGCTGCTACCCGACCGGCGTCACCGTGGTCACCACCCGCGCGCCGGACGGGCGGCCGGTCGGCCTGACGGTGAACTCCTTTGCCTCGCTGTCACTGGAGCCGCCGCTGCTGCTGTGGAGCCTGGCGAACCGCTCGCCCAATCTGCGTGCCTTCCGCAGCGCCTCGCACTTCGCCATCAATGTGCTGGCGCATGGCCAGCACGAGCTGGCCATGCGCTTCGCCAACCCGGCGCTGCCCGACAAGTTCGAGGGCGTGGCGCTGCACGAAGACGCCGCGGCCGCGCTGGCGCCGTTGATCAGGGGCAGCCTGGCCTGGTTCGTGTGTGCCGGCCGCGACGCCATCGAGACCGGCGACCACACCCTGTTCATCGGCCGCGTCGTGCAGCACGCGGCCCGGCAGGACACGCCGCTGGTGTTCCACGCCGGCGCCTTTGCGCGACTGGAGCAGGCATGAGCAGCAAGGCTGCCAGCGTGGACGCGCTGATCGTCGGCAGCGGCATCAACTCGCTGGTCTGCGCCGCGCTGCTGGCGCGCAGCGGACGCAAGGTGTTGGTGCTGGAACGCGAAGCGGTGCTGGGCGGCTGCATACGCACCGACGCGCTGACCCTGCCGGGCTTTAGTCACGACACCCTGTCCACCGCCCATCCGCTCTTCATGGTCGGCCCGGCCTATGCCCGGCTGGGCCAGGCCCTGCACGCCGCCGGCATGCAGTACTGCAACACCGACAGCCCCACCGGCGTGCTCCTGCCGGATGGTCGCAGCCTGGTGCTATCGACCTCGCGCGCTACCAATCTGGCGCGCCTGGATGCGGCCTGCCCCGGCGACGGCGCGGCCTTCGCCGCCGCCATGGGCGAGATCGGCGCGCAGGCACCGCTGCTGTTCTCGCTGCTGGGCAATGAACTTTGGCGTTACGCCACCGGCAAGACGCTGGCCGGCATCGCCTGGAAGCAGGGCAGCCGGGCGCTGAGCGAATTTTTCGGCCAGGCCCTGGTGCCGGCGCGCCCCTGGCTGGCGCAGCAGTTCGGCTCCGAGCTGGCGGCCGCCCTGCTCGCACCCTGGGTGCTGCACTGCGGCCTGGGGCCGGACGCGCCGCTCTCGGCGCTGATGGCGCAGGTGGTGGCCTTCACGCTGGAAGCCGTGGGCATGCCCATGGTGCAAGGCGGCAATGCCAACACCGTGCTGGCCTTCGAGCGCCTGATCCGCGAGGCCGGCGGCGCGCTGGAAACCTGTGCCGACGTCGAGCGCGTGCTGGTGCAGCGCGGCCGCGCCGTGGGCGTGCGTCTGGCCGATGGGCGCGAACTGCACGCCGGCGAGGTGATCTGCAATGTCACGCCCACCCAGCTCTACGGCCGCCTGCTCGACCCAGCGCTGCTGCCAGCTGCGCTGGGTCGCCAGGCCCAGCAGTGGCGCTATGGCAAGGGCAATATGCAGATCCATCTGGCGCTCTCCGAAGCCCCGCAATGGCCAGACGCGGCGCTGGGCCGCGTGGCCTACCTGCATCTGAGTGGCGGCGCGGCGGCGGTGTCGCGCGCGGTCAACGAGGCCGAACGCGGCCTGCTGCCGGCCGAACCCACCATCTGCGTGGCCCAGCCCACCGCATTGGATCCCAGCCGCGCGCCGGCGGGCCGGCACATCCTCTGGGTGCAGTTGCCCGAATGCCCGCGCGAACCGCTGGGCGACGCCGCTGGTGAGATCGCGCTGCAGGCCGGCCAGGGCTGGACGCCAGCGCTGCGCGAGGCCTACGCCGATCGCGCCATCGCCCGGATCGCCCGCCATGTGCCGAATCTGCGCGCCAGCATCATCGGCCGCGCCGTGCTCTCGCCGGCCGATCTGGAACGACTGAACATGAACCTGGTCGGCGGCGATCCCTATGGCGGCGACTGCAGCCTGGACCAGAGCTTTCTGTGGCGGCCGCTGCGCGCCACGCGCAACCACGCCACGCCCGTCAAGCACCTCTGGCATATCGGCGCCTCCACCCACCCCGGCCCCGGTCTAGGCGGCGGCTCGGGCTTCCATGTCGCCCAGAGCCTCGGCGCCGTCTGATCAAAACGAACCAGCAAGGAGACAAGCATGAGCCACTCACTCACTCAGTTCGCACAAGACCTCGCCAGCGGCGCGCTGCGCATCGTCGATCTGACCCAGACACTTTCAAGCGACTTCCCTGCCCTGGTGCTGCCGCCGCAATTCGGTCAGGTCTGGGCCTTCAAGCAGGAACGCATCTGCCAGTACGACGAGCAAGGCCCCGGCTGGTACTGGAACAACTTCTCCTGCGGCGAGCACACCGGCACGCATTTCGATGCGCCGGTGCACTGGATCACCGGCAAGGATCAGCCGAACAACAGCGTGGACACGATTGACGTGCGCCAGTTCATCGGCCCGGCCTGCGTGGTGGATGCCAGCCGCGAGGTGGCGGCCAACCCCGACTGGCTGCTGACGGTGGATTACCTTGAAACCTGGGAGTCGCAATACGGCCGCATCCCGGCCGGCGCCTGGCTGCTGCTGCGCAGCGACTGGAGCAAGCGCATCAGCGACCCGGCCGCCTTCGTGAACCTGCGCGAGGACGGCGCCCACACGCCCGGCCCTACCCAGGCGGCCGTGGAGTGGCTGGTGGCGCGCGGCGTGCGCGGCTTTGGCGTGGAGACCATCAACACCGATGCCGGCCAGTCCTATGCCTGGCCCATGCCCTACCCCTGCCACGCGCTGATGCACGGGGCGAACCGCTTCGGCCTGCAGTGCCTCACCAATCTCAACCGCTTGCCGCCGACCGGCGCGCTGGTGATTGCCGCGCCGCTCAAGATCAAGAACGGCTCCGGCTCGCCGCTGCGCGTACTGGCGCTGCTGCCCTGACGCATTCTTCCTGGAGACCCGCATGAACCGCTATTCCCGACTGATCAGTGCCCTGAGCCTGGCCCTGCTGTGCGCCAGCGCCGATGCCACCGAGGGCGGTGGCCTGGGCGTCTACCCGGACGGCCTGGAAAACTATCTCTCCGGCGCACTGCCGCCTCCGGGCGTCCACGCCCTGCTCTACGGCGGCCTGCTGAAGTACGACAAGGTGCGCGACAACGCGGGCCATCAGATCGCGATTCCCGACTTCGGGGTGGACGTGGCGGTGCTGGCGCCGCGCCTCATCTGGGTCACCAAGGAAAAGCTGCTCGGTGGCGATCTGGCCTGGCACGCCGTGTTGCCCCTGCTGAACGTGAAGTTCAAGGCCGCCGGCGCGAGCTGGAGCAGCACGGGCCTGGGCGACATCAGCTTTGGTCCGGCGCTGGGCTTTCATGCCTCGCCCAGCCTGCACTATGTGGCGGCCGTCGATATCGTGGCGCCCACCGGCCGCTACAGCAGCAGCGACCCGTCCAGCCTGGGCCGGAACTACTGGGCCATCCAGCCCATCCTGGCCATCAGCCAGATCGACCCGGCCGGCTTCAATGCCGACGCCAAGCTCATGCTGGACATCAACCTCAAGAACAAGGCCACCCAGACCACCTCGGGCCGCGCCCTGCATGCCGACTACGCCCTGGGCTGGGGCTTTGGCAATGGCTGGGCTGCGGGCGTGGGCGGCCATGTGTTCCTGCAAACCAGCGCCGACAGCGGCGCGGCCGCCGCGCCGGGCAAGGCCCGCGCCGTCGCCATCGGCCCCTCGCTGCGCTACTTCGACGGCAAGGGCACGCTGCTGACGCTCAAGCTGCAACAGGAATTCAGCGTGCGCAACCGCCCCGAGGGCAGGCAGCTGTTCGTCAAGGCCAGCCTGCCGTTCTGAGCGGATCCCATGGCAGAACGTTCCTTTGCGCGCGAAGTCCAGCAGCTGCGGGTGCCGGCCGGCAGCGAGTTCTATGGTGAAGGCATCCTGGCCGTCACCAAGGCGCTGCTGGAGGCCGGCGTGGGCTATGTGACCGGCTACCAGGGCTCGCCGATCTCGCACCTGATGGATGTGCTGGCCGACGCCCAGCCCATCCTGCAGGAGCTGGGCGTGTATTTCGAGCCCGCCGCCAGCGAGGCGACGGCCGCAGCGGCCCTGGCCGCCTCGGTGAACTACCCCGTGCGCGGCGCCGTCACCTGGAAGTCCACCGTGGGTACCAATGTGGCCAGCGACGCGCTGGCCAATCTGGCCTCGGGCGGCGTCACCGGTGGCGCGCTGATCATCGTCGGCGAGGACTATGGCGAGGGCAGCTCCATCATGCAGGAGCGCAGCCATGCCTTCGCGATGAAGTCGCAGCTCTGGCTGCTGGACCCGCGCCCGCATCTGCCGGCCATCGTCAAGGCGGTGCACGACGGCTTCGCGCTCTCGGAGGCCAGCCACACGCCGGTGATGCTGGAGCTGCGCATACGCTCCTGCCATCTGCGCGGCCACTTCACCACGCGCGAGAACCGTCGCCCGGCCTTCAGCCTGAAGCAGGCCCTGGAGCAGCCACGCCGGGAGCTGGACCGCATCGTGCTGCCGCCCGCGTCCTTCCTGCATGAGCGAGAAAAACTGGAGCAACGCTGGCCCGCGGCGCTGCAGTACATCCGCGAGCATGAGCTCAACGAGTTCGTGCCCGGCGAGCTGGAACATATGGGCATCATCATGCTGGGCGGGCTCTACAACAACACGCTGCGTGCGCTCGAACTGCTGGATCTGGCGGAGCTGTTCGGCACCAGCCGCGTACCGCTGTACATCCTGAATGTGGCCTACCCGCTGCTGGAGGACGAGGTGCTGCGCTTTTGCAGCGGCAAGCGCGCGGTGCTGGTGGTGGAGGAAGGCCAGCCCGACTATCACGAGCAACACATCCACACCATCCTGCGCCGCGGCGGCCTGGCCTGCGCGGTGCACGGCAAGGACCTGCTGCCCAAGGGCGGCGACTACACCGTTGCCGCCTTGCGCCAGGGCCTGCGCGGCTTTGTGCAGCAGTACCATGCGGCCGCGCTTGCCAAGCCTCAGCCCGTGGCTCTGCCCAGGCCCGCCTCCGCCCTGCCCGCGCCAAGCCTGCCGCCGCGCCCGCCCGGCCTGTGCGTGGGCTGCCCGGAGCGGCCCATCTTCTCCTCGCTCAAGCTGCTGGAGCAGCAGATCGGTGCGCACCATGTGTCGGCCGACATCGGCTGCCATCTGTTCTCCATCCTGCCGCCCTTCAATCTGGGCGCCACCACCATGGGCTATGGCCTGGGTGCGGCCAGCGCCTCGGCCTTTGCCGCCGGACCACAGCTGGGCGCCAAGCGGCGCGCCATCGCCTTCATGGGCGACGGCGGTTTCTGGCACAACGGCCTCACCTCAGGCATTGCGCACGCGGTCTTCAACCGGCACGACAACGTTTTTGTGCTGGTCGACAACAACTACACCTCGGCCACCGGCGGGCAGGACCTGCCCTCGTCGCGCAGCCCGCATCCTCAACGCTCCACACTGCACCCGATCGAGCAAGCGGTGCGCGGTGTGGGCGTTGAATGGGTGCGCACGCTGACGCACACCTACGACGTCAGCACTATGCGTGCCGCCCTGCGGGATGCGCTCACCACCTCGTTCAAGGGACCCAAGGTCATCATTGCGCAAAGCGAGTGCATGCTGAATCGCCAGCGCCGCGAGAAGCCCCGCCGCAAGGCCGCCCTGCAGGCCGGGCAGCGGATGCTGAAGGAGCGCTTCGGCGTGGACGCCGCCGTGTGCACGGGTGACCATGCCTGCATGCGCATCTCCGGCTGCCCCAGCCTGACGCTCGCGCCCAGCGGCGACGCGCTCAAGCCCGACCCCGTGGCCCATGTCGACGAGCATTGCGTGGCCTGCGGCCATTGCGGCGAGGTGGCCGATGCTGCGGTGCTCTGCCCCTCTTTCTACAAGCTGCATCAGGTGCAGAACCCCGGGGTCATCGAGCAATGGCGCGCCCGTGTAGTGCGGCGCCTGCTGCGCTGGCTGCAGGCGCGCCAGTGGCGTGCCCGCGCCGCGCGCGCGCTCTACCCGCTGGAGGAGCTGGAGGCATGAGCACAGCAAAACCTCAACGCATCCAGCTTGCCGTGCTGGCCCTGGGCGGCCAGGGTGGTGCGGTGCTGGTGGACTGGATCGTCGAGCTGGCCGAGCATGCCGGCTGGACCGCGCAGGCCACGTCCGTGGCGGGCGTGGCCCAGCGTACCGGTGCCACCATCTACTACATCGAGCTGGTTTCGCCCACGCCGGGCCGGCAGCCGGTGCTGGCACTGATGCCGGTGCCCGGCGAGGTGGACGTGCTCATCGCCGCCGAGCTGATGGAGGCTGGCCGTGCCGTCGAGCGCGGCCTGGTGACACCCGATCGCACCACCTTGATTGCCAGCAGCCATCGCGTCTATGCGGTGCAGGAAAAAATGGTGCCGGGCAACGGCATGGCCGACGGCGCCGCGGTGCTGGCCCAGGTGCGGGGCCAGGCCTGCCGCAGCATCATTGCCGATATGCAGGCCCTGGCCCAGCAGCAGGGCAGCATGATCTCGGCCAGCCTGTTCGGCGCATTGGCGGGCTCCGGCAGGCTGCCATTCACGCAGGACGACTTCGAGGCCGTGGTGCAGCGCAGTGGCGTGGGCGTGCAACCCAGTCTGGCGGCATTGCGTGCCGCCGCCGCGCTGGCACGCGAGGCCGACCCGGCCACCATGCCAGCTGCCGAGACTATGCAAACCGCGCCACGCCCATTGCCGCAGCAGGCGGCCGCGCCGGCGCTGCAGCCGCTGCTGGAGCGCATCCGCCGCGAGTTTCCGGCGCCCGCCTGGCCCTGGTTGGGCGAGGGGCTGGCGCGCGTGGTCGACTGGCAGGACATCGCCTATGGCCAGGAGTACCTGGACCGCGTCGGGCGGCTGAGCGCGCGGGACCGCAGCGACCCCGCCTGCATGCTGAGCATCGAAGCGGCACGCTGGATTGCCGTGGCGATGAGTTACGACGACGTCATACGCGTGGCCGAGCTCAAATGTCGCGGCGAGCGCAGCGCCAGGCTACGCCGCGAGATCGGTGGTGCCGCCGATGCCATCGTGGGCGCGCAGGAGTATTTCCATCCACGTCTGGAGGAAGCATTGGCCACGCTGCCGCGCGGCTTGGCCGACTGGCTGGACCGCAGGCCCCGGCTCAGGGCCTGGCTGGCGCGCCGCCTGGACCGCGGCCGGCGTATCCAGAGCCAGGAACTCGCGGGTCATCTGCAGTTGCGCCTGCTGGCCAGCCTGCGCCGCTGGCGGCGCGGCCTGCGCCGCCACGCCGAGGTCCAGGCTCATCTGCAAGGCTGGCTGGCAAGTGTGGAGCAGGCCCTGCCGGCGCATCCAGACCTGGCAGTGGAACTGCTGCGCTGCCAGCGCCTGGTCAAGGGCTATGGCGACACGCAAGCGCGGGGCAACAGCCGCTTCGACAGGCTGATGCAGGCGGCCGCTCAGGTCCATGGCCGTACCGATGCCGCGGCCACGCTGGCCTTGCTGCGCGAGGCGGCTTTGCGCGATGCAGAAGGGCTGGCGCTGCAAGCGCAATGGCAGCGCTTGGGTCTGAGCCCCTGAAACAACAAAACCCCCGTGGCTTGCGCCACGGGGGTTTGCATACTGTTGGCGGCGGAACGAGTCCACTGCGAACCCGTCTCAGCCACCATGCCCCTGATAACACGCAATTTTCTGGGTATTTAGGAAATTCAGCGGGCAGCGGCATTGTCTTTCCAAGCGAATTTCGAGCCAGCGCTCACTCCGCCATGCCTATTCCCTGATGAACGGATCAGGGAATAGCAGCGAATTGGCCTGGCCCTCGCTTGGACACTGCAGCCAAGCCCCGATTCAAAAGGTCCCGGGGCCGGACTCGAACCGGCACACTTACGGCAGGGAATTTTGTCCCCTGCGATCAGAATTGCCCTCACCGCTCTCGCATCGCTGCATTCATCGCATCGGTAAACGGCTGCAACAAGTATTCCAAGGCTGTTCTGGCCTTGGTCTGCACATACAACACAGCGGGCATTCCCGCCGTCAGCGCTCGGGGCAGCCGCTGCGCATCCTGCGCGTCCGCGACCACTCGGATAAGGAAATACGGTATCGAGCCATTGGCGCTCGGGTCCGTCGTCGCATCCGCCGACACATACCGCACCGTGCCAGTCACCATCCTGCTGCTGCGCTGACGAAACGCCGTCAACTGGATGTTCACTGGCTGCCCGACTTCGACGTCGGCGACATCCTCCGGACGCAGCTTGCCCTCAAGTACCAGGGACGTGGCCGATGGCACGATTTCCATCAGGGTTTCGCGCGGCGCCACCACAGCCCCTGTCCCATGCACACGCAAGTCGACAACCTCGCCAGCCGCTGGCGCCCGAACGATCTGTCGGGCCAAGGCATCTTGCAAAGGCCGCAACCGCTCTTCCAACTCGGTGATGCGACGACTCGCATCGGATGCTTCGTCACTAGCGCGGCGCAAATAGTCATCGCGCACCCCGGCGATCTTCAGGTCCAGATCGCTGAGTTTCTGGCCGGCCTTGGCCTCTTCGGCTCTGCCTGAGGCGAGACGCTCGTCTCGCTCAGCCAGCGAGCGCTCTGTTTCCATGACCCGCGTCTGCTGGATGAACTCGCGCTTGAGCAAATCCCGATGAATGTCCAACTCGTCGGCAATCAGCTTGCGACTGAACTGCCCAGACTTGAGTTGATCCTGCAAAGCGCCAAGCTCAGCGCGAACCTGGTCAGCCTGCCTGCGCAAGGACGCCACTTGCCCATTGAGTTGGCGCTGGCGTGCCTGGAAAACCTGACGCTCGGCGTCCAGTTGCGCAGCCAACGACGCGCTAGCCTTGCTCGCACCAATCGAATCCGCAGGAAACACCAGTTGCTCGCGCCCAGCTCGCTCAGCCAGCGCCCGGGCATGACGCGCGCGCTCGGCATTCAGCTGATCCACTAATGCCTGCACCGAAGAATCGGCCGCCACGGCGCTAAGCCTCAGCAGGGGCTGCCCTTCGACCACTTGATCCCCAGCCTTGACCAGCACCGCCTGCACCTGCCCGCCTTCAAGGTGCTGAACGGACTTGCGGTAGGTTTCAACCTTTACCTGGGCCGCCACGATCGCTGCCGCATTGAGCGGAGCGACAGCAAGCCAAACCGCAGCCACGCTGAGCAAGCCGCAGACCGCCCAGGCGCCCCAGCGCCCAATCTGCGCGCCCATCGCAAAGGGATCCTGTGCAGCGATATCCAAGCTCATGTTTCCAAATCTCCCGAACTCAAGCACCCTGAACGGCCTGCAGCGGCCGGGTCATCTTTGCCAAGGCGCCGGGGTTCAGCACGGTGTCGCGCGGACCGAAGGCCTTGACACGGCCGGTATCCAGAACCAGGACCTTGTCCGCCGCAGACAGCAAGGACGGCTTGTGCGTCACGTAGATGACGGTCGTGCCTTGCTGTTTGGCTTGAGCGAGGGCCTCCACCAAGGCCGCTTCGCCCTGCGCATCCAGATTCGAATTGGGCTCGTCGAGCATCAGCAGTCGCGGCTTTCCGAACAGCGCCCGGGCCAAGCCGAGCAATTGCCGCTGCCCACCCGAAAGCGATTGGCCCGCAGGCCCGATTTGGGTGTCGTAGCCCTGAGGCATTTGCTGAACGCGTTCGTGGACACCTGCCGCACGCGCAGCAGCGATCACTGCGTCAGCACAGCCGGCCGCAACTCCCAGCCGTGCGATGTTTTCAGCCACCGTCCCTTCAAACAATTCGACATCTTGAGGCAGGTAGCCAAGCCAGGGCCCCAAACGCTCCGATGGCCACTGGGCCACGTCAAAGCCGTCCAGGCGGACCATGCCTGAGCTTGGTGCCCAGATGCCCAGCAAGAGTCGGAGCAAGCTCGACTTGCCGGAGCCGCTCGGACCGATCACAGCCATGCACTCGCCCGGCTCCAGCTCGAAACTGATTCCGGACAGGATGGGAGGCCGCTCTGTCCCCGCCGCAAATACCAGACTCGAGACTTGCAGCGCGCCCTGTGGTTCGGGCATCGGCATGGGTTCTGCGCGGGCATGGCTGTCCTTCAGCAGCTTGTCCAGGCGACCGTATGCAGCCTTGGCTTCGACCAATTGTTTCCACCCACCGATTGCCAATTCAACGGGCGCCGTGGCCTTACCCAAGAGGATGGTGGCCGCCAGCATGACACCGGGGCTCAGGTTGTCGGCAATCACCAGATAGGCGCCTACGGCCAGCATCAAGGATTGAAGCAACTGCCGAGCGCCCTTGGTCAGCGCCAAGGCCGTGCCACCGCTGTTGCTCGCCTGAGCCTGCGCCACAAGCGATCCCTGGTGGCCCCTGTGCCAGCGCGTTGCAATGGCGTCGGCCATGCCCAGCGCACGAACGACTTCTGCGTTGCGCAGCGCGGCGTCAAGCCGCCGCCCGCTCTCGCGTGCCTGCTCGGCCGACTGCATCAGCAGCGGCCGGGTACGAACGTGGTCCCAGACCGCCAGCCCGACGAGCAGCGCCATGCCCGCCAGCGCCACCAAGCCCAGCGCCCAGTGGACGATGAAAATGATGACTAAGAAAAGAAGGCCCCACGGCGCATCGAAGAACGCAAACAAGCCGTTGCCGGTCAGGTACTGCCGAACGGTGGCGACGTCGCGCACATGGCCCGCATGACGCGCCCCACCCAGCCGCGCTGCGCCTGCAAAGCTCTCTTTCAGCACGGGCTCCGTCAGCAGCCGATCCAGCGCCAATCCCGCTTGCACCAAAATGCGAGAGCGCAGCGCCTCCAGCAGCGTGTACAGGCCATAGCAAAGGCTGACGCCAAGGGTCAAAGCCATTAACGTGGGCACGCTGCGGGAACTCAGGACGCGATCGTAGATCTGCGTCATGTACAGCGGTGAGAGCA
>NZ_JBBHJW010000011.1:0-233831 GCF_037482845.1 Paucibacter soli
TGGCCTTGAGGGCCTTCTCGATGTCCCTGCGCAGCTTCTCTGGCTCGTCGTTGGGCGCATAGCGCTTGAGCACCTGGCCGTCGCGACCGACCAGGAACTTGGTGAAGTTCCACTTGATGCCCTCGGTGCCGAGGATGCCGGGCTTTTCGCCCTTGAGCCATTGCCACAGCGGATGCGCCTTGGCGCCGTTCACCTCGACCTTGGCCATCATCGGGAAGCTCACGCCGTAGTTGAGCTCGCAGAAGGAGGCGATCTCGTCGTTGCTGCCGGGGTCCTGGGCGCCGAACTCGTTGCTGGGGAAGCCCACCACCACCAGGCCCTGCCCGGCATAGTCCTTCCAGAGCTGCTCCAGGCCCTTGAACTGGGGCGTGAAGCCGCAGGCGCTGGCGGTGTTGACGATCAGCAATACCTTGCCGCGCTGGCTCGCCAGATCGGCGCGCTGGCCGGTGATGGAGAGGGCGCTGAAGTCGTAGACGCTTTGGGCCATATGTTTTGCTCCCGGTTGAGGAGCGCAGATATTAGCTTTTGCGGCCTTCCAATGCTGAGAGCAGGGCCGCGGCCACGATGCACAGGCCACCGATGGTGGTCTTGGCGTCCAGCGATCCGCCACCCCAGAGCAGGGCCGAGATGGCCGCCGCCGGCACCTCGATCAGCATCACGATGGCGGTGACGTTGGCCGGCAGGCGTGCCGCGCCGTACTGCAGCGAGAGGTTGGAGCCAAAGAACAGCAGCGCCATGCCGGCCAGCGGCAGCAGCCAGATCGGCCCGGGCAGGCTGGGCCAGGCCGCCAGGCCCTGGCTCACCATCAGGCTGGCCGCGGCGCCCGCCACCAGCACGCCGCCGCTGAACATGGCCAGGGCGCGCGCATGGGCGCCGCGCGCGGCCTCGCGGCGCAGCATCACGTTGTTGAGCGCAAAGCTCATGCCGCCCACCAGGCCCAGCCAGTCGGCCAGGCTGGCCGGCCAGGGCATGCCGCCCTCGGCCGGCGCCAGCATGGTGGCCGCGCCGCCCAGGGCCAGGGCCATGCGCACGAGCGCCAGCCGGGTGAGATGCTCGCCCAGGATCAGGCGTGCCAGCAGCACCGCCCACAGCGGCATCAGATAGAACAGCAGCACCACCCGCACCACATCGCCGGTGGCCACGCCCCAGTTGAAAAAGGTATTGGTGGCGCCCGCGGCCAGCATCACGACCCACAGCGCGGGGCTGGCGAGGAACTCGCGCCAGGCGTCGCGGTTGGCAATGCAGATCACCAGCCAGCTGAGCGTGTACAGCAGCACCGTGGTCCACAGCGGGTGCATGCCGGCTGCCTGGAACTGCCGGAACGGCCACCACGACAGGCCCCAGACCAGGGCGTTGAAGATCAATCCAAGATACGGCATCGGCGCAAACACAGATCAGGGCGCCGGCCCGGTTGGCTCGCCGCAACAACCCGCAAAAAACAGCCGGGTAACTCACAAAAGGGACTGGCTAATCCTGCACGAGCCAGCCAACAATGCCCAGGGTTTATAGCATGGCGCTCCCATGGGGCGTGGCAGTCCAATCGGGGCGCCGTGCTGGACCGCCCTGTTCATCCACCTGCCGTACTTGTTTGACGTCTTGCACGCACGACCTAGGGAGAGCTGCTCTTGGACCACTTGGCCTGCCATACCCCCGCGGATCTGTTGTCCGCCGCCGCGCCCGATCTCGGCGCGTACCGCTGGCGTTTGCTGGCGCAAGGGGATTCCTGGTTCTCCAACGCCTCGGCGAAACTGAACGCGCACGCCAATCTGCTGCAGGAACTGATGTTTGCCGAGCCTACCGTGGCGGTGAACTGCGCCGGCCAGAGCGACGCGCTGGCGCATATGGTGGACCTGGAGGCGGCGCCCGACTTCGTGCGGCTGCTCACCGACGCCACGCGGTCGCCCTGGAGCGGCATCCTGCTCTCGGTGGGTGGTAACGACCTGATCGAGGCGGCCCAGACCCCCCCCCATACGCCCGACGGGCAAGACGTGGCCCTGCACCTGCGCCTGCTGCGCCGCCAGACCGAATGGGGCCCGCCCTCGCAGGGCGTGGCGCGCTATTTCTCCGAGCCCGGCTGGGCCACCTATGCCGAGTATCTCCGCACCAACGTCCGGCATCTGCTGACGCTGCGCGACCAGGGCCCCTCGGCCGGCCGCCCGGTCTTCATGCACTGCTATGCGGTGCCCAAGCCACGCCCGGCCGGCGGCGAGACCTCGGGCCCCTGGCTCTACCCGACGCTCAAGGCCTATGCGATCCCGGCGGCCGACTGGCTGGCGGTGGCCCGGCTGATGGTCTCGCACCTGGCCCAGCTGCTCAAGAGCATGGCGGCCGACAAGGAAAACTTCCCCGGCCTGCATGTGTTCGATTCCACCACCGTGCCGCTGGCCCTGGCCGCCCCCGACGCCACCGGCGTGAGCGGCGACTGGCACAACGAGATCCACCTCAACCACAGCGGCTGCTTCAAGATCGCGCGCGCCTGGAGCGAGCATATCCAGGCGGTGCTGCTGAAGCAGAAGTAGGGCGCGGGGCGCCCGGGGGGCAAGACCTGCCCCCTTGGGCCTAATGCTGATCGGTGCGGGCGATCGCCAGCAGGCGCTCGACCTCGTCGCGGTGCTTGATGCAGTTGCTCTGGTGCCAGCGGCGGATCGCCCACATGCAGCCGGCCACCACCAGGCCGAAGATGGTGATGGCGCCGAAGGCCGACATGCCGAACTTGGTGAGCGCCGTATAGAAGGCGCCCAGCCCCAGGATGCAGGCCTGCTCGTTGAAGTTCTGCACCGCGATCGAGCGGCCCGCGCCCATCAGGTTGTGGCCGCGGTGCTGCAAGAGCGCGTTCATCGGCACCACCAGATAGCCCACCGTGGCGCCCAGCAGCACCAGGAAGGGAATCGCCAGATACAGATTGGTGATGAAGTTCAGGCCCAGCATCAGGAGGCCCATGGCGATGCCCAGCGGGATCAGGTTGGTGGCGCGGTCCAGCCGCATCATCATCGAAGCCACCACCGCGCTCACCGCCGTGCCTATCACCACCACGCCCGCCAGCGACGACGCCTGCGTGGTGCTGTAGCCCAGCGCCGCGGCCGCCCAGGGGAACACGATCACGCGCATATTGCCCGACACGCCCCACACCAGGGTAGTGGAGGCCAGCGAGATCTGGCCCAGCTTGTCGCTCCACAGCCGCGCATTGCACTGGCTGAAGTCGCGCACCAGCTCCAGCGCGTTGGCGCTCATGGGCTGCAACGGCGCCTCGGTACGCGGGATGCGCAGATTGAACAGCGCCGCGATGATGTAGAGCACGATCATGGAGGCAATGGCGGCCTCGGGCGCGGTGTCCACGCCGGTGTCAACAAAGGGGAAATCGAAGCCCAGCAGCAGGTGCGAGAGGCGCGGCCCCACCAACTGGCCACCCAGCAGCACGCCCATGATGATGGAGCCCACCGTCAGGCCCTCGATCCAACCATTCGCCTTCACCAGCTGCGAGGGCGGCAGCAGCTCGGTCAGGATGCCGTACTTGGCGGGCGAATAGGCCGCCGCGCCCAGGCCCACGATGGCATAGGCCAGGAGCGGATGGCCGCCAAACAGCATCATCAGACAGCCCAGCACCTTGATGCTGTTTGAATAGAACATCACCCGGCCCTTGGGCGCGGCGTCGGCAAAAGCGCCCACCAGGGGCGCCAGGATCACATAGAAGAGCGCAAACATCGGCGCCAGGGCTGGCACCTGCCAGGCCGGCGCGCCGGAGGACTTGAGTAACTCAATGGCGCCCACCAGCAACGCGTTATCAGCCAGCGAGCTGAAAAACTGCGCCGACATGATGGTGTAGAAACCTTTTTTCATGTACCCAAGCTTGGAACTGCGGAGATCGGTAGCCGGCCCCCGGCGTCAATCACAAGCGGGCAGCACTGCGGCGGGTTTATAGCATGCACACCTTTGGGGGGCATGACGTCACCGTCCTGCGTCTGTGCTAGGCAGGCCGATGCCGATGCCACAATCCCGCCATGCCACGCCCGATTGAAGCCCTGATCCATGTAAGCGCCCTCGCCCACAACCTGGCGCGCGCGCGCGCCTGCGCCCCCGACGCCCGGGTCTGGGCGGTCGTCAAGGCAAACGCCTATGGCCATGGCGTCGAGGCCGCCTTTGAAGGCCTGCGCGCCGCCGACGGCTTTGCCTGCCTGGACCTGGACGAGGCGCGGCGCCTGCGTGAACTCGACTGGCGTGGCCCCATCCTGCTGCTGGAAGGTTGCTTCGAGGCGCGCGACCTGGAACTCTGCTCGCGCCTCAAGCTCTGGCATGTGGTGCATGGCGAGCAGCAGATTGACTGGCTGGCGATGCACAAGACGCACGAGCCGCACCGCGTGTTCCTGAAGATGAACAGCGGCATGAACCGCCTGGGTTTCAGCCCCCAGGCCTTCCGCGCCGCCTGGACCCGTCTCAACGCGCTGCCCCAGGTGGACGAGATTTCGCTGATGACGCATTTCTCCGATGCCGATGCGAAGGAACGTTTCGGCCGGGACGCCATCGCCCACCAGGTGGCCACCTTCCAGGCCGCCACCGCCGACCTGCCAGGTGAGCGCTCGCTTTCAAACAGTGCCGCAACGCTGCGCTACAACCAGCTCGGCGAGGTGCGCGCCGACTGGGTGCGCGCCGGCATCATGAGCTACGGCGGCGTGCCCGATTACCCCGCACACGATGCCGCGCATTGGGACCTCCGGCCCGCCATGACGCTACGCGCCAAGGTGATCGGCGTGCAGCAGTTGCAGCCGGGCGACTCGGTGGGCTACGGCAGCAGCTTCGTGGCCGAGGCGCCGATGCGCATCGGCACGGTGGCCTGCGGCTATGCCGACGGCTACCCGCGCCACGCCGGCAGCGGCACGCCGGTGCTGGTGGAGGGGCAGCGCAGCCGCACCGTCGGCCGCGTCTCGATGGACATGCTGGCGGTGGACCTCACCGGCCTGCCCCACGCCGGCCTCGGCAGCGAGGTGACGCTCTGGGGCCAGGGCCCCAGGGGCAGCCTGCTGTCCATCGACGAGGTGGCCCGCGCCGCCGGCACCATAGGCTACGAGCTGATGTGCGCCATCACCCGGCGCGTGCCCGTCACCGTGCAGCACCAAGAATGAAACTGGACTGGACGCCGGCCGACTGGGAGCTTGATTTCAGCTTCATCCGCGCCAGCGGCCCCGGCGGCCAGAACGTCAACAAGGTCAGCAGCGCCGTCCACCTGCGCTTCGACATCGCCCGCTCCAGCCTGCCGGCGCTCATCAAGGAGCGCCTGCTCAAGCTTTCCGATCAGCGCATCAGCGGCGAGGGCGTGGTCGTCATCAAGGCCCAGGACAGCCGCAGCCAGGAACAGAACCGCCAGGAGGCGGTGGCGCGCCTGATCGAGCTGGTGCAAAGCGTGGCCCACACGCCCAAGGCGCGCCGCCCCACCAAGCCCACCTGGGGCTCCAAGCAACGCCGCCTGGAGGGCAAGAGCCTGCGCAGCAGCGTCAAGGCCGGGCGCGCCAAACCGGCGCTATGACCCCGGGTTTCTACCCCCTGTGCGAGCGGGGCTGCAGTTGGTCGCGCCGGCCTGGCTTGCGCGGCATCAGCGCCATATGGTGCAAGTGCAGGTGCAGGCGTGGCAAGCTGTCACCTGTGCACAAGCAACCGGAAACTGGAGAGGAGCTTCATCATCATGTCCATGAGCAACGAGCTGGAACGCCTGGCCGAGCTGCACCGCAACGGGCAGCTGAGCGATGCCGAATACGCCAAGGCCAAGGCACGCGTGCTGGATGACGGTAGCGGTGGCGGCGCCAGCGGCGATGCACCCGGCTATGTGTCGGGCGCGGCCGTGAACTCGTTTCGCCGCAGCCGCAGCGACCGCTGGCTGGGTGGCGTCTGCGCCGGCCTCGGGCGCCTCACCGGGCTGGAATCCTGGATCTGGCGCCTGGCCTTTGTGCTGATGGCCGTCTGCGCCGGAACCGGCGTGCTGGCCTATCTGCTGCTGTGGATTTTTGTGCCCGAGGAGTGATGGCCCGGGCCAGCTGGCAGTCAACCGCCAGTCTTCGGCAAGCCAAGGGCTTCGAGCAACAGGTCAAAGAAGGACATGGTGGGCTCCATTCAGGGTAGTTCAAGCGGTGCATGAACTGTCCCGCAGAGTCCGCCGCTTCGTAACCTATCAAGGTCACTAGCTTGTAAGCCGGCTCACCACAGGCTACTTGACTGACTTCAAAGGATTCCCAGGCTGACGCACTTCAGCACCGCGGAATGCTTGCTGCTCACCCCCAGCTTGCGCATCGCGTTCTGGATATGGAAGTTCACCGCGGACGAGCTGATGGCCAGGATCTGCCCCACGGCCCAGGCGCTCTTGCCCTCCATGGTCCATTTCAGGCATTCCAGTTCGCGCGCCGTCAGGCTGGGCATCTCAGCCGCTGCCAACACGGACGGGCCAAGCAGACGCTGGGCGGCGTCCTGTGCATGGACCGCCAGCAACTGAATGTCGGCCAGCATGCGGGTGAGCTGTGCCTCGCTGCGAGGCAAGCGTTTGGGCCGGTCAACCCCCAGTAGAAAGTGCTGACTGTTTGGCAAGTGCAGCCCCACCGCAATGCCCGTGCAATAACCATAGGGCGCCTGCGTCTCCCACACATCGGCGGTGCCGCTCTCAACGTAAAGGCGCTGGTCGTAGATGAAGGGAACGCTCATCGCCATCAGGCGCTGCATGACGGGATCTGCGCGCGCCTGGTCGATGCTCTTGGATATCTCGATAAACGCCTGCGGCGTATTGCTCACCGAGCGCACGCGCACGTCCGGGGACTGCAGGTCGCCATGCATCAGCACGGCCGATACCAGACCGAAATCCATGTGATTCGCGAAGGCCACCAGGTTCGCTTCCAGCGCCTGGATGTCCGTCGACTGGCTCACATCAAAGTAGTCCTGTAGGCGCATGCGTTGAGTGTGATGAACAAAAAAGACGCGACCGACTTGGCAGGGTTGCTAGGTTGTTGGGCGCGCCCTGCGCATCGAGACTGCAAGCACCATGACACATGCGCAGGGGGGCGACCGATGATGACGATGACGACAACGACAACAAGGATGTCAAGGGACCGGGAAACCGAAAGCGTCTTCCATATTATTGACGCGTGGCGAGCACTCCGGCTGGAAGGCGACGCGCGCGCTGCGTGGTGCTCGCACCTGCGGCATTTGAAATCATCGGTGAGCGAGGCAAACGACAGGCTTGTGTCGGGCGTCACGCTCTGGGGTGCGCAGCTGGGCGCCAGCCAGCAGCGCGTGGGCATCGCCTGGGCCTGGTTGCGCATGGGGCGCGAGGTGGTGGCATTGGCAGACCCGATGCAGATACGCTCGAATGCATGCCTGGTCGGCACCGACGACCTGCGCCTGCCCCAGGGCCAGGCGCTGCTGCACCTGAACAACATCGTCAACGCCCTGCCCTGGCAGGCCGAGGTGCTGAAGCTGGGGCGCAGCGGCAGTATCGGCGGCGGCCCGCATGCGGCTGCGGTTGCGGTCGAACGGCGCGCCTCGGCAGCGGCGGTCATTGCAGGCTAACGCCCGAAGTCCCAGGGCTTGCCCCCTATGTGCCGGCAGCATCGGCCTCCGCCTTGGGCCACAGCGCGGGGAAGTAGAAGCGCCGGCAAGCCGCTATGCGTGCCTTCATCTGCCCTATGGCAAGCAGAGCCGACATGAATCGCACCTGGTCCAGGCACATGTCCAGCACGTAGGCGGCCCAGTCCGGCGCCCCGCCCGATCGCCCGCGTAGGGGAATACACGTAAACGCCCCACCAACTTTCAGCACCAGGCCCGCGCGCGGGTAGCCTTGCGCGCTTACAGAAAAATTTGATCGGTCCCTCTTCGGAGCACAACCCATGCGCCTCTCCACCCTCGCCCTGGCCGCCGCCCTTACCCTGGGCGCGTCGCTGCCAATCACTGCCGCCGCCGCTACCGCCACCGCGGCCGGCCCCGCCGCCAGCAAGCCGAGTAATCAGGTCTGGGACCTGGGCCAGCTCTACCCCAGCGACGCCGCCTGGGAGACCGAGCGCCAGGCGCTGGCCGCCGAACTGCCCAAGCTGAAGGCGCTAGAGGGCGCGCTGGGCACCAGCGCCCGGGCCATGCTGACCGGTCTGGACCAGATCTCGGCGCTGCGCCGACGCATCAACCGGCTCTCGTCCTATGCCAGCATGAAGGCCGACGAGAACACCCAGATCACCGAGAACCAGGCGCGTCGCCAGCTGGCCGATTCGCTGGACAACCAGTTCGGCGAGGCGATCTCCTTTGTGAACGCCGAGGTGGCGGCGATCGGCCGCGCCAAAGTGGAGGCCTTCATCGCCGCCGAGCCCGGCCTGGCCAAGCATGGCCAGAACCTGAAGACGATGCTGCGCCTGGCCGAGCACACGCTCAGCCCCAAGGAAGAGGCGCTGCTGGCCAGCGCCGCCGAGGCCATGCAGCAGCCCGGCCAGATCTACTCCCTGCTCACCAACGCCGACCTGCCCTGGCCCAAGATCACCATCCGCGGCAAGCAACTGGTGCTGGATCAGGAAACCTATGTGGCCTACCGGAGCGACCCTGACCCCAAGATCCGCAAGCAGGTGTTCGAGGCCTTCTGGCCGGTCTTCAAGGCCTATGAGCGCACCATAGGCGCCACCTACGCGGCCAATCTGAAGGGCACGGTGTTCACCGCGCGCGCCCGCAAGTACCCGAGCAGCGTGGCCCTGGCCCAGGGCGAGTACGACATCCCTGAGGCGGTCTACCGCAGCCTGGTGCAGGAGGCGAATGCCGGCCTGCCCACCCTGCACCGCTATCTGAAGCTGCGCAGCAAGGTGTTGAACCTGAAGCAGGCCGGCTACCAGGACATGTACGTGCCCCTGGCCAAGCCCTCGGGCAGCTACAGCCAGGCCGAGGCCGAGGCGCTCACGCTGGCCGCCCTGCAGCCACTGGGCGCCGACTATGTGGGTCAGCTGGGGGCTGCCTTCAAGCAGCACTGGATGCACTCGGTGCCGCAGCGCGGCAAGCGCTCGGGCGCCTATATGAACGGCTCGGCCTACGACGTGCACCCCTATCTCCTGATGAGCTTCAACCAGGACTACAACAGCGTCTCCACGCTGGCGCATGAATGGGGTCATGCGATGCATTCGGTGTATTCCAACTCGCAGCCCTACGAGAACTCGGGCTACGCCACCTTCATCGCCGAGATCCCCTCCACCGCCAACGAGCTGCTGCTGGCCGACTACATGGTGGCCAACGCCAAGACGCGCGACGAGAAGGTGTTCGCATTGAGCCAGCAGCTCGACAACCTGCGCACCACCTTCTTCCGCCAGGCCATGTTTGCCGAGTTCGAGCTGGCCGCGCACGAGGCCGCCGAGAAGGGCGAGCCCATCACCGGCGAGGGCCTCAGCAAGATCTACCTGAACCTGCTGAAGCGCTACCACGGCCACGACCAGGGCGTGGTGAAGATCGACGATCTGTTCGGCGTCGAGTGGGCCTACATCCCGCATTTCTACCGCGACTTCTACGTCTACCAGTACGCCACCTGCGTGAGCGCCGCGGCCTTCTTCGCCGAAGGCTTGGCCAAGGGCGACCTGGCGCTGCGCGAGCGCTACTTCACCCTGCTGAAGGCGGGCAGCTCGGCCGACCCCTACCCGCTGACGCGCGCCGCCGGCCTGGACCTGGCCTCGCCCGAGCCCTACCGCGCGCTGCTGCGCCGCATGAACCGCGCGATGGACCAGTTGGAGGCGCTGCTGGCGAGCGGAAAGCCCTAAGCCCTAGTCCAGGCATTGCCCGCTGCGCCCCGCGTGGGCGGGCAATGCCTCGCCCGGCAGCTCCAGCGCGTAGTGCAGCGAGAGCAGCTGCCAGCCCTGCGGGCCCAGCTGCCACTGGCTGCTGTTGACGCCCACGAACTCGGCCTCGGCGCGCGCGGGATCGCGGCGCGTTTCCACCACGCTGTAGACCTCGGCCTGGCCGGCATAGCGGCGCAGCTCGCGATGGATCTCGCATTCATGCAGGGCGCGCGGTGCGGGCTCGCGCAGGGTGGCCAGGAAGGCCTCGGCCGACCAGCTGCGCAGATCCAGCCGGCTGGCGCCGGCATTCAGCTGCTGACCCCAGACGCGCGCCTGCGGATGCAGCAGCGCCGCCATGCGCGCCACGTCAGCGCCCTGTCCCGCCTGATGGCCCAGGGCCTGCCAAAGCTCGCTCACCCGCGCCGCCAGGCTGGCCTGGCTGTAGGCCTGCGCCTGCGGGCCCAGGGCCCGCAGCAGCGCCGGCCAGCTGACGCGGTACATATGCGCCAGCCCTTGGGCTGAACCGGGCGCCTCGCGGGTGGACGCAAACATCAGCCAGCGGCCGTCCGCGCTCACCGAGGGCGTGAATTCGAAACCCGGCCCGTTGATGGGCGCGGGCAGGCGCAGCGCCGGGCCGAACTGCTCGCCCACGCGCTCGGCCAGGTAGAGGTCGCCGCCGCCCTCGGCGCCGGCGCGGCTGCTCCACCACAGCGCATGGCGGCCATCCGGGCTGAGCGTGAAGTCGCTGTTGGCCTCGCCCTCGTTGATGGGCGCCGGCAGGGCCTGCGGTGGCTCGGTCTCCTGGTCGGCCTGGTAGACAGCCAACTTGCCCGGCCCGCCGGCGCGGTAGGAGGCGAAGTAGAGGCGTTCGCCATGGCGCTCGGGGCCCAGCTCATAGGCGGGGCTTTGCAGCGGCTCGGGCAGGCGGCGCGGTGCGCTCCAGCGCCCCGCGGCGGCATCCAGCAGATGGGCCTCGAACAGATCGAGCTGGCCGCCGGCCTGCTCGCCAGCGCCGGGGCGATCGGAGATGAAGCTCAGGGTCTTGCCGTCGCCCGCCAGATGGGGGTCGGAATCGCGCCAGCGCGCATCGGCAAACGGCAGGGGCTCGGGCGCCTGCCAGGTGCCGTCCGCGCCGCGGCGCTGCCAGAAGATCTGCGAGCGCCTGAAGCCGGCCGCCGAGCGCGCGAACACGCGCAGCGCGCCATGCTCCTGCAGGTTGTAGGCCTGTGTGTCGGGGCCGTTATCGCCCAGGTCGATGCGCTCGACGAGCAGCGGGTCGGCCGCCGTGGCCGGCGCCATCGGCAGGGCAAGTATCAACAGAGCGGACAAAAGACGCGCAAGCATTGGCATAGGTTTCGAAGCCGCTGAATGCCGCCATGCTAGGCAGGCCACGCGCCGCGCGGTAGCGCCATGCGACGAAAGCCGGCAGGCGCTGCCCGAACGCCGTCCGACGCTGTTCAACTCGGCCGTGTCGCCAGGTAGATGCTACCCAGGCACAGCGCCATGCCAGCCACCGACAGCAGGGAAGGCACATAAGCCTCCAGGGTGGCGGAGATCAGCAGCGCAATCACCGGAATGACGACGCCGGTAAGCGCCGCGCGTGCCGGCCCCTGGCGCTGGGCCAGCTTGAAGTACAGCACGAAGGCCGTCACCGAACCGGCCAGGGCCAGATAGGCCAGGCTCGCCAGATAGGCCGGGCCGGTGTCGAAATGCAGGCCCTGGCCGCTGGCCAGCGAGGCGCCCACCAGGAACAGCGCGCCATAGCCCATGCTCCAGGCCAGCACCGGCACCAAGGCGAGGCCGCGGCGCGTGAGCGTGAGCGTCAGCACATTGCCGATGCAGGCGGCCAGCACCGCCAGCAGGCCCAGGCCCAGGCCAAGTGCCGCGGTGGGGCGCGCCCCGGTGGCGGCAATCTCGGGCCAGAAGATCAGCACCACGCCAAGTACTCCGCCGCTGGCGCAGAGCAGAAAGCGCCGTGTCACGGTCTGGCCGAAGAAGAAGCGCCCACTGATGGCGTTGATGAACACCATCAGGCAGAACAGCACCGCCACCAGGCCGCTGGGGATGTGGCGCTCGGCCTCGTAGACCGAGACATAGTTGCCGCTGTACTGCACGATGCCGGTGGCCAGCATGAGCGCATGTGCCGAGCGCGGCATGCGCAGCAGCGCCTCGCCGCGCGCCAGCGCCAGGCCGGCCAGTAGCAGGGCCGCGATGGCAAAGCGCCAGGCCACCGAGTTGAGCACCGGCACGCCGCTCGCGAGTTGGTAGAGGATCACATGCCAGGTGCTGGCCCAGATCAGCGTGGGGCCCCAGAACAGCCAGCGGTCGGAGATTTTGGACATCGGATGCGCCAGGAAAACAAAAGCCGCCCGGACGCTGCCGGGCGGCCCTGAAAAAGCGGGAGAGCGCTCAGGCCGCGCGCTTGAAGGTAGCCAGCAGCGCGCCGGCGGCGATGAAGAGCGAACCGAAGGTCCGGTTCATTAGCTTCAGATGCCGCTCCGAGCGCAGCGCCGACAGCACGCGCGCAGCCAGCACGGTGTAGCCCGCCATCACCACCAGATCGGTGAAGCACAGGGTGGCGCCAATCACCAGGTATTGCTGTGCCAGGCTGGCATGCAGATCCAGGAACTGCGGTACCACGGCGAGCAGAAACACCGTGCCCTTGGGATTCACCGCATTGATGGCCCAGCCGCGCAACACCAGCTGGCGGCGCGTCACCAGGCCACCATCGGCGCTCTCGGCCACCAGCGGCTTGGCCGGGGCGCGCCACTGCTGCACGCCCAGATAGGCCAGATAGGCCACGCCCAGCCATTTGACGATGGCAAAGCCCAGGCTGGAGGCCGCGATCAGCGCCCCCAGGCCGGCGCCCACCAGCACGATCTGGGTCAGGATGCCAAGGATCAGGCCGAAGGTGGTGAAGTAGCCGAGCCTGAAGCCATGGTTGAGCCCGGAACTCATGGCGGCGATGGCGCCAGCGCCGGGCGACAGGCTGATGGCCCAGGATGCGGCGAAGAACGCCAGCCAGATTGAAAATTCCATGACGCGCGACTCCAAAACTGCAGGGATGGGTTGTAGCACGCGCGCGGCCGGCATGCCCATCGGCACCCCGTGGCTCCGCCTAAGATGGGCTCAAGACGCTCTAAGCCGCTGGCGCAAGCATGCGTATCTGGACCTCATACGATTTGCATTTCACAAAGCTCAAGCTGCGCAGCCGCCAGCTGGCCTCGATGGCCCTGCCGCCCCTGCTTCTGGCCCTGCCTGCCCTGGCGCAGACCGAGCAAGCGCCGCTGAATCTGCGCATGCCAGTTCAACCACCAAGCCAGGCCCGGCCTGCCGATTCCCGCCCCGGCGGCGTGGCAAACCGGCTCCGGTTCACGCCCCGCCAAGGCATTTTGGAGCAAGGCATAGAGGCCAGCTACGAGGCGGTGGCGCAATGCCAGAAAGGCCCCTACCCTGGCGCCACGCTGGCCGCCTACCATGTCATACCGATAGGCGGCAACGCCCAGCCCGATCATTGCTACCGTTATTGACAGAAATCCAGGCACATGAACAAAAACCGTCTCGAAGCCTTCAGCGATGGCGTGCTGGCCATCGTGCTGACCATCATGGTGCTGGAACTCAAGGTGCCGCATGGCGACACGCTGGAGGCGCTCGCGCCGCTCTTGCCGGTGCTGCTGAGCTATGTGCTGAGCTTTGTCTATGTGGGCATTTACTGGAACAACCACCACCATATGCTGCATGCCGCCAAACGCGTCAGCGGTGCGGCACTGTGGACCAATCTGCATCTGCTGTTCTGGCTCTCGCTGCTGCCCTTCGTGACCGGCTGGATGGGCGAAAACCATTTCAAGCCCCTGCCCACCGCCCTCTACGGCGTGGTGCTGCTGATGGCGGCGCTGGCCTATTGGCTGCTGCAGCATGCGCTCATCCGCGCCGAAGGCGAACAGAACTCGCTGCTGGCCCGCGCGGTGGGGGGCGATCTGAAGGGCAAGCTCTCGCTGCTGCTCTATCTGCTGGCGCTGCCGCTGGCCTTTGTGGGCGAATGGCTGGCCCAGCTGATCTATGTGGGCGTGGCCCTGATGTGGCTGCTGCCGGATCGGCGCATCGAACGCATGCTGGCGAGCGATTGAGACGAGGCGGGCCACAATCCCGCCCATGGCCAAAGAACAAAAATCGATCTACACCTGCAGCGAGTGCGGCGGCACGAATGCCAAATGGCTGGGCAAATGCCCGCATTGCGGCGAGTGGAACACCCTGGTCGAGTCGGTCGCCGAACCCAGCGGCTCCGGCGCTGCCAAGAACCGTTACCAGTCGCTCGCCAAGAGCCAGCCGGTAGCGACGCTGAGCGAGATCGAGGCGAGCGACTTCGAGCGCACGCCCACCGGGCAGGAGGAACTGGACCGCGTGCTTGGCGGCGGCATCGTGGCCGGCGGCGTGGTGCTGATAGGCGGAGACCCGGGCATAGGCAAATCGACCCTGCTGCTGCAGGCGGTGGATGCGCTCTCGCAGCAGCTCAAGGTCCTGTACGTCACCGGCGAGGAGTCGGGCGCGCAGGTAGCGATGCGTGCACGGCGGCTGGGCCTGGCAGGTACCCAGGTGCGCGTGCTGGCCGAGATCAGCCTGGAGAAGATCCTCGCCACCATCGCGAGCGAGCAGCCGGGCTTTGTGGTGATCGACTCGATCCAGACCATGTATTCCGAACAGCTCAGCTCGGCGCCCGGCTCGGTGGCCCAGGTGCGCGAATGCGCAGCCCAGTTGACGCGCACCGCCAAGGCCGGGGGCTCCGCGATGGTGCTGGTGGGCCATGTGACCAAGGAGGGTGCACTGGCCGGCCCGCGCGTGCTGGAGCACATCGTCGACACGGTGCTGTATTTCGAGGGCGACACGCACAGCAGCTTTCGCCTGGTGCGCGCGATCAAGAACCGCTTTGGCGCGGTCAACGAGATCGGCGTGTTCGCGATGACCGACAAAGGGCTCAAGGGCGTGGCCAACCCGAGTGCGATCTTTCTCTCCACCCATGGCGAGCCGGTGCCGGGCAGCTGCGTGCTGGTGACGCTGGAGGGCACGCGCCCGCTGCTGGTGGAGCTGCAGGCCCTGGTGGACGGCGGCGGCCCGAGCCCACGGCGGCTCTCGGTGGGCCTGGAGCGCGACCGCCTGGCGATGCTCTTGGCGGTGCTGCACCGCCATGCCGGGGTGATGACCAACGACCAGGACGTGTTCGTCAACGCGGTGGGCGGGGTGCGCATCAGCGAGCCCGCCGCCGACCTGGCGGTGATGCTGGCGATCCAGAGTTCCTTGCGCGGCAAGCCCCTGCCCAAGGGCTTCATCGCCTTTGGCGAGGTCGGGCTGGCGGGCGAGGTGCGGCCGGCGCCGCGCGGTCAGGAGCGCCTCAAGGAGGCCGCCAAGCTGGGCTTCAGCGTGGCGGTGGTGCCCAGGGCGAACGCGCCCAAGAAGGCCATCGAGGGGCTCACCGTGCACGCCGTGGAACGCATCGAGGAGGCCATCGCCATCATCAGGGGCCTCTGAGCTCGCCGCTGCCCATCCAGGCGCGGCCGGCGCGCTTGTTGCGGTACATGGCATCGTCGGCGGCCTTGGTGAGGCCGAGCTCGTCCTGCCCGTCCTCGGGATAGATCGCCAGGCCCAGCGAGCAGGTCAGCTCCAGGTGCAGGCCGGCGATCTCCATCGGCATGGCCAGCTGGTTGAAGATCTTGTCGGCCACCACCTGGGCGGATTCGCGCGTCACCGGGCCGGTGAGCAGCACCACGAATTCGTCGCCACCGATGCGACCCACCGTATCGGTCTCGCGCACCGCGTTCTTCAGGCGCTTGGCGACTGCCTGCAGCAACTGGTCGCCCACCGCATGGCCGAACTGGTCGTTGATGGGTTTGAAGCGATCCAGGTCCAGCAGGATCAGGCCCAGGGTCTCGTGATAGCGGCGCGCGTTCGCGAGGCTATAGGCCATGCGCTCCTGGAAATGCGCGCGGTTCGCCAGTTCGGTGAGCGGATCGTGGCTGGCCATGAAGCGCACGCGCTCCTCGGACTCGCGGCGCGCCTGGATGTCGGAGAGCGTGCCAAGCATGCGCAGCGGGCCTTGCTGGGCATCGCGCTCCACCACGGTGCCGCGCGTCAGCACCCAGCGCCAGCCGCCCTGGCCATCGGCGATGCGGTACTCCAGCGCCACCGCCGGCACCAGCCCGTCCAGGCAATGCTGGAACTCGGCCTGCACGCGCACCTGGTCGTCGCCGTGAATGCAGGCCAGTAGCTGGTTCATATTCGGTTCGCCCGACGCCTGCGGCAGCTTCATGATGGACTTCCAGCGTTGCGAGGTGCTGAGCTTCTGGCTGGGTATCTCCCAATCCCAGATGCCGTCGCCGGCGCCCTCCAGCGCAAAGGCCCAGCGCTGCTCGCTGCGGCGCAGGGCCGCCGTCATGTCCTGTGCCAGCGCATGGGCGCGCTCGCGCGAGCTGCCCAGGGCCCAGGCCAGCAGGCTCAGCAGCAAGGAGACCAGCACACCCGCCACCAGCAGCTGCTGCGCTTCCTGCAGCCCTTGGGCTGGCGCAAAAGCGCCATCCGCCTGCAGCAGCAGGGTCCAGGTCTGGCCGCCCAGCACCAGGTACTCCTGGCCCTGCATCAGCGTCGCGCCGGCCGGCCGGCGCTCGGAGGCAAACAGGCGCTGCGCGGCGCGCGGCTCGGTGCCGCTGAACAGCTCCAGCCGCAGCCCCGGCGCCAGTTCGCCATACAGGCTGGCCATCAGCTCGGACATGGCCACCGGCGCCACCACCCAGGCGCGCAGCGCGGCACGACGCTCCTCCACGCTCTGGGGCGCGAGTCTCGGCGCATAGACCGGCAGCAGGGCCAGGAAGCCGACCTGCTTGCCCAGCCTGATGCCTTGCAGATCAAAGCGATCGCTGAGCGCCATGCGGCCTGAATCGCGCGCCAACTCCAGCGCCGGCCGTATCAGCGCGTCGGCCATCAGGTCCACGCCCAGGGCCGCCAGGTTGCGGCGCACGCCGGGCTCCAGCAGGGTCAGCGGTGCCCGCCCCGGCGCGGCGCGCCATTCGGCCAGGCCCAGGCCCTGCAGGCCGGCGAAATCGGCGCCCAGCGGCAGCGCATCCACATACAGGTGCAGGCGATCCTGCGAGCCATGGGCGTGCAGAAAGCCCTGCACGCCTTGCAGCAGCAACTCGTGCGCGGCCATGCGCTGCTCCACGCGCAGGCTGGCCTCGTGCAGGCTGGCATCGAAACCCAGCCGCAAACCCGCCTGTGCCTCGGCATGCTCGTGCTGCCACAGGCCCAGACTCAGGGCCAGCCCGGCGGCCATCACCAGCAGCGGCAGGGCGCGGCCGCTCAACCAGCGCGGGAAGTTTGGCGATCCGGAGGCCATGGCCGGCATCAGAAGCTGACCATGGCGCGCGCCAGGTCGGGCTTGAAGTATTTCTCGAAGATGCGCTGCACCGTGCCGTCGCGCAGCATGCTCTCCACCAGGGCGCGCCACTTGCCCTGCTCTGCCTCGCTGAGGCTGGCGCGCGACATGATGAGGCCGTGCGGCATCGGCTTGTCGCCGAACTCGAGGATCTGGCTGAACTCGCGGATGCGCGCCGAGTCCAGCGTCGGGTAATCGAAGGGCTCGATGATCATGGCCTGGATCTGGCCGCTGCCCAGCGCCGCGAACAGGGCCGAGAGGCCGGAGGACTGGATCACGCGCTGCTGTTCGGTCAGGCGGCTCACCAGCCGGTTGGCGCTATCGCTGTAGCGGAAGGCGCGTATCACGCCCAGCTTGAGGGCCGGGTTGCGCTCGAAATCCTCGACGCGCTGCAGCTGCGCATCGCGCCGCACCAGCAGGTAGTACTTGTTGCTGAAATACCAGGCGAAGGCGGCGAACTTGTCACGTTCGGGGCTGGTGATGCCGGAGAGGCTGAAGTCCAGGCCGCCCGATTCGATCAGCTGCCAGATGCGCGCGCGCGGCATCAGCGACACATGCAGGCGGCAGCCGCTGCGACGCACCAGCTCGTCCGCGATGTCCTTGTCGATGCCGGTCGAGGTCTCGGCCGAATAGAGCAGGCCATGGTCGTGCAGGGCCAGGGTCAGGGCGCGCGAACAGTCAGGGCCCTCGCCGGCATGGGCGAGCAAGAGGGCGGCGCTCAGCAACAGGCCCGCCAAACCCGCCATGTGCATTTTGAAGCCGCGCCTGCTCATCGCTGCCAGCCCTCCGGGAAGAGCCAAAGAATACGCCAAGCAGATGACGAGCCATTAGCATCCCGCCATGAACAAGTGGATAGGCGGAGCGCTGGCCTTGGCAGCGCTGATCGTGGGCGGCCTGCTCTATGGCTGGAAGGGCGTGATCCTGGCGCTGAGCGCGCTGATGTTCTGGCTGCTGATGCAATTCACCCGGCTGATGCGGGTGATGCGCATGGCCAACAGCTCACCGGTAGGCCATGTGGACAGCGCGGTGATGCTGAATGCCAGGCTCAGGCCCGGCATGCGGCTGATGGAGCTGATCCCGCTGACGCGCAGCCTGGGCCGCAAGTTCGAAGGCCGGGCCGAGACCTATGTCTGGACCGACGCTGGCGGTGTCAGCGTGGAGGTGCAGATGCAGCAGGGCCAGGTGCAGTCCTGGCGGCTGCAGCGCCCCGCGGATTCCTGATGATCAGCGCTGCGCGCGGCGCTTGGCGATGAAGCCCACGGCGCACAGGCCGGCCAGCATCAGCGCATAGCTCTGCGGCTCGGGCACCGGCGCCAGCGCGTTGCCGATGTAGACCGCATGCGACAGGCCGCTCTGCTGGGCACCGTTGACCACGCCCTTGACGTCGATGTTGAAGCTGCTGAGCCCCTGGCTGCCGCCGTCGATCAGGTAGAAGCTATAGCTGCTGGCCTGCTTGAGCCCGATCACGAACAAGCCCTTGGCCACCAGGCCCTGGTCGAAATTGAGGCTGAAGTCCTTGCCATCATCGGCGAACACACCGTTGCCGATGGCGTCGGACTTGCTGTAGACCATGCTGGCCGAGCTGTAGTGAAAGCCGTTGTCGCCAAACTTGGCGTTGATGACGTCGATCTGCGACTGGCTCAGCGCGCCCGTCAGATTGCCGGAGAAGGAGCCGGCGCAATCGACAAAGGTCATCGACGTCGCGCCGCAGGCGGCCGGCTGCACGGCTGCGGGAGCGGGCTTGGCCCAGGCATTGCCGGCAAGTGCGGAAGCGGCGAGGGCCAGGGTGCTGAGGGCGCGGAAGATCATGGTGGTCTGTCTATCTGTCGTTTCAGGGTTAACGCGAATGTAGGGGCCAGGCCCATGGGTCGTCGCGGCAGAACTCCCGCAATCGCGGGGGTCTGTGCATACCGCGGCGACATGCCGTCGCGACCCATGTGAGATGCGTCACGGAATCCTATTGAGGCTGGCGCTTGCATAGAATCGAGGACTCGTCTTCCCAAGCCAAGGAATCCCCATGTCCCTCGACGACCGCGATGGCAAGATCTGGATGGACGGCCAGTTGGTGGACTGGCGCGAGGCCAAGATCCATGTGCTGAGCCATACCCTGCATTACGGCTGCGGCGCCTTCGAGGGCGTGCGCGCCTACAAGACCGACAAGGGCACGGCCATCTTCCGCCTGCGCGAGCACACCGAACGCCTCTTCAACAGCGCCAAGATCCTGCGCATGAAGATCCCGTTCACTCTTCGAGAGGTGGAGGAGGCCCAGAAGCAGGTGGTGCGCGAGAACCAGCTGGAAAGCTGCTATCTGCGCCCGCTGACCTGGATAGGCTCCGAGAAGCTGGGCGTCAGCCCCAAGGGCAACAAGATCCACCTGATGGTGGCGGCCTGGGCATGGGGCGCCTACCTGGGCGAGGAAGGCATGCGGCGCGGCATCCGCGTCAAGACCAGCAGCTACACCCGCCACCATGTCAACATCACCATGACCCAGGCCAAGGCGGTGAGCAACTACACCAACTCCATCCTGGCGAATATGGAGGCCACCGAGGACGGCTATGACGAGGCCATGCTGCTGGATGCCTCGGGCTTCGTCTCCGAGGGCGCGGGCGAGAACCTCTTCGTCATCAAGGGCGGCGTGGTCTACACCCCCGACCTCTCGGCCGGCGCGCTCAACGGCATCACCCGCAACACCATCTTCCACATCTGCCAGGACCTGGGCCTGAAGCTGGTGGAAAAGCGCATCACGCGCGACGAGGTCTATATCAGCGACGAGGCCTTCTTCACCGGCACCGCCGCCGAGGTCACGCCGATCCGCGAGCTGGATCGGGTGGAACTGGGTACCGGCTCGCGCGGCCCCATCACCGAGAAGATCCAATCGGCCTTTTTTGACATCGTCAATGGCCGCAACCCTAAATACGCTCACTGGTTGAGCCTGGTCTGAGAAAGCAAGACATGACTGACAAAAGCATTGTTGAAGTGCTGGCCAAGGACGTGCAAGGCGGCGGCGTGGTGGCCTGCCCCAACCCCGCCATGCCGCTGTGGAGCACGCATCCGCGCGTGTTCGTTGACGTCAGCCACGAGGGTGGCGGCAAATGCCCGTATTGCGGCACGGTCTACAGGCTCAAGGCGGGCGAGCAGTTGCACGCCGCGCACTGAGGCCGTGATGCACCGTCCCAAAGCCCAGGCCGCCGCGCTGCTGTCCTCGCCCGAGGACACCGAGCAGCAGTTCTACGAAGCCCTGCAGGGCGCCGACCTGGACCGCCTGATGGAAGTCTGGGCCGACGAGGACGAGGTCTCCTGCGTGCATCCCGGCGGCCCGCGCGTGGTGGGCCTGGGCGCGATCCGCGCGGCCTTCGAGGCGGTGTTCCAGCAGGGCGCCATCGCCGTGCATCCCGAGCGCGTGCGCCGCATGGTGAGCGGCGATACCGCCATCCACCAGGTGCTCGAGCGCGTGCTGGTGCAGGGCGCCGAGGGGCAGCAAAGCGCCTGGGTCATTTCAACCAATGTTTACCTGAAAACCGCCATGGGCTGGCGCATGGTGGTGCACCATGCCAGCCCCGGTACCGCGCATGACATACAAGAGGTGGTTGAAGAGCCGGCTACCCTACACTGAGCGCGTCATCATGCAGTACCAAGCGCCCTCATGGCTGCCCGGCGGCCATGCCCAGACGATCTGGCCGGCGCTGTTTGCACGCCGCCATCAGGGGCTGCCGCTGAAATTCCGGCGCGAGCGCTGGACCACGCCGGATGCCGATTTCATCGACGTGGATTGGCTGGAGACGCCGGCGTGGATGTCGCACGACATGTTCACCAAGCGCCAGCCCGAGTTCCAGGAAAGCCGCTTCGGTGAAGGCATAGGCGGGCGCGGCAGCATGGCGCCGCTGCTGGTGCTGTTCCACGGCCTGGAGGGCAGCTCGCAAAGCCATTACTCGCAGGCCTTCGCCGCGGTGGCGCGCCAGCGTGGCTGGGCCTTTGCGATGCCGCATTTCCGCGGCTGTTCGGGCGAGCTGAACCTGGCGCCGCGCGCCTACCACTCGGGCGACTTCGAAGAGGTCGGCTGGATGCTGGCACGCTTCAAGGAGCTGCACGACGGGCCGGTGCTGGCCGCCGGCGTCTCGCTGGGCGGCAATGCCCTGCTGCGCTGGGCCGAGGAGCACGGCCAGAGCGCCGCAGCCACCGCGCGCGCGGTCTGCTCGATCTGCTCGCCGCTGGACCTGGCAGCCTCGGGCCGCGCCATCGGCCAGGGTTTCAGCCGCCAGGTCTACACGCGCATGTTTCTGCGCACCATGGTGCCCAAGGCCATGCGCAAGCTCAAGCAGCACCCGGGCCTGTTCGATGCCGAGCGCCTGCTGCGCGCGCGCGACCTGTACGAGTTCGACAATGTCTTCACCGCGCCGCTGCACGGCTTTCGCGACACCGAGGACTATTGGCTGCGCGCCTCCAGCAAGCCGCACCTGGCGCGCATCCGCATCCCGGCCCTGGTGCTGAACGCGCGCAACGACCCCTTTGTGCCGGCCGCCTGCCTGCCGCGCGAGCATGAGACCGGGCCCTATGTGACGCTGTGGCAGCCCGAGCATGGCGGCCATGTGGGCTTCGCCGCCGGCAAGCTACCCGGCCATGTGATGAGCATGCCGCAGCAGGTCTGCGCCTGGCTGGCGCAGGCGCTCTAGCGACGGTCTAGACTCGGCCCATGGATCCCATCGTCAAGGCCGCCCTCAAGAAGTGGCCCAATGTCCCGCATTGCTACGGCTGGCTGGCGCTGGACGCGCGCGGCGACTGGTATATGCGCGACGAGCGCATCCAGGCCGCCGGCCCCTTCCCGCAGGTCAAGGGCAGCCGCGTCAATCACGAGAAGCTGCGCGAGTTCATCGAACGCAACTACGAGGCCGATGCACAGGGCGCCTGGTTCTTCCAGAACGGGCCGCAGCGCGTCTACCTGGAACTCGAGGCCACGCCCTGGATCTGGCGCCTCACGGCCGGCAGCGGCGCGCCGGTGATCCACAGCCACACCGGCCGCGCGGCCCAGTTCCGCAGCGCCTGGCTGGACGAGCTGGGTCGGCTCTACCTGGACAGCGACATCGGCGCCGGCCTGGTGCATAGCCTGGACATGGAGACCGCGGCCGACGCGGTGGAGCAGGGTCTGTGGACACCCCAGGACATCCTGGCCGCCGAGCTGCCGGCGCGCTTTGGCTTTCAGCGCCAACCCCGGCCGCAATAAAAAAACCGCCGGGGCTCGACGCCCGGGCGGTTTGTGCTGATCTTGCGATGCCTGATCAGTTCGCGGCGGCCGATGCGGCTGCGGCAGGTGCCTTGGGTTCGTCGAACTTGGCACCCCCCTGGTTGGCCATATAGACCACGGCACGTGCGATCTCGAAATCGCTGTGATCGCCGCCGCCCTGGGCACCCATATTGCCCTTGCCCTTGAGGGCCGAGTTCAAGAGGGCTTCGAAACCGTTCTTCACGCGCGGGCCCCAGGCGGCCGCATCGGCCAGCTTGGGTGCGCCGGCGGCGCCGGTGGCGTGGCAGGCCGAGCACTGGGCCTGGAACACCTGCTCGCCGGTCTTCATCGCGCCGGGGTTGGCGGCGTCCTTGATCTCGATCGCGCCCACCGGCTGGATGCGCGCGGCCACGGCCTGCTCTTCCAGGCCGACACTGCCGGCGGCCGGCTTGACATCGGTGCTGACGTAGTTGGCCAGCATCACGATCACGATGATGGGCACCACAAAGGCAAAGAACACGGCCCAGATCAGCTGCTTGGGCGTCTTGATCGGTCCTTCGTGCGGGGCGTCGTGGTCGTGAGTTCCGCTCATGAAATCCTCGTTGGCGTCGGCGATGGAAAAGGGAAGGCCTGCCCCTTGGGCAGGCGCAAAACCGCGGGATTATATCTGCGGCCCACCGGCACGCTTCTTTACCTGGGCGACAAATCAGCGGCCAGCATCGCAGGCATGCTGCCCGTCCATGGAGGCCCCGCGCATGCTCAACCGTCGCCACTGTCTGCAATCGCTGGCTGCCCTGGCCGTGCAACCCATCTGGGCCGCCGAAGGCAGCGCCCCCCTGAGCCCCGAGGAGCGTGCCCAGCACGCCCTGGCTCGGCTCAGCTTTGGTGCGCGTCCGCTGGATGCCGCTACCCTGCAGGCGCGCGGCGCCGAGGCCTGGTTGGCCGACTTCCTGCAAACCCAGCTGCAAGACCCGCCGCCCGTGCTGCCGGAGTCGCTCGCGGCCCGGCTCGCCGCATTCGGCACCCTGGGAGAAAGCCAGGCCCAGCTGGGCCAGCGCTGGCGCGCGGCCCAGCAGGCCAACAAGGCGGCGAAGGCGGCCAACGCGGCTGATGCGCAGGCGGCGGCGAACGCGCGGCGCGAGCTGGTTCGCCCGGTGCTGACCGAGGCTGCCAGCCAGCGTCTGCTGCGCGCGGCCGCCAGCCCGGCGGCGCTGTACGAGGTACTGGTGGACTTCTGGTTCAACCACTTCAATGTGTTTGCGGGCAAGGGGCCGGTGAGCGTCTACGTCGGCGCCTTCGAGCGCGAGGTGATACGCCCGCATGTGTTCGGCCGCTTCCGCGACATGCTGGGCGCCTGTGCCAAGCACCCCGCCATGCTGCTCTATCTGGACAACGCGCAAAGCGTGGCGGAAGGCGTGCATGCGCGTGGCGGCGGCCGCGCCACCGGACTGAACGAGAACTACGCGCGTGAACTGATGGAGCTGCACACGCTCGGCGTGGACGGGGGCTACAGCCAGCAGGACGTGCGCGAACTCGCCCGCATCCTGACGGGCTGGACCCTGGCACCGCTGCAGCGCGGCAAGGCCGACACGCTGTTGTTCCACTTCGAGGCGCGCCGCCATGACTGGGCCGAGAAGCATTGGCTGGGCCTGCGCATCGCCGCAACCGGGCAGGCCGAGGGCGAACTGGCCCTGGACCACCTCGCCCAGCACCCTGCCACCGCCCGGCATATCGCCTTCAAGCTCGCGCAGGCCTTTGTGGCGGACCAGCCCCCGCCCGCCCTGGTGCAGCGGCTCGCCGCGCATTTCCTGCAGACCCAGGGCGATCTGCGCGCCCTGATGCGCCAGCTGCTGGAAGCGCCGGAGTTCTGGAGCCGTGAGGCCCTGGGCGCCAAGTTCAAGTCGCCGTATCGCTATCTGCTGTCGGCCGTGCGCGCCCTGGAACTGCCGCTGGCCGAACCCCTTGCGCTGCTGCCCTGGTTGGCACAGGCCGGTATGCCGCTGTACGGCGCGCAGACGCCGGACGGCTACAAGAACACCGCCGCCGCCTGGACCAGCCCCGAGGCGCTGACTCTGCGCGTGCAGCTGGCCAGCCGGCTCAGCGAGGGACGGCCGCGGCCCGACCCGCAGCGCCTGCTCGACACCCTGGGGCGCAGCGTCGGCATGCGCACGCGCAGCGCGCTGCAAGGCGAAAGCGCGGCCGCCCAGGTGGCGCTGCTGCTCGCCAGCCCCGACTTCATGCGCTACTGAAGACGAAGACCGCCGGAGACCGCCAGATGACAGCTCAGATGAAACGCCGCACGCTGCTGCAATCCGCCGCCTTCGGCGCATGGGCCTGGGCTGCCCCGGGCCGGGCCGAGCCTGAGATCGCCAAGCGCAAGCTGGTGGTCGTGATGCTGCGCGGGGCGGTGGATGGGCTGAACGTGGTGGTGCCCTACGGCGATCCCGCCTATGCGCGCCACCGGCCTGGCCTTGCCATCCCTGCCCCTGGCGCCGAGGGCGGTGCCTTGCATCTGGACCGTCTGTTCGGCCTGCATCCCGCGCTGGCGCCCCTGCACAAGCACTGGAGCAACGGCCAGCTCGGCTTTGTGCATGCCAGCGGCTCACCGGATCCGACGCGCTCGCACTTCGATGCACAGGACTATATGGAGAGCGGCACGCCGGGCCGCAAGGGCACGCCGGACGGCTGGATGAACCGCCTGCTGGGCGCCTTGCCGGGTCCGGGCAGTGCCACCCGGGGCGTCTGCATGTGCAGCACGCCAGCGCGCATCTTCGCCGGCCCGGCCAGCGTGGCCAGCCTGGGCCTGGGTCCTGCGGCCATGGACCCCAAGGCGATCGACCGCCCCCAGTTGCAGTCGCGCCTGGCGCAACTCTATGCGGCCGACGACAAGCTGGCCGCCGCCTACCGCAGCGCCACCGAAGGCCGGCAGGAGATGCAGCGCAGCATGCACAAGCAGGCACCCGGCATGGACAGCAGCGCCGACGCCGGCGCACCCTCGGCGCGCAGCTTCGCTGCCGACGCACGCCGCCTGGGCCAGCTCATCCACGCCGACGCGCGCACGCAGCTGGCCTTCACCTCGGTGGGCGGCTGGGACACCCATGTCAATCAGGGCGCCAGCACCGGTCAACTGGCGCATCGCCTGAGCGCACTGGGCGAAGGTCTGGACGCGCTGGCGCTGGGCCTGGGCGACAGCTTCAAGCAGACCGTCATCGTGGTGATGAGCGAGTTCGGCCGCACCGTGCGCCAGAACGGCACCGGCGGCACCGACCATGGCCGCGGCAACGCCGTCTGGCTGTTAGGTGGCCCGGTGGCCGGCGCACAGGTGCACGGCGAATGGCCAGGCCTGGAAGACCGCGCCCTGGCGGATGGCCGAGATCTGGCGGTGGTGAGCGACTTCCGCCATGTGCTGCAGCCCCTGCTCAGCCAGCATCTGGGCCTGGACGAGGCCGGCCTGGCGGCGGTGTTCCCGCAGCTGCCGGCGCACAAGGGCAAGGCGCTCAGGCTGCTGCGTGCCTGATCCCGGCTAGAATGCGCCCCTGCACCGCGACCGTGGTGAAGTGGATATCATTGGGCCCTCCGAAGGCTTAGTCGCAAGTTCGATTCTTGCCGGTCGCACCAACCGCCCTCACTTGCTGCCGATGCCGTAGCGCCGCAGCTTCCCCGCCACCACGCTGTGCGACAGCCCCAGGCGCGCCGCCAGCTTGCGGCTGCTGGGATAGGCGGGATAGAGCCGGGCCAACAGGCCGCGCTCGAAATCTGCCAGCGCCATCTCCCAGTTCGCGGGCTCGGCGCTTGCCACCCCATCCGATCCAGCCGGCGCCGCGGCGGGCGGCACGAGCTTGGCCGTGGCGGAACCCAGCTCCAGATCCTCGGCTTCGATCAGCGCCTTGTCGCTCACCGTGACCGCGCGAAAAATCATGTTCTGCAGCTGCCGCACATTGCCCGGCCAGTTGGCGTGCTGCAAGGCCTCGCGCGCCCCAGGGCTGAGTGCGGGCTCCTCACGCCCGACCTGGCGCGCGAAGCGGGCCACGAAATGCTCGGCCAGCAGCAGCACATCGTCGCCGCGCGCGCGCAGCGGCGGCGCCTGCAGGTTCAGCACATTGAGCCGGTAATAGAGATCCTCGCGGAACTCGCCGCGTGCCACCATCTGGTCGAGCGGGCGATGCGTGGCCGAGATCACGCGCACGTCGACCTTCTGCTCGCGTTCGCCACCCACGCGGCGGAAGCTGCCATCGTTCAGAAAGCGCAAGAGCTTGGCCTGCAGATACAGCGACATCTCGCCGATCTCGTCCAGGAACACGGTGCCGCCATGCGCCATCTCCAGCAGGCCGGGCTTGCCGCCGCGCTGCGCGCCTGAGAAGGCGCCGGACGCGTAACCAAACAGTTCGCTCTCGGCCAGACTCTCGGGCAGGGCCGCGGCGTTCAGCGCCAGGAAGGGCGCGCTGGCCCGCGGGCTCAGCTCATGGCAGGCGCGCGCGATCAGCTCCTTGCCCGTGCCGGTCTCGCCCAGGATCAGCAGGGGCGCATCCACTGCCGCCATGCGCTCGGTGCGCGCGCGCAGCTCGCGCATCACGCCGGAGTCGCCCATCAAGGCCTTCAATCCGCCCTCGGGCTGGGTGCGCTGCAGATGCGCGGCCTGCTCGCCCAGCCAGGCCGCGTCGCGCAGCGTCACCACCGCGCCCGATAGCGTGCCGCGCTCCGACTCCAGCAAGGGGCTCGCATAGAGCAGCCAGGGCCTGCCGGCGAACTGCACCTCCATGCTGCTGACCTCGCAGCCGGCGGCCAGCAGGCTCTGCCAGAGCTCGGGCTGGCGCAGCAGCGCCGCCAGGGGCACGCCCACCCACTCGGGGCTGCGCTGGCGCGCCGCACGCTGCGCCGCCTTGCTGACCATCACGATCTGTCCGGCGCGGTCCAGCACGAACACCGGCTGGGCCAGCGAGGCCAGGAGGATGTCCAGCTGCTGCCGGCGCGCCTCGCCGGGCATCAGCTGCAGGGGCTCGACACGCTGCACGCCTGGCACCGCCAGCAGCTCGGCCTCGATGCTGGCGCGCGCCGCCGGGCGCAGATCGGGCACGTTCAGGTAGATGTTGTGCAGCCCCATCTCCATGGTGGCGAGATCGAGCTCGCGCTTGGCGATCAGGGCCAGCACCTCGTAGGTGATGCCCAGGCGGTCTTCGGTGATCAGGCGCAGCTGCATGGTCCGTACGGTTTTTGATACGAATGTTGGATCGTATTCATTTCCGTACACGCATTGTTCTGAATTTGATGCATGACGCCCGCATCCGGCGCTAAGTGCTTGATCCGTATGAAGCCTCAACCCTGGCACGAGTTCTGCGCTCTATGCGGCCGCGACCGACCTCTTCCCACAGCCCGGCCGCGATCCACAAAAACCACCGAGAGACAAAGATCCATGCAACAAGCCAAGACCCTCGCATTGATTGCCGCCGGCCTGAGCCTGGCCACTACCAGCACCCAGGCCCAGGACCTGGTGGTGCGCATCGGCCATGTGGCCCCCACCAGCGGCGGCATCGCCCACCTGGGCAAGGACAACGAATTGGGCGCCCGCATGGCGATCGAAGAGCTCAACGCCAAGGGCGTGACGATCGGCGGCAAGAAGGCCAGGTTCGAGCTGCTGGCCGAAGACGATGCGGCCGATCCCAAGCAGGCCACCGCGGCGGCGCAGAAGCTGGTCGACTCCAAGGTCAACGGCGTGATCGGCCACATGAACTCGGGCACCTCGATCCCGGCCTCGCGCATCTACAGCGAGGCCGGCATTCCGCAGATCAGCCCGTCGGCAACGAACCCCAAGTACACCCGCAACGGCTACAAGACCGCCTTCCGTGTGGTGGCCGACGACGTGCACCTGGGCGGCACCTTGGGGCGTTATGCGGTGAACGACATGAAGGGCAAGGTGATCGCGGTGGTGGACGACCGTAGCGCCTATGGCCAGGGCGTGGCCGACGAATTCGAGAAGGGCGTCAAGGCCGCGGGCGGCAAGATCGTGGCGCGCGAGTTCACCAACGACAAGGCCACCGACTTCAGCGCCATCCTGACCGCCCTGAAGGCCAAGAACCCCGATGTGCTGTTCTTCGGCGGCATGGACGCGGTGGCGGGCCCGATGCTGCGCCAGATGAAGCAGCTGGACCTGCGCGCGCGCCTGATCGGCGGCGATGGCATCTGCACCGGCGAGCTGCCCAAGCTGGCCGCCGGCACCATGGCCGACAGCCAGGTGGTGTGCGCCGAGGCCGGCGGCGTGGACGGCGAGTCCAAGCCGGCGCTGGAGGACTTCAAGGCGCGCTTCAAGGCCAAGTACCGCATCGAGGTGCAGGTCTACGCGCCCTATGTCTACGACGCGGTGAACCTGATGGCCGCGGCGATGGTCAAGGCCGGTTCGGCCGAACCCGCCAAATACCTGCCCGTGATGGCCAAGACCGAGGGCTACCGCGGCGTCACCGGGCAGATCGGTTTCGACACCAAGGGCGACATCAAGAACGGCGCCCTGACGCTCTTCACCTACCAGGGCGGTGCCCGCCAGCAGCTGGCCGTGGTGCGCTGAGCCCCGATGCCTCCCCTCTATCCCCAGGAGATTCCGATGCACAAGTGCTACGCGCGCCGCCCGGCGCCGCAAGCCCAGAAGAAATTGCTGGCCGCCCTGATCGCCAGCGCCCTGCCCCTGCTGGCCCTGGCCGCCGATGAAGAACCCGCCAAGCTGGAGCGGGTGGAAGTCACCGGCTCCAATATCAAGCGCCTGAACGCCGAGGGCCCGCAGGCCGTCCAGGTGATCTCGGCCAGGGACATGGAGCGCGCCGGCATCGGTTCGGCCGCCGAGCTGCTGGACAAGATCACCAACAACGGCGACGGCAAGGTCAGCGAGATAGACACCAACTCGCTGGTGCCCGGCGCCAATGGCGCCTCGCTGCGCGGCCTCGGCGCCAACGCCACCCTGGTGCTGCTGAACGGCCGCCGCGTGGCCTATTACGGCTTCACCGACTCGTCCACCTTCGTCGACCTGAGCTCGGTGCCCTTTGCCGCCATCGAGCGCGTTGAGGTGCTGAAGGAAGGTGCCTCGGCGATCTACGGCACCGACGCCATCGGCGGCGTCATCAACTTCATCCTCAAGCGCAGCTACCAGGGCGCCGAGCTCAGCGTCGGCACCGGCCAATCGCAGACCTACCGCGACATGACGCACCGCAGCGTCACCGCCACCCTCGGCTATGGCGACATCGCCAAGCAGGGCTTCAATGTGCTGGGCGTGTTCGACCATTACGAGCGCGATGGCCTGCTGCAATCGGCGCGCCCCGAGACCTACCGCAACCAGACCGACGCGGCGCTGGGCGCCGGCTATCAGACGAGCGACATCGGCTATGCCAGCCAGGCCTGGGGCGTGGCCACGCCGGCCTTCAACACCCTCACCAGCTACGCCAACAGCGGCAATGTCTGGAACGGCAAGGCCTATGTGGCCAATGGCAATTGCAATATCGGCGGCGACAAGCTCAACGCCGCCGGCACCTGCCAGCACAGCTATAGCGAGGACATCAGCTATCAGCCGGCCATTCAGCGCGACAGCGCCTATGGCCGCCTGAGCGTCGACATCACGCCCCAGACCTCCTTCTTCGCCGAGGCCGCCTTCAGCCGCAGCAAGTCGGGCATGGACTACATCCCCACGTCCACTTACCAACTTGCCGGCAACTATTTTGGACCTGGCGAGTTCGGCAACAGCAAGGGCAGCCCGGTCTATCTACGCCGGCTGTTCTGGGAAATGGGCCCGCGCCGCCGCGACATCACGAGCGACTCCAGCCGCATCATTGCCGGCCTGAAGGGCGAGGCCGCGGGCTGGGACTGGGAGTTCGCCCTTGGCGGCGCCCGCACCAAGACCGACATGATTGGCAGCGGCTACCTGAACATCGGCGCGGCCTGGGATCGCGTCGCCAGCATGAACGCCTTCGGCACCCTGAGCCCCAGCGACGTGGCCGCCATCAGCGCCGAGTCCAATCGCTATGGCGTGAGCCGTTTCAGCTTTGCCGACGCCAAGGCCTCGCGCGAGCTGTTCGCGATGGATGGCGGCGCCGCCATGCTGGCGCTGGGCCTGGACCTGCGCCGCGAGAAGCTCGCCGACGGCTCGGACTTGCGCACCGTCAACGGCGATGTGGTCGGCGGCGCGGTACGCCGCCCGATCAGCGGCGAACGCGACCAGAGCGCGGTCTATGGCGAACTCTCGCTGCCCCTCAGCAAGACGCTGGAGCTGCAGCTGGCGCTGCGCGCCGACCGTTACGACGGCTTCGGCGCCACCACCAACCCCAAGGCCGCCTTCCGCTGGCAGCCGCTCAAGGCCTTGATGCTGCGCGGCTCCTACAGCACCGGCTTCCGTGCGCCCTCGATTCCCGAGATGTTCGGCGAGTACGAGTACTGGAGCCAGGACCAGGACGGCAACAACATCAAGGTGCGCATCGCCAATGCGCCCGAGCTGCAGCCCGAGAAGTCGCGCAACCTCAACCTCGGCCTGGGCGTGGAGCTCGCCAAGGACTGGACCGTGGGCGTCGATCTTTGGAACGTCAAGCGCAGCAAGCAGATCTTCTTCCCCGGCCCACCCGAGGCGCCGGCCAGCGTGATTGCCAAGGGCCCCGAGGGCGTGCCGATCTGGATCTACACGCCCTACAACATCGGCGAGACCAAGGTCAGCGGCGTCGACTTCGACCTGACCGGCCGCATCGCCCTGGGCGACTGGGGCCGGCTCGACCTCTCCTCGGTCTCCACCTATCTGGCGCGCGTCAAGCGCGGCGATGCCCAGGGCAATGCCATGGAGGTGGCGGGCGAGTACGGCAACCCGCGCCTGCGCAATGTCAGCTCGGTCTACTGGACGCTGGGCGACTGGGGTGCGGGCCTGTACCTGAACCACCGCTCGCAGTTCAAGGCCTATTTCCAGAACCGCGCCGAGAGCCTCTATGTGCCCTCGTTCAGCACCCTGGACCTGAGCGCGCAGTACAGCGGCCTGGTGAAGGGCCTACGCCTGAGCATGGGCCTGAAGAACCTCGGCGGGCGCAAGCCGCCCTATGAGCTGAACTTCGCCGGCACCGGCGTGAACGCCTGGGACGACCCGCATGGCCGCCAGGTCTGGCTGCGCGCCAGCTATCAATTCCGTTGAGCAGCAAGCAGTACCTTATGAAAACTCAAGACCTGACCCCCCACCCTTCCCCTCACCCTCAAGCGGTGCGCGGCGACCCCGCCAGCGCCTCGCCGCTGGACAACACGCCGCGCTGGGCCGATGAGCTTTCGCGCCAGCGCCTGCCCGGCCCCTTCATGCAGCACCCCGATCTGCGCGGCCTGGCCCCGGCCACGCTGGCCGTGCATGCCGGCACGCGCGACGACCCCGTCACCGGCGCGGTCGGCACGCCGATCTACCAGACCTCGACCTTTCTGCTGGAAGACAACCAGTACCAGGCCATCGAGGAAGGCTATGCGCGCGATCGCTTCATCTACACCCGTTACGGCAACCCCAGCCAATGGGCGGTGGAGCAGAAGCTGGCGGCGCTGGAGGGCGCCGAGTCGGCCCTGGTGTTCAGCTCGGGCATGGCGGCGATCTCGGCCACGGTGCTGAGCCTGATCGACAAGGGCGGCCATATCGTCGCCTCCAACGAGCTCTACGGCGGCACTTACGCCTTCTTCCAGGGCGAGCTGCCCAGCCTGGGAATGAGCGTCAGCTACGTCAATCCGCGCGACCTGGCGGCCATCGAGGCGGCGATCCGGCCCAATACCCAGATCCTGTTCTTCGAGTCGCTCACCAACCCGCTGCTGAAGGTGGCCGACATCCCCGCGCTGGTCGCCATGGGCAAGCGCCACGGCGTGCGCGTGGTCATCGACGCCACCTTCACCTCGCCGATCGCGATGCAGCCGCTGGCACTGGGCGTGGACGTGGTGGTGCATTCGGCCTCCAAGTACCTGAACGGCCATTCGGACCTGATCGCCGGCGTGGCCTGCGGCTCGCGCAAGCTGCTGGACTCGATCTGGCCGCGCCGCCTGGCCTATGGCGGCAGCCTGGATCCGCATGCCTGCTTCATGCTGGAGCGCGGTCTCAAGACCCTGGCGATCCGCATGCGCGCCCATGCCGAGGGCGCGCTGGCGGTGGCGCGCTGGCTGGAGTCGGCAAAACATGTACGGCGCGTCTACTTCGCCGGCCTGCCCTCGCATCCCGACCATCAGCTGGCCCAGCGCCTGCTGAAGAACCCCACGGGCATGATCTGCTTCGAGCTCGACGGCAGCGACGCCCATGCGGTGCGCCTGCTCGACGCGCTGCGCCTGGGCAAAAAGGCCACCAGCCTGGGCGGGGTCGAGACCCTGGTCAGCCTGCCCTTCAACACCTCGCATGCCGCCTTCACCGGCGCGCAGCGCGAGCGCATGGGCATACAGCCCGGCTGCGTGCGGCTCTCGGTGGGTATCGAAGACCCGGCCGACCTGATCGCGGATTTGCAGCAGGCCATCAAGGTCGCCTTCGCCGACTGAGCCCATCCACACCCCAACCGAGCATCGACAAGAAGCAAACACTATGCGTAATGGAATCCCCGTCGCCGCCGTCTCCGAGTTGACCGAGGAACTGCGCCAAGACCCCGCCCAAGGCCTGCTGCGTTATGGCGTGGGCATCGACTGGCAGAACGGCACGCGCGGCCAGGTGCAGACCCTGCCGCTCAAGTTCGGCCACCACCAGGTGAGCCGCGACTTCAGCTGGATCGTCGACGAGCCGCGCCAGATCGGCGGCGGCAACCATGGCCCCTCGCCGCAGGAGTTCCTGCTCGCCGGCGTGGCCGCCTGCATCATGGTGGGCTTCACGGTCGGCGCCTCCATCATGGGCGTGCAGCTGGAAAGCCTGCGCGTCGAGCTGCACGGCGAGCTGGATCTGGCCGGCTTCCTGGGGCTGGCCGAGGCGTCCCATGTGCCGCTCAAGCGCATCGACTACCGCATCATCGTCAGCGGCGATGGCACGCCCGAGCAGTTCGAGACCCTGCGTCGCGAAGCGGTGGCGCACAGCCCCAATGCCATGTCGGTGGCCAAGGGCGTGCCGCTGAGCGGCGAACTCATGCTGGCTTGAACGGCTCGGGGATGGGCAGCTGGCGCTGCTCCTTCACGGCCTTGAGCGAGAAGCTGGAATAGAACTCCTTCACGCCCGGCAAGGCCTGCAAGGTGTTGCGGGCGAATTCGCCGAAGGCGTTCAGGTCCGGTGCCACCACTTCCAGCAGGAAGTCGTAGCGACCCGAGACGTTGTGGCAGGCAATGATCTCGGGGATCTCCTCCAGCCTGGCCTCGAAGGCGCGCGCCACCTCCTGGGTGTGGCTGCCCATCATCACCGAGACAAAGGCGGTCACGCCGTAGCCCAGCTGAGTGGCCGAGAGTCGGGCCTGATAGCCCTGGATCAGGCCGGCCTCCTCCAGCGCCTTGACGCGGCGCCAGCAGGGCGAGGGCGAGAGCGAGACGCGCTCGGCCAGCTCGGCCACGGTGAGGCGGGCGTTTTGTTGCAGGGCCGCGAGCAGCTGGCGGTCGATCCGGTCGAGTTCAAAGCTCATGGGCAATATTTTCCAAGATACCGATCTGAACTCAAGACATCGTGCACGCCAAGCGTGGCAGCCAGCATGAATTGCAAGCACTTTTCGGACGTCGAGAAATAGCATTTCCGCATCAAAACCACTTCCAGACGAGGTTCAACATGCCCGGATTTGCCACCACCGCCATCCACCACGGCTATCGCAGCGAGGAGCACCAGGGCGCCCTGGTGCCGCCCATCTATCTGACCTCGACCTTCACCTTCCCGACGGCCGAGTACGGCGGCCAATGCTTTGCCGGCGAGGCGCCCGGCCATTTCTACACCCGCATCTCCAACCCCACGCTGCAACTGCTGGAGCAGCGCGTGGCCGCGCTGGAGGGCGGCGCCGGCGCGATCGCCTTTGCCTCGGGCATGGGCGCGATCACTGCCACGCTCTGGACCCTGCTGCGCCCGGGCCAGGAAATCCTGGTCGACAAGACCCTGTACGGCTGCACCTTCGCCTTCCTGCACCACGGCATCGGCCAATTCGGTGTCCAGGTGCGCCATGTCGACATGAGCGACCTCGAGGCCGTTGCCGCCGCGCTCAGCGACAACACCCGCATGGTCTATTTCGAGACCCCGGCGAACCCGAATATGCGCATGGTGGACATCGCCGCCGTGGCGCAGCTGGCCAAGGCGCGCGGCGCCCTGGTGGTGGTGGACAACACCTACTGCACACCCTATCTGCAGCAGCCGCTGGCGCTGGGCGCCGACGTCGTCGTGCATTCGGCCACCAAGTATTTCAGCGGCCATGGCGACGTGACGGCCGGCATGGCGGTGGCGGCCACGGCCGAGCTGGCGCAGCAGATCCGCCTGCAGGGCCTGAAGGACATGACCGGCGCGGTGATGTCGCCGCAGGACGCCTTCCTGCTGCTGCGCGGGCTCAAGACCCTGGCGCTGCGCATGGACCGCCATTGCAGCAATGCGATGGCCGTGGCGCGTCTGCTCGCCGCGCATCCCGCCGTCGAGTCGGTCTATTTCCCCGGCCTGGAAAGCGATCCCTTCCACGCGCTGGCCAAGCGCCAGATGAAAGGCAAGTTTGGCGGCATGGTGGCCTTCGAGCTGCGCGGCGGCGCCGCGGCCGGCAAGCGCTTCATGAACGCGCTGCAGATGGTGGCGCGCGCCGTCAGCCTGGGCGATGCCGAATCGCTGGCCCAGCATCCGGCCAGCATGACCCATAGCACCTACACCCCCGAGGAGCGCGCCGCCCACGGTATTTCCGAAGGCCTGGTGCGCATCTCGGCGGGGCTGGAAGACGAGCAGGACCTGCTCGCGGATGTGCAACAAGCCCTGGACAGCCTGGGCAGCACCAACCCCCTTCAAGCGACGGCGCAGACCTGCACCGTCTGAACGCCATCCATAGCAGGAGAGAACCCCATGAACCCACGCCCCACGGCGCATGAGCTGGCGCATATGCGCGGCGCCCCGGACACCGACCCTCAGGAGACCCAGGAATGGCTGGAGGCGCTGCGCGCCGTGATTGCCGCGAGCGGTTCGGAGCGTGGTCTCTTCCTGCTGGAGCAACTGGAGCAACAGGCCCAGCACCTGGGCCTCTTCCCGCATGCCCATCCCTACTCGGCCTACCGCAACACGATTGCGCTTGACAGCCAGGGCGCCTACCCGGGCGACCTGCAGCTCGAGGAGCGACTCACCGCCATCATGCGCTGGAATGCGCTGGCCATGGTGGTGCGGGCCAACCAGGCCTATGGCGAGCTGGGCGGGCATATTGCCAGTTATGCCTCGGCGGCCGAGATCTTCGAGCTCGGCTTCAACCACTTCTTCCGCGGCGACGGCGATGGCAGGCAGGCCGATCTGGTGTTCTTCCAGCCGCACTCCGCGCCCGGCGTCTACGCGCGCGCCTTCCTGGAGGGTCGGCTGAGCGAAGAGCAGCTGGCGCATTACCGCCAGGAGGTGGACGGCGGCGGCCTCTGCTCCTACCCCCACCCCTGGCTGATGCCGGACTTCTGGCAGTTCCCCACCGGCTCGATGGGCCTGGGCCCGATCACGTCGATCTACCACGCCCGTTTCATGCGCTATCTGCAGCACCGCGGCCTGGTGCAGACCGATGGCCGCCATGTCTGGGGCGTGTTCGGCGACGGCGAGATGGACGAGCCCGAATCGATCGCCGGCCTGACCCTGGCGGCGCGCGAGCAGCTCGACAATCTGACCTTCATCGTCAACTGCAATCTGCAGCGCCTGGACGGCCCGGTGCGCGGCAACGGCCAGATCATCCAGGAGCTGGAGGCCTTGTTCACCGGCGCGGGCTGGAACGTCATCAAGGTGCTGTGGGGCTCGGACTGGGACGCACTGTTTGCGCGCGACACCGAGCATGTGCTGCTGCGCGCGCTGGCCGGCACCGTGGACGGCCAGTACCAGAACCTGGGTGCCAAGGATGGTGCCTACAACATCGAGCATTTCTTCCGCCAGCACCCCGAGGTGCAGCAGCTGGTCTCGCACATGAGCGCGGCCGAGATCGACGCGCTCAAGCGCGGCGGTCACGACTTCCGCAAGCTCTACGCCGCCTTCGCCGCCGCCAAGGCCCATAAGGGCCGACCCACGGTGATCCTGGCCAAGACCAAGAAGGGCTATGGCATGGGCGGCGCCGGCGAATCGCGCATGACCGCGCACCAGGCCAAGAAGCTGGACCTGGAGGCCCTGCTGGCCTTCCGCGACCGCTTCGCGCTGCCGCTCTCGGAGCAGGACGTGACCGAGCTGCGCTTCTACAAGCCCGCCGAAGACAGCGCCGAGATGCGCTATCTGCGCGAGCGCCGCGCCCAGCTGGGCGGGCCCTTGCCGGCGCGCAAGCAGGTGGCCAAGCCGGTGCCGGTGCCCGAGCTGGCGCGCATAGGCGGCTTCGCGCTGCAGGCCGATGGCAAGGAGATGTCCACCACCATGGCGGCGGTGCGCATGCTCTCGGCCTGGCTCAAGGACGGCGAACTGGGCCCGCGCGTGGTGCCCATCGTGGCCGACGAGGCACGCACCTTCGGCATGGCCAGCCTGTTCCGCCAGATCGGCATCTACGCGCCCGACGGCCAGCGCTACGAACCCGAGGACGCCGGCTCCATGCTCAGCTACCGCGAGGCGCGCGATGGCCAGCTGCTGGAGGAGGGCATCACCGAGGCCGGGGCACTCTCGTCCTGGATCGCCGCCGCCACCGCCTATTCGGTGCATGGCCAGGCCATGCTGCCGGTCTACATCTACTACTCGATGTTCGGTTTCCAGCGCGTCGGCGACCTGATCTGGGCCGCCGCCGACCAGCGCGCCCGTGGCCTGCTGCTGGGCGCCACCGCCGGCCGCACCACCCTGGGCGGCGAGGGCCTGCAGCACCAGGACGGCTCCAGCCTGGTGATGGCCAGCATGGTGCCCAACTGCCGCGCCTGGGATCCGGCCTTCGCCGGCGAGCTGGCCGTCATCCTCGACCATGCCACGCGCCGCATGATGCTGGAGCAGCACGACGAGTTCCATTACGTCGCGGTGATGAACGAGAACTACGCCCAGCCCTCGCTGCCGGCCGAGGCACATGCCGATGTGCTGCGCGGCATGTATCGCTTCGCCGAGCTGCGGCCCGAGCGCGCGCGCGCCCATATGCGCCTGCTGGGCTCGGGCGCCATCCTGCGCGAGGTGATCGCGGCCGCCCAGCTGCTGCACGACGATTGGCAGATCAGCAGCGAGGTCTTCAGCGTCACCAGCTTCAGCGAGCTGGCGCGCGAGGCGCGCGAGCTGCAGCGCCAGCGCCGCCTGGGTGAGAGCACCGGCGAGAGCCAGTTGCAGCGCCTGCTGCCCGGCCATGCACCGGTGGTCGCCGCCAGCGACTATGTGCGCGCCTGGCCCCAGCTGGTGGCCGAGTACATCCAGGCGCCCTACGCCACCCTGGGCACCGACGGCTTCGGCCGCAGCGACACGCGCGCCCAGCTGCGCCGCTTCTTCGAGGTGGACCGCCACTCGGTGCTGCTGGCGGCGCTGCAGGCCCTGGTCGAGCAGGGCGAGCTGGCCGCCCACTGCCTGGCCGAGGCGCGGGAGAGCTACGGCCCGCTTGCGGAGCGCGGCGCACCCTGGGCCCGTTGAGCCGGCGCTACAGCGCCTGTCCGACCCAGGGCAGCTGGGACTGCGCCTGGGCCGCCAGCTGCAGCTCCAGCTGCTCGATCGGCACCGGCCGCCCCAGCAGATAGCCCTGGAAGCGGCGGCAGCCATGGCGCACTAGAAAAGCCAGCTGGGCCTCGGTCTCCACGCCCTCGGCAATCACCTCCAGGCCCAGGCTCTTGGCCATGCCGATGATGGTCTGCACGATCACCGCGTCGGTGTGCGAGCCCAGCATGCTGGCCACAAAGGTCTGGTCAATCTTGAGCTGGTCCAGGCTGAGGCGGGTCAGATAGGCCAGCGAGCTCTGGCCGGTGCCGAAGTCGTCGATCGCGAAGCGCACCCCCAGCGCATTGATGGCCTGCATCTTGGCCAGGGTGTCGGCCAGATTGACCAGCACCAGGCTCTCGGTCAGCTCCAGCTTGAGCAGGCGCGGATTGGCGCCGCTGCTCTCCAGCACGCCGCGCACCTGCTCGACGAAGTCGATCTGCCTGAACTGGCGGGCGCTGACATTCACCGCCAGCTGCAGCGCGCGCGTGGCCGGCGCATCGGCCCAGCGGCGCAGCTGCTGGCAGGCCTGGCGCAGCACCCAATGGCCGATCGGCGCGATCAGGTCGGTGTCCTCGGCCAGCGCAATGAAGCTGCCCGGCGCCACCATGCCGCGGCGCGGATGCTGCCAGCGCAGCAGCACCTCGGCGCCCACCGGCCGCCGACGTTCGTCGACCTGCAGCTGGTAATGCAGCCTGAACTCGCCCTGCGGCAGCGCGTGGCGCAGATCGGCCTCCAGCGCAATGCGCGCCGCCATCGCCGCATGGGTGGCGGGGTCGAAGAAGCGGATCGCATTGCGGCCCGAACGCTTGGCCTCGTACATCGCGATGTCGGCGCGCTTGAGGATCTCGTCGAGCGAGATCTCGTTGCCGTTGAGCATGCTGATGCCTATGCTGGCGGTGCTGTGCCATTCATGCTCGTCCAGCGCATAGGGCCGGGTCAGCACGGCGCGCAACTTCTCGGCCACGGCCTCGGCGTCCACCGCCGCCTGCTCGGGCGCCTCGCTCAGGTCGGGCAGGATCACCACGAACTCGTCGCCGCCCTGGCGCGCCACCGTGTCGTTGACGCGCACCGTCGCCTGCAGGCGGCGCGCCACCTCCACCAGCAGGCGGTCGCCGACATCGTGGCCGCGCGTGTCGTTGAGCTCCTTGAAATGGTCGAGGTCGATGAACAGCACCGCGGCCGGGCGCTGGTGGCGCACGCTGGAGGCCTGCACCTGGCCGAGGCGGTCGCGCATCAGGCGGCGGTTCGGCAGCTCGGTGAGGGCATCGTAGAAGGCCAGGTTGTGGATGGTCTCGTCGGCCAGCTTCTTCTGCGTGATGTCGGTGAACACCGCCACATAGTTGGCCACCGCGCCATCCTCGTCGGTCACCGCGGTGATGCTGAGCCATTCCGGATAGACCTGACCGTTCTTGCGGCGGTTCCAGACCTCGCCCTGCCAGTGGCGCTCGGCGCTCAGCTGGCGCCACATGGCCGCGTAGAAGGCCGGCTCATGCCGGCCCGAGCGCAGCAATTGCCCGACCACGCGGCCATGCGCCTCGGCCGCGCTGTAGCCGGTGATGCGCGTGAAGGCGGGGTTGACGCGCAGGATGCATTGCGCGGCGTCGGTGATCGCAATCGCCTCCAGCGAATCGAAGGCGATCGCGGCGATGCGCAGGTCGGCCTGGGCACGACGGCGCTCGGTGACGTCGGCGGCCACGGCCACAAAGCCCTCGGTCGCGCCGGCGCCATCGCGCAGCGGCTGCATGTCGATGTCGAGCCAGAGCTCGCCCCCGTCCTTGCGGCGGTTCAGCACCTGGGCGCGCGCGCCGCGCCCCGCCTGCAGGGCGGTCTGCAGGCGCGCCAGCGCCGGCTGCTCGGGCGGCTGGCTCTGCAGCAGCCCGGCCATGCTGCGCCCCAGTGCCTCGCCCAGGCCGTAGCCGGTGAGGCGCGCAAAGGCCTCGTTGACCCACACCAGGCGCAGGCGGCCATCGGTGATCATGACGGCATTGGTGGTGAGCTCGGCCACCAGGGCCAGGCGCTCCAGCTCGCGCGCCTGCGTCGCCAGCTTCAGGTATTGCGAGCGCAGCGCGCGCGCCGTGGGCTCGGCCACCATCACCGCCAGCGCGAGCAGCAGACTGACGGTGGCGGCGGCCCAGACCTTGGCCAGGGTCACCGCGCTGCGCTGCCTGGCCTCGGTGGCCTGCGCCAGTGCCAGCACCAGGCGCTCGGCCGCCAGCAGCGCCGGCTCGACCGCCTGCTGCAGCGTCGCGACCTGGGCGCTGCCGCGCTGCGGCGTGGCCTGCAGCAGGGCCTCGGCCTGGCGGTAGAGCGCGGCGCGCGTCTCGTCCCAGCCGGCCAGCACGGCCGCATCCAGCGCCAGCGCCGGGCCCAGCCGCGACGCGCCGGCGTACAGCAAGTCCTGCAGCAGGCGCGCGTCGCGATCGGCGCGCTCCAGCACCGCGCGCAACTCGGCCTGACTGGCGAGTTGCTCGCCCGGCTGCTGGCCCAGCAGCGAGGCGATGCGGCCGATGCGCTGGCTGTGCATGCGCTGCATGCCGGCCAGATTGGAGGCCTCGGTCTCGGCCTGGCGGCGCTGCAACGCGGCATCGGCCTGCCAGGCCAGCAGGGCCGCATGGCCGGCCGCGGCCAGCAGCACCACATAGATGGCCAGGCGCACGCGTCGGTGTGCCGAGGCACCGGACTCCAGGCCCGGTAGGCGCGAGCTGGGGCCCTCGGGCGCGCGCCGCCAGCCGGCCCGGTAAGCCAGCTGCACCAACAGCAGGGCCAACGCCAGCGCCGTGGCCAGCGCCGCCGCGATCAGCCAGGCGCTGCTGCCCGACATTCAGTCGCCGCGCCCGTGGGCGTCGCCCAGCCGGAACACCGCCACCGCCTGCACCAACTGGCGCGCCTGCTGCTTCAGGCTGGCGGCGGCGGCGGCGGTCTGCTCCACCAGCGCGGCGTTGTGCTGGGTGGCACGGTCCATCTGGCCCACCGCGGCACCGATCTGCGCCACGCCGGCGCTCTGCTCCAGGCTGGCGGCGCTGATGCCACCCACCACGGCGCTGACTTGGTGGATCGCCTGCACCAGCTCCGCCACCGCCGCGCCGGTCTGGCCCACCAGCGCGCTGCCCTGGTCGACGCGCGCCAGACTGGCGAGGATCAGCTGCTTGATCTCGCGCGCCGCCTGGGCGCTGCGCTGCGCCAGATTGCGCACCTCGCCGGCCACCACTGCGAAGCCGCGCCCCTGTTCGCCGGCGCGCGCCGCCTCCACTGCGGCATTGAGCGCCAGGATATTGGTCTGGAAGGCCAGGCCGTCGATCACCGCGATGATCTCGCCGATGCGGCGCGAACTCTCGTTGATGCCCTGCATGGTCTGCACCACCTCGGCCACCATCTGGCCGCCGCGCACCGCCACCTCGCTGGCTTCGCGCGCCAGCTGGTCGGCCTGGCGCGCATGGCTGGAGGCCTGCTGCACCGTCGAGCCCAGCTGCTCCATCGACGCGGTGGTCTGCTGCAGGGCCGAGGCCTGCTGCTCGGTGCGGCTGGACAGATCGCTATTGCCCTGCGCGATCTGGGTGCTGGCGCTGGCCACGCCCTCGGCATCTCGGCGCACGCCCGCCACCAGCTCGGCCAGGCTGGCGCGCATGCGCTCCAGCGAGGCCAGCAGGCGCGCGACCTCATGGCCGCCGCGCACATCCACTTGCGCCGTCAGGTCGCCGCGCGCCACCGCATCGGAGGCCGCGATGGCCTGCTCCAGCGAGCCGACGATGCTGCGCACCAGCAGGCGGCCAAGGCCCAGCGCCAGCAGCAGGCCGGCCAGGCCCAGGCCGATGGAGAGATTGCGAATGCCGGCGTGGCGCGCTTGGGCCTGGGCATGCTCGGCCTGCGCGCCGCGCAGCAGCAGCTGCATGAGGGCCTGGATGTCGGCGCCCACCGCGACGTAGTGCGGGCGCACCGCCTCCACCACCAGGCGCTGAGCGCCGACGATGTCGCGCGCCTTCAGCGCCGCCAGCGTCGGCAGCAGGCCTGCGCTGACGAAGCGCTGGCGATGCTCGGCAAACTGCTGGGCCAGCGCGCGTTCCTCGGGCTCATGGGCCCTGGCCATATAGCGTGCCCACAGCGCGCTGATGGCCTGGATATTGCCTTCCACCTCGGCCACGCTGCGCGCGATGCTGGCGTCGTCGGGCGTCACCAGGGCCACCGCCAGCGCCAGGCGGTTGCGCAGCAGGCGCTCCTGGATCTCGGCCACCAGGGCCATCGGTTCGGCGCTGCGCTCGTAGACCCGCTGCAGCCCCTCGTCGGCGCGCGTCAGGCCCGCCAGCCCGGCGCCGCCCAGCAGCAGCATGAGGGTCAGCAACATGCCGACCAGGAGGTGGAGACGGGTCGATATCTTCAGCTGATTCACCTGCACAACCTTTCGCCGTCAAACGCCCGCCGCTGTTGCGGCATCGCGGATTTATAGTAACGCGTACGCTACATGTTCACTTCAGGGTTTGTGCGGCCCCTGCGCGGCCCTGTGCGCAGCGCGGATCAGCGGTGGGTTCAGGCGCTGGCGCCGGCCTCGGCGCGCGCGCGCTGCAGCTGCTGCTCGAGGTCGTCCAGCATGCCGTCGAGCAGCTGCGCGGGCGCCAGCCTGGGCTTGGTGGACAGGCCGATATTGGTGAACAGATAGCCGATCACCTTCAAGCGGCACAGGTCATGGGCGAGCTGGCGCTGCGCCGGCGAGGCTGCCGGCCCCAGGCAGGCATCGATCAGGGCCTCGCTTTCGCGCCGGAAGCCCGAGGCCGGACCGGCGGCCAGAAAGCTGGGCGCAATTTCGTTGCAGGGGTCGAACACCAGCTTGAAATCCTGCGGCCGCTCCATCCAGAAGCGCACATAGGCCGCGTACAGCAGGCGCAGGCGCTTGATCGGCGCCTCGGCGGCCTTGCTGCGCGTGTGCGCCTCCTGCAGCGAGGCCTCCAGCACCTCGCCCCAGACCTGCTCCAGCAGCGCCGACTTGCTGGGGAAATAACGGTACAGCGACATCGCCGAGATGCCCACCGCCTGGGCCACGCCGCGCATCGTCACGGCACCGTAGCCGCCCTCCTGATGCAGGCGCCCCACCGCCTGCAGGATCTGCGCGCGCAGCTCCTCGCGCTCCGCACCGCGGCGGCGGCGGATGGACTTGCGGGCGGCTTGGATGGGCATGGATGAGGTTTGGCGTGGCCGCCGATGTTCGCACTTTCAAGGGCGCGCAGCATACTCGTTCCCACCAAGCCGGCCGGCGCGGGGCAGGCCTCAGAATCGGACTTCCGCAAGCGCAGGAAGCCCGGGCATGGTGGTATTGCAACGCAGTCTCGACCGCTCGGTGCAGCGCACCCTGCAGGGCCTGCTCTGGTGGCTGGGTGCGCTGTTGCTGCTGGCGGTGGCCTCGGGCCTGCTCACCAGCCAGCTGCTGACGCGGCAATTGGCCACCGTCTACGCCGATCGCGTGGTGCCGCTGCGCGACCTGCAGCGCATCAGCCAGCTACTCAATGTCGACGTGCCGGTGACCCTGGGCGGCGCCAACGGCGCGCTGCAACAGCAGCTGCTGAACGAGCTGGTGCGCGAACAGAGCGCGCTCTGGCGCAAATACCTGGCCACCTACCTGACGCCGGAAGAGAGCGCCCTGGCCGATACAGCCAGCCAACAGCTGGGCGCGCTGCAGACCCTGCTGGGGGCCGATCGACCGCCGGATGCCGCGAACCGCTACATGCTGCAGCTGCGCCCGCTCAATACCACGCTCTCGGCCCTGCTGGACCTGCAGGTGCGCGTCGCCGACAGCGAGCTGAACAGCGGGCGCGCCTGGGGCCGCTGGGCCTCGGCCTGGGGCTTGCTGCTGGCCCTGCTGGGCCTGGCCCTGATGCTGCTGGCGATCCGCCTGGTGCTCAGCCGCGTGCTGCGGCCGCTGGGGGTGGTGGCCGATGCCGTCGCCAGGCTTTCCGAGGGCGATCTGACGCTCAGTGCCGAGGCCAAGCAGCTCTCCGGCGACTTCGCGGAGGTCGGCGACCAGCTGCGCCGCCTGCGCAATTCGGTGGCCGAGCGGCAGCAGCTGCTGGCACATGAACAGGCCCTGGGGGCGCAGCTGCGCGAGGCCCAGACCGAGCTGGTGGAAGCCGAGAAACTGGCCTCGCTGGGCGCGCTGGTGGCCGGCGTGGCGCATGAGCTCAACACCCCGATCGGCGTGGCGGTGACGGTCTCCAGCGGCCTGGCCGACAAGGTGCAGCGCTTCCAGCAGGAGCTGGCCCAGGGGCCGCTGAAGCGCTCGATGCTAGACGGTCTGCTGGCCAGCATCAACGAGGCCGACCAGCTGCTGGCGCGCAATCTGGCGCGCGCCGCCGAGCTGATACGCAGCTTCAAGCAGGTGGCGGTGGACCGCAGCAGCGCGCAGCGGCGCCAGTTCGACCTGCGCGAGACGGTGGACGAGCTGCTGGCCTCGCTGCGCCCCGCCTACGGCCGCCATGGCACCGAGCTGATCAACGAGCTGCCGCCCGGCCTGCGCATGGACAGCTATCCCGGCGCGCTCGGTCAGGTGCTGAGCAATCTGGTGGTCAACGCGGTGCTGCATGGCTACGACGGCCGCGGCGGCAGCGTGCGCATCGCGCTGGCCGATCGCAGCGAGGGCACGCTGGACCTGATGGTGGAAGACCAGGGCCAGGGCATGTCGGCCGAAGTGCAGGCGCGCGCCTTCGAACCCTTCTTCACCACCCGGCTGGGCCAGGGCGGCAGCGGCCTGGGGCTGGCGATCGTTCGCAACCTGGTGGTGGGCCTGCTGGGCGGGCGCATCGTGCTGCACAGCGCCGAGGGACAGGGCTGCCGTTTTCTGCTACACCTGCCGCTGAGCGCCCCGGCCGGCGCCACCAGCGCTTCTGAACACCATGCCAGTCACACCGCCTGAGGACGACGCGCTCGACATCGTGGACGATCTGCGCGCCGCCGGCGCGCCCGCGCACAGCTGGCGCGTGCTGGTGGTCGACGACGAGCCCGACCTCGTGCAGGCCACGCTGTTCGCGCTGCGCGACGAACGCATCGACGGCCGCCCGCTGAGCCTGCTGACCGCCGGCACCGCCGCCGAGGCCGAGCTGCTGATACAGGCCGACGCCGAGATTGCGGTGCTGCTGCTGGACGTGGTGATGGAGACGCCCGATGCCGGCCTGCGCCTGGTCGAGCGCGTGCGCGCCCTGCCCGGGCGCCAGGCGCTGCGCATCATCCTGCGCACCGGCCAGGCCGGTTATGCACCCGAGCTGGAGGTGATACGGCGCTACGACATCAACGACTACAAGACCAAGGCCGAGCTGACCCAGCTGCGCCTGCTCACCTGCCTGACGGTGGCGATACGCGGCTTCCACCAGCTGCGTCGCATCGAGTCGCACCAGCGCGGGCTTGAGAAGGTGGTGCGCGCCTCGGGCCGGCTGATGAGCGAGCGCGGCTCCTTGCAGGCCTTCGCCGACGGCGTGCTGACGCAGATCTGCACCATCGTCGACGGCCAGCCCGATGGCGTGCTGGTACTGCGGCTCGGCGCCGGGTCGGGCGAGCGTGCGATTGCCGAGGTGGTGGCCGGGGCCGGCGCGTTCGCGCGCCTGGTCGGCCTGCCGGCCGAGGCCCTGCCCGAGCCCCTGCGCGGCGCGCTCGCTCACATCAATGGCGCCGACGTGTCACACCATGGCGGCTACGGCGTGGTGCGCGCCCATGCCCAGGATGGCGACGCACTGCTGGTGCTGTTCTCGCTGTCCTCGCCGATGGACGAGGTGGCCACCGGGCTGCTGGAGTTGTTCGCCGCCAATCTCTCGCTGGCCTATGACGATGTGAAGGCCTATATCGAGCTGCAGCACCGCGCGCATCACGATCGCGAGACCGGCCTGGCCAACCGGGCCGGTCTGAAGGCCCGCCTGGGCAGCGCCACCGGCCTGGAGTTCGCCCAGGTGGCGGTGGGCGATCTGCAGGAGATCCGCGGCGTGCTGGGCGAGGCGGTGGCACGGCGCGCGCTGCAGGACCTGGCCCTGCGTCTGCAGCAGGTGCTGGGCGGGCAGGCCCAGGTGGCGCGCCTGGAGGGCGACCGCTTTGCACTCGCCATGCCCGGCCCGGTCACCGACGCGCTGGTGCAGCGCCTGCTGGCGGCGCTGGCGCAGCCGCTCAATGTCGGCGATATGGCACTGCAGCTGCCGATGGCGCTGGGCTGGTCGCGCGGCGGCACGAGCGTGGATCAGGCCATCGACGAGGCCGGCCTGATGGTGGCGCGTCAGGCGCCTGGCCGCCAGGTGCGCAGCGCCAGCTTCTCGGCCGCGGTGCGCGAGCAGGTGCATCGCCGCATGACCCTGCTGGCCGACCTCGACGCCGCCCTGGCGGAGGACCGCATCGAGATGTATCTGCAACCCCAGGTGCGCCTGGCCGATCAGAACAGCGTGGGCGCCGAGGCGCTGGTGCGCTGGCGCACGCGTGAGGGCGCCATCGTGATGCCAGACCGTTTCATCGCCGTGGCCGAGCACACCGGCGCGATCGTGCAGATCGGCGAGCGCATGGTCGAGAAGGCGCTGGCGCATCTGGCGAGCTGGCCCGATGCGCGCTTGCGCATCTCGGTCAACCTGAGCCTGCGCCAGCTCGAGGAGCCCGACTTCGCCGCCTGGGTCACGGCGCAATGCGATGCCCATGGCGTGGCGCGCGAGCGCCTGCGCCTGGAGATCACCGAGACCGCCTTCGCGGTGCATAGCGAGCAGGTGGGCCCGGCACTGGCGGCGCTCACCGAGGCCGGCTTCGAGCTCTCGATCGACGACTTCGGCACCGGCCAGTCCTCGCTGGGTCGGCTGGCCGAGATCGCGGTGCACGAGCTCAAGCTGGACCGCTCGCTGGTGCGCGGCATCGAGCACGATGCGCGTGCGCGCCGCGTTGCCGGGCTGATCGTCGAGCTCGGGCGCGACCTCGGCGTCGAGGTGCTGGCCGAGGGCATCGAGACCGAGGGCCAGCTGGCGGTGCTGCAGCAGCTCGGCTGCGTGTTGGGCCAGGGCTGGCTGTTCGGCCGCGCCCAGCCGGCGACGCAGTTCAGGGCGCAGGCCTGAAGCTCAGCGCTTTTTCTTCGCCTTCTTGGCGGCGGCAGCGGCCGGCGGCGGGCTCGGCTTGTGTTGATCGCCGATCACGCTCTTCAGCGGACAGACCTTGAAGGCCGGACATTTCTGGCAACCGGCAAGCACGGCGATCGGGCAAAGCGTCATGCGAAAGTCTCCTGGACGCGGCGATGCCGCGCGTCTGCACTGTACGCGCTTTGCCCGGCAGCGGCCGTTCAGCCCGGCAAGGCCTGCACCGGCAGCCTGATCACCACGCTACAGCCACCGCCCGGCGTGCTTTCCACATGGATGTGGCCGGCCAGTATGCCGGTGACGATGTTGTAGCTGACATGCAGGCCCAGGCCCGAGCCGCCGGAGCCCAGCTTGGTGGTGAAGAAGGGGTCGAAGACGCGCCCGAGATGCTCGGCCGCAATGCCGCGGCCATCGTCCTGCACGCGCAACTCGATCTGCGCGGCGTCGAGACGGTGCGCGCTGATCAGCACATGCCCGGGGGCACCGGGCTCATAGCCATGCACCAGGGCGTTGCTGAGCAAATTGACCAGCACCTGGATCAGCGGACCGGGGTAGCTGTTCAGCACCAGCTCGGCGGGCACTTGCTGCGTCACCGTGAGCGCGCTCTGCTTGAGCCAGGGCTGGCATTCGAGCAGCGCCTGTGTCACCACGTCGGCCAGCTGGAAGCGGCGCCCTTGCGCCTGGCCCTTGTCCACCGCCAGCTTCTTGAAGCTGCTGACCAGTTCGGCGGCACGTTCGAGATTGCGCAGCAGCAGGCGACTGCCGTCCTGCACCGCCGCCACGTAGTCGCTCAAGGCATGGCGGGTCAAGCCCGCACGCGCAGCCTCGTGCAGCTGCTGGGACTGCGCGTCTATGGTGCTGGCGGCCAGCATGCAGTTGCCAATCGGCGTGTTGAGCTCATGCGCCACCCCCGCCACCAAATGACCCAGCGCCGCGATCTTCTCGCTGCGCACCAGCTCGTCCTGGGTCTGCTTGAGTATCTCCAGATTCTTGGCCAGCTCACGATTCACGGCGCGCAGCGCCGCATCGCGCTCGATCAGGGCATCGCGCATCGCGCTCATGGCGAACAGCAGGCTGTGGTGGTCCTTGGCGCGTATGTGGATGTCCGGCGAGAGGTTGCCGATCGCGATCTGGTGCGCGATCGAGGCCGCGTAATCGGGCTCGCCGCCCAGCTTGCGCAAGATGTAGCGGCTCAGCAGGCCGGTCACCAGGACGCTCAACAGCACCGCGCCGGCCGCAAAGCCAAGCATGAGCCGGCGCGCACCGGCGTGGGAGCGCCGCACCTCGGCGCTGGCCTCGGCCATGAGCCGCTCCTGCACCTCGGTGAGCCGCCCCAGCAGCGTGAAATAACTCTCCTGGTAACCATGCAGATCCACCACCAGCAGATTGCGCGCCTCGCCCAGCTTTTGTTCGCCGACCAGGCGTATGAAGTCTTCCTGGTTGACGATATAGGCCGAGTGCACGCTGGCGATCTCCTCCAGCAGCGCGCGCGACTCGGGGTCGCGAGCGACCTGCGCCAACTGCGCCAACGCCCCTGCCATGCGACCGTTAGCGGGTGCGATGTCCTGCAGCTGCGTCAGCGCGGCCTCCTTGAACAGCAGGGTGTTGCGCATGATGCGCGCGATGCCGCCCAGCTCCTGGGTGACCACGCTCACCGCACGCGTGCTGGCATGGCGCTCGTGCAGGGCCAGGTCGGTGACCTCGTTGAGTTCGCGCAGGCGCAGCAGGCCAAGCAGGCTGGTGGCGATGAGCAGGCCTATCACTGCCCCATAGCCCAGCGCCAGGCGGTGGCTGAGCTTGAGCACGGGCATGCTGTGCTCCTAGCGCCCGAACACGTTCTTGTTCACCAGCGGCATCAGCTCGTGGATATTCTTGCCCGTGCCCACCATGATGGGCACCAGGATCTGCTTGGGCGGGCGCTCGCCGCGCAGCCCCATCAGCAAGGCCTCGGCCGCCCGGCCGCCCATCAGATAGGGTTGTTGCATGCCCACCGCCACCAGGGTGCCGCTGCGCAGCAAGGCCTCCACCTCGGGCATGGCGTCAAAGGACGCCAGCAGCAGCTCGCCAGGCTTGCGCGGCGGCCGCATGGCCTGGAGCGCCTGCAGCGCGCCGTCCACCGGTTGATCGGTCTGGATAAAGAGGGCGCGCAGCTGCGGCGTGGCGGCCAGCAGCTCCGTCACATAACCACGCGTCTCGGCAGCCGAGTAGTCGCGCATCTGCCGCAAGCCTGCCTCCTGCCCCACGCCGGCCTCCCGCATGGCGTCGCGAAAGCCGTTGGTACGGTCCTGGCCGTTCTTGCGCGCCAGCGAGATGGTGATCAGCGCATAGGGGCTGGCCTGCCAGCCACGCTCCTTCATGGCCGCGGCCAGGGTCGCGCCGACATCGTAGGCACCACGGTAGTTGTCGGACTTGACATAACTGAGGTACTCCCCACCCTGGGTACCGATGTCGGCAATCACCACCGGCACATGGGCCTGCTGCGCCAGTTTCAGCACCGCCGGCGCTGACGCGCTGTCGGTCGGCGAGATGATGATGCCGGCCACGCCCTGTGCAATGAGCTCACGCGCATGATGCAGCTGGAGCTGGGGGTCGAGCCGGCTGTCCAGCTCCTCGTAGGCATAGCCCTGCGCCTGCACCACGGACCGGATGCCACGCCCCATGGTGGCCCAGAAGGGCAGATCCAGCTTGGCCGTCAGGTAGACGATGCGCGGTGCGGCCGCCTGGCTGGCCTGACCCGGTAGCCAGGCCAAGGCCAGCATGAGGGCCGCGGCGGCAAAGCAACTGCGCTTGTCCATGAGAGGTGCTCCTGGCGCTGGCTGGATTGGGCGCCGCGTCAAGCTTATCAATTCGGCACCCTGGCTGGCGCGCTATCGCGGCCCACCGTAGGCGCGAAAACTACTGCAAGCCTCTATTGCTGCAATGCACAATAGATGCATTGCAGCAAGGGAGCCCGGTATGCGACGCGTGGTGTTCAATCAAAAAGGTGGGGTCGGCAAGTCCACCATCACCGCCAACCTGGCCGCGATCGCGGCCCAGCAGGGCCGGCGCACCCTGGTGGTGGACCTGGACCGCCAGGCCAATAGCAGCCGCTATCTGCTGGGCGATGCCGCCGACGCGGCACAGCCCGGCGCCGCCGAGTTCTTCGAGACCACGCTCAAGTTCAGTGTGCGCGCGCCCCGCACCAGCGATTACATCGTCGCCACCCCCTGGGAAAACCTGCACCTGATGCCGGCCAGCGCCCTGCTCGACGAGTTGCACGGCAAGCTGGAGAGCCGCTACAAGATCTTCAAGCTGCGCGACGCCCTGGTGGAGTTGGGCGAGGACTACGACGAGATCTGGATCGATACGCCGCCAGCGCTGAACTTCTACACCCGCTCGGCCCTGATCGCCGCCCAGGCCTGCCTGATCCCCTTCGACTGCGACGAGTTCTCGCGCCGCGCGCTCTACGAGTTGCTGGAGAACCTGCAGGAGATCCAGGCCGACCACAACGCCGATCTGATCGTCGAAGGCATCGTGGTGAACCAGTTCCAGGCCCGCGCCGCCCTGCCCCAGCGCAGCGTGCAGGCCCTCATCGCCGAGGGCCTGCCGGTGCTGCAGCCCTATCTGAGCGCGAGCGTGAAGATGAAGGAGTCGCACGAGCTGGCGCGCCCGATGATCCACCTGGACGCGCGCCACAAGCTGACGCAGGAATTCGAGGCGCTCTACGCGGCGCTGGCCTGAGCGAGTCTGGGGTCTCTTAGAACGAGGTCTGGGCCGAGAACGAGAGCAGCTTGTGGTCGCCAAGGAAGTCCCACTGCGACTGGTCCTTGGAGATGTCGTACTGCGCCTTCAGCGCCCAGTTCTTGTTGAGGTCGTAGCGCAGCGCCAGGCTGCGCGTGCGCCGCCCCTCGATCGCGAAGCCCAGATTGTTCTCGGCGGTGCGGTAGCGCGAGATCGTAAACATCGCCGTCCAGTCGCCCAGCTTGTAGCCGCCGCCCAGCAGGAAGTAGTTGTAGGTGAAGCCCGAGACCTGCTGCGAGAACTTGTTGAGCTCGCTGCGCACGATGAAATGGCGGCCGTCGTAGTTGGCCGAGATGCCCCAGATGGTGGTCCGGTAGCCGTCCATATTGATGCTGGTAGTGCCGTCGGCCTTGTGCGTGCGTTGGTCGTTGTTGAAGCGCATCACCATCAGGCGTCCGCTCAGCTCGCCATTGCTCAGCGTGACATAGCCGCCCAGGATATTGCGCCACTTCTCGTCGGTGGGGTCGGCGTAGTAGATGCGCGTGTCGTAGGGGTTGTTCTTGTAGTTGAAGCCGCCGGCCCAGACATTCGCATCCACCGTCCAGCGCCCGCCCAGCACCGCCGTGCTGTAGGCTAGATTGGCGCCGTCATAGGCATAGATGGGCCAACCATAGACATCCGGCGCCGGACGCACCCAGGGGTAGGCGGTGCCGATGTAGAGGAAGTCGCTGTAGTAGTAGAGCGGGATGCGCTTGCGGCCGGCCTGCAGCGTCCACTCGTCGCTGATCGCGTAAGAGGCATAGGCCCAGTCCAGCGTTGGGCGGTAACTCTTGTTGTTAGCACGCGAAAGCAGCTGCGCGGTGGCCGAGAAGCGATCATTCAGGCGCACGCTGCCCTGCAGGCCCAGCAACGACTCCTGGTCGGCCTGCCAGCCCTTGGACTTCTCGTACACGCCCACATACTCCCAGTTCTGGATTGCGCAGGGGCAGCTCCATTCCATATAGGGGCGCTCGGTGCCACTGAGCACCTTGGCCACCGTCAGCTGGCCGAAGCCGGAGAAAGAGAACTTGGGGCCGTCGTCCTGTGCCGTTGCCAGCGTAGGCAGCGCCAGCATGCAGGACATCAGCAGGGTCAGGTGTTGTCTCTTGTTCATGTTGTGCCCCGGTCTCACTTGATTTCCGACAAGACCTTGACGCTGCCATCGACCAGACTGGCATCGACATAGCCCACCAGGTTCGGATTGCCCGCCACCAGCTTCTTCACCGCCGCGGCGTCGCCGCCATCCTGCGGCGGCGTGCCCTTGCCGGTGAACACCATGCGGGACCAATAGGCCTTCACCTGGGCCTCGCTGCGTCCGGCCACCTTGTTGTAGAAGTTCCCGTAGGCCGGGCTGCCCGGCGTCTGGTCGATCGGCACCGCCTTCTCGCCACCCGGGAAGGACTTGGCCGCGCCCATGAAGATGGCCGAAACCTGCTCGGCGTTGAGTTTGGGGGCGTTGCTGTTGGCCGCCGCGATCACCACCAGGCCGTCGGCCCAAGCAGATACGCCAGGTAGCAGCGCCAGCGCGTATGCGCAGCCGTACAGGTATGGATGTCTCATCACGGCGAGCCTCCATCGGCAAGATGAGCCATCTTAGGCCGCCACTCGCAAGCGCTGTGCCGACTTCTCGCCAAGCTGTTGCTTTGACGCAAGCCGGGCAGCCTTCAGGACGCGAGCGGCCCCTCCACCCGCATCGAGTAGTCCACCGCCTTCACGTCCTTGGTGAGGCGGCCGATCGAGATGCGATCGACACCGGTGGCGGCGATCCAGCGCAGCTGCTCCAGCGCCACGCCGCCCGACACCTCCAGCAAGGCGCGGCCGGCGTTGAGCTTGACGGCCTCAATCATCATGGCCTCGCTGAAGTTGTCGAGCAGCACGCTGCTCGCGCCGGCGTCCAGCGCCTGCGTCAGCTCGCTCAGGCTCTCGACCTCGATCTGGATGTCCACGCCCGCCTTGAGCGCCTGCGCCGCGCGCAGGGCCGCGGCCACGCCGCCGGCGGCGGCGATGTGGTTCTCCTTGATGAGGATGCCGTGGTAGAGCGCCAGGCGCTGGTTGGCGCCGCCGCCCATGCGCACCGCGTACTTCTGCGCCAGGCGCAGCCCGGGGATGGTCTTGCGCGTGTCCAGCACCGCGCAACCGCCCGGATTGGGGCTGGCACCGGCGATCGCATCCACATGGGCGCGCGTCAGCGTGGCGGTGGCGGAGAGCAGCTGCAGGAAGTTGAGCGCCGGGCGCTCGGCGCTCAAGAGCGCGCGGCCATCGGCCTGGATGCGGCACACCAGGGTGTCGGCCCCCATGCGTGCGCCTTCCTCGTACAGCCACTCGATGCGGCTGCTGCCGTCCAGCGCCTTGAACACGCCCTCGAACCAGTCGCGCCCGCACAGCACCGCATCCTCGCGCACCCGCACATGGGCACTCACGCGGCGCCCGGCCGGCACCAGCTGGGCGGTCCAGTCGCAGCGGCCGATGTCCTCGAAGAGGGCATCGCGGATATTGCGCTCGCGCGCCTCGGCCAGGGTTTCGTCGTGGTCAAACATGGGCGATATGGGCTTACTCGGGGTCCGCTATTGTCAGGCTGAGCGCATCCAGGCCCGCTATCGCGCCGCTGATCACGTCGCCGGGCTTGACCGCCCCCACCCCCTCGGGCGTACCGGTGTAGATCAGGTCGCCGGGCTGGAGGTGGTAGTACTGCGACAGGTTGGCGACGATCTCGGGCACGCTCCAGATCATGTCGGCGAGGTCGCCGCGCTGCTTCTCCACCCCGTTCACCGCCAGCGTGATGGCGCCGGACCTCAGCTCGCCCAGCTGGCTGGCGCGCGTCAGCGGCGTGATCACCGCGCTCTGCTCGAAACCCTTGGCAATGTCCCAAGGGCGGCCGGCGGCCTTGGCCTCGGCCTGCAGGTCACGGCGCGTCATGTCCAGGCCCGCCGCATAGCCCCACACGGCGGCCCGGGCAACCTCGGGCGTGACCTTGAAGACCGGCGCGCCGATCGCGATCACCAGCTCCATCTCGTAGTGGAAGTTCCTGGTGCCGGGCGGATAGGCGATGCTCGACCCGGACGCCACCAGGGCACTGGCCGGCTTGGTGAAGTAGAAGGGCGGCTCGCGATCCGGGTTGCCGCCCATCTCGCGCGCATGGGCCGCGTAGTTGCGGCCCACGCAGAAGATGCGCGCCACCGCATAGCGGGCCGCGCTGCCATGCACCGCCACGCTGGGCTGGGGGGCGGGCGGGAAGATGTAATCGCTCATGTCTACAGGTCTCCGGCAAGGGTTTGGCGCAAGCATAGAGGCAGACGGCGACGCCTGCGCACTCGCCAAGCCTGGCTGGATCGGCTAGGGTTGCGCCCATGCTGAACCTGCCCCGCCACACGCTGATCCTGCTGCCGCTGCTGCTGGCGGCCTGCGCCAGCCGTCCGCCAGCACCGGGCGCCTGGCCGGCCGGCCGCGATGGCCCCGAGGCGAACCCGCCCGCCGATCTGCAACGCGTGCCCGACGCCGCGCCGCAGCTGGAGGCGATCCGCAAGGGCGGCCCCAACAAGCCCTACGAGGTGCTGGGCCAGCGCTACGAGCCGATCACCGAAGACAAGCCCCTGGTGGAGCGCGGCCTGGCCTCCTGGTATGGCAGGAAGTTCCATGGCCGGCCCACCTCCAGCGGTGAGGTCTACAACATGTACGCGATGACGGGCGCACATGCCACCATGCCCATCCCCAGCTATGCGCGGGTGCGCAACCCGGCGAATGGCCGCGAGGTGATCGTGCGTATCAACGACCGCGGGCCCTTCCACCCGGGTCGCATCATCGACCTCAGCTACACCGCTGCGCTCAAGCTGGACCTGCTGCGCGGCGTCGCGCCGGTGGAGCTGGAGCGCATCACCTACGAGGACATCCGTACCGGCGCCTGGCAGCGCGGCAAGGAGGGCGACGCGCCGGTCTATGCGGCGGCCGAGGCCAGCGGAGCACCCGAGCGATTGGCCACGGCGCAGCTGGCCGCAGCGCAAGACCTGACCCCGGCGCGCGCTGCCGCCCCTGGCTTCTGGGTGCAGCTGGGCGCGTTCGCGCGCCTGGACGGCGCCGAGCAGTTCCGCCAGAGGCTGCTCAAGGAGCTGGACTGGATGGCGCCGCTGCTGGCGGTGTTCAAGGACAGCAGCCTGCATCGCCTGCAGGCCGGGCCCTACGCCAGCCGCGAGGATGCGAGGGCGGCGGCCGAGCGCGTGCGCCTGGCGCTGGCAACACTCACGCCGGTGGTGGTGGAGCGGCGCTGATCAGCGCGGCGCCAGCTCGCCAATCAGGGTCTCGATCTTGCGCACCATGTCGGCGCGCGCCGCTTCGTAGTCCTTGCCCACCGGCGGCACGTCGTTCCATTCCAGCCTAGCCGCCCGGCTCAGGTAGTCCGGCTTGGACTCTATGCCTATGGTCACTACCCGCAAGGCCTGGCTGGCCAAGGCCTCGGTCAGCGGCGCGGCGCGGTACTGGGGGTCCGGCATGCCGTCGCGGCGCAGGCCTTGCTGGGTGGCCGGCTGCAGCTCTGCATCCGGCTGGATACCGCGAGATACCGCGCGCAAGGCCAGGCCGCGCTCGCCGGCCAGCTTGTTGAAGTAGGCCGCCGCAATCACGCTCTTGGCCGAGCCATGCTCGCAGACGAACACCACCTCTCGATGATCAGCGGGCGGCAAGGTGTTGTCGGCATGGCAACCGAAGCCCAGGGCGAGGGCGGTCAAAAAAATGGTCAGGCGCTTCATGCGGCTCTCCGAAGTTTGGACTCAAGCTTAATGTAGCTCACTCTACGCAACGTTACATTCACTACATCTATTGTGTACAGAATTGCTTGCCTGTGTGACGCTGTACGCCCGGCCCGCACTTTGCGATGATGGCCCGGACAAGCCATGCAAGCCCTGGACGCCACCACCCTGCTGATGGTCAACGCAGTCTTCAACTGCTTTGGCGCCATCGTGTGGCTGACCCTGGCCCTGCTGTTCCGCATCGCGCCGCGCGCCGCCTGGCTGATGGCAGCCGCCCATCTGAGCCTGCTGCCGGCGCTGTTGCCGATGAGCTGGGGCCCCTGGTCGGGCTGGTGGGCCGACGCCTTCAAGCTCGCCGCCACCACCTTGCTGGCCCTGGCGGTGCGGCAGTTGCTGCGCATGCAGCGCTCGGCCCAGGACATCCTGCTGATCGCCGCTCTGTGCGCGCTGTTGCTGCTGGGGCAGGCGCTCGCGGGCATCGGCAGCGCCAGTCTGCTGCCCACCTCGGTGGCCATAAGCCTGCTGGCGCTGCTGAGTTTTCGCGACGTGCTGACCGGGGCGGCGTCGGGCTTTCGCACCATCGTCACGGCCCTGATGGCGGCGCCGTTTGCCGGCCTGGCCTTTGCGAACCTGCTGCGCGCGCTCGCCGGCCTGGGCCTGTTGCCGGGCGGTGAGGCCCTGTTGATGCGCCACTCGCAGAGCGCGCTGCTGGCCACCGTCTGGCTGCTGCTGTGCCTGAGCATCAGCATCGGCCTGATCGCGCTGGTGCTGTACCGGCTCATCACCCGCATCGAGTTGCTCACCAACACCGACAGCCTGACCGGCGTGCTGAACCGCCGCGCCCTGCAGCAGCAGTTGCTGGCCCTGCAGGCGGCGGTCGCGCGCGGCCATCCGATGACGCTGTTGATGGTCGATGTGGACCATTTCAAGCGCGTCAACGACAGCCTGGGCCATGCCGGCGGCGACGCGGCCCTGGTGCATCTGGTGGGCCTGCTGCGCTCGGGCATCCGCGAGGTGGATGTGCTGGGCCGCATGGGCGGCGAGGAGTTCTGTCTGCTGCTGCCCGACACCACGCTGGCCGACGCGGCCATGGTGGCCGAACGCCTGCGCCTGCGCCTGCAGCATCAGCCCTTTGTCTGGCAGGGCCGCAGCCACGCCCTCACGGCCAGCTTCGGCCTGGCCGCGGCGCTGCCCGAGGACGCCAACGGCGGCAGCGCGCTGGCGCAGGCCGATGCCCAGCTCTACCGGGCCAAGGCCAAGGGCCGCAACCAGGTCTGCATGGCGCCGGCATGAACATCGTCTGGCCAGCCACCGATCCCAACACGCTGCTGATGGCCATCGTGCTGGTGTTCTTTTTTGCCGCGGTGGTGTGGTGGCTGTTCGCCACCGGCATGCGCGTCACGCCCAAGGCCTCGCTGTGCCTGGCCGCTGCCAACCTCTTGCTGGCCGCCTCCCTGGGGCTGCACGCGCTGCGCGGCGTGGCACCGGACCTGCTGGCCTTCTGGGTATCGGACCTGCTGGCCCAGCTCGCCTTCGCCCTGCTGTGCCTGGCCGTGCCACTGATTGCCGACGCAAGGCCGCGCGTGCTGCTGCCCGGCCTGCTGGCCGGCGCTGCCTCATTGACCCTGTTGGCGATGCCCTATGAGGGCGACCTCTCCAGGCACGCCATGGTGGTGTATGCCAGTCTGTCATCACTGTGCCTGCTCGCCGGCAGCGATGCCTACCGGCTGCTGCGCCAGCGCGTCAAACCCGGCCTGGCCGGGCTGCTGGCAGCGCCACTGTTCGTCGTCACGCTGCTGCTGTTGGCGCGCCTGCTGGAGACCTGGCTGGCGCCCGGCGTAACCCCCGACATCCGGGTCGCCTCCGGCTTCAATATTGCCTGGCTCTGGTCCACATTGGCCTTGAACCTGGTGCTCAACGCCACCATGGCCTTCTATGTGCTGATGCGGCTGATCCTGCGTATCCAGCGCCTGACGCGGCGCGATCCGCTCACCGATGCGCTGAACCGCCGCGCGCTGGCCCAGGTGATGGAACGCGAGCATGCGCGCCTGCAGCGCGGCACGCCTTATGCGCTGGTGATGGTGGACATGGACCGCTTCAAGCAGCTCAACGACAGCCTGGGCCATGCCGCCGGCGATGCCGCGCTGCAGGCCCTGGTGCAGGCGCTCAGGCCTTGCGTGCGCACGGTCGACCGGCTCGGCCGCTTGGGCGGCGAGGAGTTTTGCGCGCTGCTGCCCGACACCGGGCTGGCGGGCGCGCTGCTGGTGGCCGAGCGCATGCGCGTGAACCTGGAGGGTTGCGGCTTCAGCTGGGATGGCAAGACCTGCCCCCTGACGGCCAGCTTCGGCGTGGCCGAGGCCAGCCTGGCGGACGCCGGTGCCGAACAGGTGCTGATGCGCGCCGACCGCGCGCTCTACCAGGCCAAGGCGCAGGGCCGCAATCTGGTGCAGGCCAGCGGCGCCTGAGCTGTGCTTCAGGCCAGCGCGACGCGGTTGCGGCCCAGGTGCTTGGCGCGATACATGGCCGCGTCGGCACGCGCGATCAGCATGTCGGTGGAATAGGGCGGCGCGCTCGCCAGGCCGATGCTGAGGCTGACCTGCAGGCCCGGCGCCAGCTCGTCCCAGCCATAGTTCTCGACGTTGGCGCGCAGGCGCTCGCAGACCTCGAAGGCGCGGTCCGCCACGGTGTCGGGAAACACCACCAGGAATTCCTCGCCCCCATAGCGCAGCAGCATATCGCTGCTGCGCGTGTTGTCGCGCAGCATCTGGGCCAGCACCTGCAGCACCTGGTCGCCTACCGCATGGCCATGGCGGTCGTTCACGCTCTTGAAATGATCGGCGTCTATCAGCGCCAGGGTGAGCGGCCGGCCGCGCGCCTCGGCCTCGGCCATCAGGGCCGGCATGCGCGATTCGAGGCAACGGCGGTTGCCCAGGCCGGTGAGCGGGTCGCGCTGCACATGGGCCTCCAGCTCCACCGCCTTGGCGGTGAGCGCATCGACGGCGCTGTTGGCGAGCTCGGCCTGGGCGCGCACCTGCTCGGCCTCCAGCCTGGTCACGAAGAAGCGCGATTGCGCCATCAGCTGGGCCACGCTGCGCTGGCGTTCCAGGCGCTGGTAGCACTCCAGATGCGCCAGCGCATCGTCGCTGCGGCCGAGCGCACGCGCGGCGCGGAAGGCGTTGTGATGCAAGCGCAGCGCGATGAAGGCCGGCAGCGTGCCCGCAGCGTCGGACTGCAGGGCATGCACGATGTGCCAGGCCTCGCGCACCTCGCCGCGCGCCAGCATCAGCTCGGCGAGTGCGCAGCGCGTACGCCAGGCCAGGTTCTGATAGCCCAGGCTCTGCGCCTGCTCGAGCGCAGCATCCAGAAAGCTCCGCGCCTCGTCCAGCGCGCCCAGCAGCATCAGCACCTCGCCGAGATTGGCATCGGTGAGCGCGAGCGCAAACCGGTCGCCATGCTCGCGCGCATGCGGGCGCACCTCGCGGGCATAGTGCAGGCCGCGCTCCAGCGCCTGGCGGCAGGCAGCGTCGTTGCCGCTGTCGCGCATCAGGTGGTAGGCACCGAGGGCGACGCTGCTGAGATTGTTGAGCGTGACCACATGCTCGTAGGGCGTGGCCTGATCGCGCACCAGGGCCGCGGCCTCGTTCATCAGGCGCTCGGCCTGCCAGGGATCGCCCATGCGCTCGAAGCAGGCGCCCAGCGCGTTCAGCGCCACCGCCTGGATGCGCAGCTCGCCGAGCTCCTGCGCCAGCGCGCAGCCCTCGTTGGCGCAGGCCAGGCCGGTCTCGAAATCGCCGATCTCCGAGGCCGCCAGGCTCATCCAGCGCAGCAGCTCGCAGATACCGGGCTGGGCGCCCAGCGGGCGCATCAGGATCAAGACCTCCTGGCCGGCCGCCAGCATGCCGGGCAGGTCGCCGCGGCGGAAGCGAAAAAAGCTGCGCAGGCGCCCGGCCTCCACCTGCTCGGCCAGATAGCCCAGTTGCTGGCTGGCGGCCCAGGCCTGCTCGGCCAGGGCCAGGCCCTCGTCGAGCCGGGCATCGCGCTGAGCCGCGCGCGCCTGCTCCAGGCAATGCGCGATTTGCTCGGCGGACAGCTCGGCGGGTTTGGACAGCGGCTTACAGGTGGTCACAGACCGCGAGCGTAGCCGATCCCAGCCGCGCGGCATGAGCTTAGTCACCCGCCGTGCGAGATTCGCACGGCTTGTGCCAGCGAGCCTTACTTGCTGGTGGGCATCACAAACTCGGCGCCCTTGCCAATGCTGGCCGGCCAGCGCTGCATGATGCTCTTTTGCTTGGTGTAGAAGCGCACGCCCTCCTCGCCATAGGCATGCATGTCGCCGAACAGGCTCTTTTTCCAGCCGCCAAAGCCCTGCCAGGCCATCGGCACAGGGATGGGCACATTGATGCCCACCATGCCCACCTGGATGCGGCGCGCGAACTCGCGCGCGACATTGCCATCGCTGGTGAAGCAGGCCACGCCGTTGCCGTACTCATGCGCGTTCACCAGCTCCACCGCCTGGGCAAAGTCGCTCACGCGCACGCAGGCCAGCACCGGGCCGAAGATTTCTTCCTTGTAGATGCGCATGCTGGGCTTCACCTCGTCGAACAGGGTGCCGCCGGTGAAGAAGCCGTTCTCCAGGCCGGCCACTTTGTGGCCGCGCCCGTCGACCACCAGCTTGGCGCCCTCTTCCACGCCGATGCCGATGTAGTTCTCGATGCGATCGCGCGCCTCGCGGGTGACGATGGGGCCCATCTCGGCATCGAGCTCCATGCCGTTCTTGATCTTCAGGGCGCGGGCACGTTCGGCCAGCTTGGGCACGATCCGGTCGGCCACATCGCCCACCAGCACCGCCACCGAGATCGCCATGCAGCGCTCGCCGGCCGAGCCGTAGGCCGCGCCGATCAGTGCGTCCACCGCCTGCTCGATGTCGGCATCGGGCATCACCACCATATGGTTCTTGGCGCCGCCCAGGGCCTGCACGCGCTTGCCGTTCTTGGCTCCGGTTTCGTAGATGTACTGGGCAATGGGCGTCGAGCCGACGAAGCTGATCGCCTTCACGTCGGGGTGGTTCAGCAGCCCATCCACCGCCAGCTTGTCGCCCTGCAGCACATTGAACACGCCGTCCGGCAGGCCGGCCTGCTTGAACAGCTCGGCGATGAAGAGGCTGGGCGAGGGGTCGCGCTCGCTGGGCTTGAGGATGAAGGTATTGCCGGTGACGATGGCCAGCGGCGCCATCCACATCGGCACCATGAAGGGGAAGTTGAAGGGCGTGATGCCGGCCACCACACCCAGCGGCTGGCGCAGCGTCCAGTTGTCCATGCCGGTCGAGACCTGCTCGGTGAAGTCGCCCTTGAGCAGTTGCGGCGCGCCGCAGGCGAATTCCACGATGTCGATGCCACGCGCCACCTCACCCTGGGCGTCGGTGAAGACCTTGCCATGTTCGGCGGTGATCATGGCGGCGAGCTGGTCCTTGTGCTGGTTGAGCAGCTCCAGGAACTTGAACATCACGCGGGCGCGGCGCAGCGGCGGTGCGTCGGCCCAGGCCGGGAAGGCGGCTTGGGCGGCGGCCACCGCGCTCAGCACATCCTCGCTGCTGGCCAGCTGCAGCTGGCGCGCCACCGCGCCGGTCGTGGGGTTGTAGACCGCCTGCGAGCGGCCCGAGCTGGCGGCCTGCGGGCGGCCGTTGATGAAATGGGTCAGGTCGGCGCTGGCGGCGTAGGCGGGGGTGCTCATGGCAGGTCTCCAGGTGGAATCGTATTTGGCCAGTCTAGGCTTGGCCCCCTGCCCTGCCAATCCGCTTTTGCTGACTTGATTGTTTGATAATCCGAACAATCATGAGCCCTGCCCTGCCGAAACCCGCCCTGCGCGAAGATCTGCTGTGGGGCCAGCTGCACGCCCTCACGGTGATCGCCCATACCGGCAGCTTCACCAAGGCGGCGCAGCGCCTGGGCCTGTCCAAGGCCGCGGTGAGCCAGCGCATTGCCGAGCTGGAGCGCGCCGTGGGTGTGACCCTGGTGGCGCGCACCACGCGCTCGGTGCGGCTCTCGGACGCCGGCCAGCGCCTGGTGGAAGACACCGAGGCCAGCTTCAACCATATTGCGCGCAGCCTCGGCGCGGCGCGCGACGCCGCCGGCCAGCCGCGCGGCCTGCTGCGCGTTACCGCGCCGGTGGCGCTGGGGCGCCAGCATGTGGCGCCGGCCCTGCCGGGCTTCTTTGCCCAGTACCCGGAGATACGCATCGAGCTGGATCTGTCGGACCGGCTGGCGGCGCTGGCGCAGGAGGGCTTCGACCTGGCCATCCGCCACACCAGCACGCCGCCCGACACCCATGTGGCCTTCAAGCTCTGCGCCTCGCGCGCCCTGCTGGTGGCGGCGCCCGCCTATCTGGCCCGCGCCGGCACGCCCGCCCATCCGGCCGAGCTGGCGGCCCATGCCTGCCTGCCCTATCTGCGCTCGGGCCCGGCGGTCTGGCACTTCGAACATGGCGCGGCCAGGGCGCCGGAGCGGGTGCGGGTCCCGGTGCAAGGGCTATTACGCGCCGGCAACAGCGAAATCATCCGAGATGCTGCGTTGGCCGGCCTGGGCGTGGCCCTCTTGCCCGACTTCAGCGCCGCACCGGCCCTGGCCAGCGGCGCCCTGCAGCCCTTGCTGCCGCAATGGCGGCCGGCAGGCTTTTTCGGCGACAGCATCTACGCCATCCACCCCTGGAGCAGCACCACGCCGCGCCCAGTGCGGCTGCTCATCGAGCATCTGCGCGCCGCGCTGGGCAAGGGCTTCTGAGCGCACAAAAAAGGACGCCCAAGCAGCGAACTGCTCGGGCGTTGCAAAGTCCTTGAATCAAGGACGTCGTTGGGACTGCTGCTCGCCTTGCGGCTTGCTTGGATCGAACTCTAGGGCCGAAGCGCGGGTTTCGCCATCCCCACGAGGTGGGATGGCCGAAGCTTGATAATGCGGTCATGAACGCTGCCAAGCCGCCCGTACGCAAGCCCAGCCCCGCGCCTCGTCCGGCCCGGCCCGCCGCCAGCAGCAAGCCGGCGCCGCAAGCCCGCAAGCCCGCCGAGCCGCTCAGCGACGCCGAGCTGGAGCAGCTGCAGACCCTGCTCGACAAGGTGCCGGCGCCGCTGGAGCCGCTGGACGTGAGCATGCTGGACGGCTATCTGATCGGTGTGCTGCTGCAGCCCAAGCCCGTCGCGATGTCCGACTGGGCGCCCCATGTACTGGACAGCGAGGGCCGCAAGCCGCCGCCCAGCTACAACGGCGAGGCCTTGTTCGAGCTGATACGCCGCCGCCACCGCGAGCTCAACCTGGCCATCGTCGATCGCCAATGGTTCGACCCCTGGGTGTTCGAGCTGGAAGACGAGGCCGACCCTTCCGAAGTGGTGTTCCCCTGGGTGGCCGGCTTCGCGCTCGCCACCGAGCTGTTCCCCGAGCTGATGCGCCTGGATGCGGCCCAGTTGCTGGAGCCGCTGGCAGCGATCTATATGCACCTGGACCCGGACGATCTGGAAGACGCCGACGAGCTGCTCGAAGAGATCGAGACCCTGGAGCCTCCCGCGGATCTGGAGGAGGCGGTGGAGAGCCTGGTGAGCGCGACCCTGCTGCTGGCCGATGTGTCCAGGCCCCAGCCGGCACAGCCCCAGGCCAAACGGCCACCGGCGCGCAAGGGGCCGCCGCAGCGGCACCGCTTCTGATCTTCAGCGCGTGAACAAGCGCGCCGCGTGCAGGCCCAGGCCTGTGGCCACCGAGGCAAAACGGTCGCCGCGCACCTCGCGCGCCTTGGGGTAGTCGGCGGCAATGCGCTCGGCCAACACGCGCAGGCCGGTAGAGCCGCCGGTGAAGTAGAGCGCATCCACATCCTCCGGCCGCAGGCCCGCCTGCGCCACGGTTTCGCGGCCGGCCTGGGCAATGCGCTCGATGTCGGCGCGCAGCGCCTGCAAGGCCTCGGTCTCGCCCAGATGCACGGTGAGGCCGTTCTCGACCAGGCCCAGGTCGATCTGGGTATCGCCGCCGCCGGCCACGGCGATCTTGGCATCTTCGGCGCGCGCCGCCAGCTCATGGCCCAGGCGGTCTTCCACCACCGTCATGAGGCGCTGGTGATGCAGCGGGTTGCCGTAAAAGCTCTTCATGCTGCGCAACTCGGCCACGCGCAGCGGGCTGTAGACGGTGTTGATCAGATGCCAGGTGGCCAGGTCGAAATAGACGCCGCTGGGCACCTCGCGCGCCACCTGGCCGGGTTTCTCGGGCCCCAGCGAGCGGTAGCCCAGCTCGCGCAGGATGCTGGCCAGCTCCACATGGCGGTCGAAATCGGTGCCGGCGATATGCACACCATGGTTGGCGAGGATGTCGTCGCGGCGGTCCAGGCGCTGCATGCGATCCGGGCCCACGCGCACCAGCGAAAAGTCCGAGGTACCGCCGCCGATGTCGGCCACCAGCACGATCTGCTCGTGCGTGGCCTGGCTCTCGTAGTCGAAGGCGGCCGCGATCGGCTCGAACTGGAAATGCACCTCGTCGAAGCCCACCGCATGGGCGGCGGCCTCCAGCGAGGCCTGGGCGGCGGCATCGCGCGCAGGTTCGCCGTCCACGAAGAACACCGGCCGACCCAGCACCAGCTTGTTGAGCGGCGCGCGGGCGCCGGCCGCGAGCGCGCTGTTGCGCAGGCGCTTGAGGTAGCCGGCCAGCATGTCGAAATACTTGACGCCGCGTCCGCCACCGACATCGGTGGTCTGGTCGATCAGCGCGGAGCCGAGGATGCTCTTCATCGAGCGCATCAGGCGGCCGTCGGTGCCCTCTACATAGGCGGCCACCGCGGCACGGCCAAAGGCGCGCGGCGGGCCGTCGGCATCATGCCTGCCCTCGACGAAATAGAACACCGCCGTGGGCATGGTGAGGTGGCCGCTCTCCAGCTCCACCAGGCGCATGCCCGGGCCCTCGCTGCGCGGGATCGCGATCGCCGAATTGGAGGTGCCAAAGTCGATGGCACAGAAGGAAGCGGGCGATGGCATGGCGGCGGGCGGATGGAGAGCGGGGCGCGGATTGTAGCGATCGCGCCCCGCGCCCGCTTCAGGCCATGGTCAGGCCGGGGCCATGCTGTACAGGCCACGAGCCGGCAACGCGTCGCCGTAGAAATTGAACTCGATCTCGGGCCGGCGGCCGCAGATCAGCTCAGACAGCGCATGGCCCGAGCCGGCGCCATGGGTCCAGCCCAGCGTGCCATGGCCGGCGTTGATCCACAGGTTGGAAGCCTTGCGGCTGCGGCCGATGTAGGGGATGTTGGTGGGCGTGCTGGGGCGCAGGCCGGTCCAGTAATTGCGCTCGCCGAGATCCGCCACGCCGGGGAACAGCTCCTCGTAACGCTTCACCAAGGCGTCGCAACGGGTGCGCGAGGTGGGCGTGTCCAGGCTGGTGTCCATGCCCACCAGCTCGGCGGTACCGGCGATGCGGATGCTGTCGCCCAGGCGCGAGATCGCGATCTTGCGGGTGTCGTCCAGCAGGCTCACCACGCTGGCGGCTTCCGGCTTCTTCAGCTTGAGGGTGGCCGAGTAGCCCTTGGCCGGATAGATGTTCAGGAACTCGCCCAGGGGCTTGAGCAGGGCCGGGGTGTAGGAGGCCATGGCCGCCACATAGGCGTCGGCCTTGAGCACGCGCTTCTTGCCACTGCGGCAATCGGCGATCTGCACGCCGGCGATGGCCTGGCCCTCGCGCTGCAGCGCCAGCACATCGTGGCCGTAGTGGAAGGTGGCGCCGCGCTGCTGGCAGAGCTGGGCCAGCTTCTGCGTGAACACGCGCGCATCGCCCGACTCGTCGCTGGGCGTGAAGGTGCCGCCGAAGATGTTGTTGCCGAAGCTGCGCAGCGCCGGCTCGACCTTCAGCACCTCCTCGCGCCCGAGTACCCGGCGGTCGACGCCGTGGCGGCGCATCACCTCGGCACCGGCCGCACCGGCATCGAAGTCGGCCTGGCTGGAGAAGAAGTGCAGGATGCCGCGCTCCAGGCGCTCGTACTCGATGCCGGTCTGCGCCACCAGGCTCTTCAGTGATTCATGGCTGTAGCGGCCCAGCTGCACCAGCTGCTCGACATTGCGCTCGAAGGCGGCCGTGGTGCACTGGCTCAGAAAGCTCAGGCCCCAGCGCCATTGCGCCGGCTCCAGGCGCGGGCGGAACAGCAGCGGCGAATCGTCGCGCAGCAGCCATTTGGCCACCTTGAAGGGTGCGCCGGCATTCGCCCAGGGTTCGCAAAAGCTCACCGAGATCTGCGCGCCGTTGGCGAAGCTGGTCTCCATCGCGGCATCGTCCTGACGGTCGACCACCGTGACCTCATGGCCTTGCTCCAGCAGATACCAGGCGGTGCTCACGCCGATGATGCCGGCACCCAGAACGACGACTTTCATAGGGGACTCCTACAGCGAACCCAGGCCTGTTTCGGCCGCGGCGGCTCCGTGCCGGAGCGCTGCGTTGACCAAGATCAGGGGACGGCGGATTGTCATCAAGCTCCGTGTTTATCAGAAGCCACATTCATATTTCTAGTCTTACATTAGAGGCACTTATGAAAGACCTGGACTCCGCCGGCCTCGACTGCCTGGCCGCGCTGGCCGATGAGCGCAGCTTCGAGCGCGCCGCCCAGCGTCTGGCCATCACGCAGAGTGCGGTATCGCAGCGCCTGCGCAGCCTGGAAGCGCAGGTGGGCCAGCTGCTGGTAGTGCGCTCGCGCCCGCTGCGCCTGACCGAGCCGGGCAAGGTGCTGCTGCGCTTTGCGCGCCAGCTGCAGGCCCTACGTACCGATGTGGCGCGCGAGCTGGGCACGCGCGTGGCGCCGCATGAGCGCATCGCCATCGCGGTGAATGCCGACAGCCTGGCCACCTGGGTGCTGCCGGCGCTGGACCCGCTGGTGCAGGCGGGGCTGCAAGAGGGCTTCGGCCTGGAACTGATCGTCGACGACCAGGACTTCACGCATGACTGGTTGCGCCAGGGTGAGGTGCTGGGTTGCGTCAGCACCGTCAAGCTGGCGCTGCGCGGTTGCCTGGCGCGGCCGTTGGGCGTGATGCGCTATATCGCCGTGGCCAGCCCGGCCTTTGTGCGCGAGCGCCTGCCGCAAGGGCTGAGTGCGGCCAATTTCGCGCAGGCGCCCTTCCTCGTTTTCAACCGCAAGGACGACGACCAGGTGCAATGGGTCAGCAAGGCCTTTGGCGTGAAAGCACCTCGGCTGCAGGAGCGATATGTGCCCTCCAGCGAGGCGCGTGTGCGCGCCGTGTGCATGGGCTGGGGCATCGGCGTGGTGCCCGAACTGCAGGTGCGTAGCCTGCTCAGAAGCGGTGATTTGATGGCCTTGCGGCCCGAGCTGAGCGTGGACGTTACGCTCTACTGGCATCAATGGAAGCTAGGCTCGGAGCTGGTGTCCGCGCCCTTGCGGGTGGCCTTGCTGGATCAGATCGGCCAGGCCCTGGCCAGCGGCGCTCAGCGTGCGCTCGGGCCGGCCGAGGGTTCTGATGCCGCCGGCCCCGGTGGCAAGGCCAGGCGGCGCTCGGCCTGAGCGGCATCGGCCAGCTGCAGGCCAGCAGCGGCATCCATGCCGGGCAGCTGGCTGGCCAGCCAGGCCGCGCTGCCCACCGTCGAGGCGATGACGGTGGCAGCCACGCATTTGAGAACTGGCAGATTCATGGGCTCGGCGCCGTGAGCAAATCAACTTGGGAGGCCGAGCATAGTCAGATCCAGGGCCGCAGGACATCCTACGTTGGAGGGTGATGCCCGCTTCGCAGCAGCCGGCAGGTCGGCCTCGCCGGCAGCGACTTTCACAAAGATTTACCTGTCGTGCGTTTTTTCCAACTACGCGGACATGAGCACCCAATTTGGGGATTGGTAGCGGCCGCGTCCGGCGCACACTAGGGCCATGCCTTCCTGAATCCAGCCCTGTCGAGGTGTGATATGCGATTCGCTCCAGCACTGCGCTTTTTCCGTCGCACCCCGGTCGTCCACCACGCCCCCGAGCCCGCCGATCTGGGCACCGCCTTCGGCATGGAAGCCACGCTCGAGGAAGGCGATGCCGGCTTGCAGGACTACCGCGCGCCCAGCTACGAGCTGGAGTCCGAGCGCGCCAAGACCGCGACCGAATCGCCGCTGGCCTGGCTCTCACGCCGCAGCTCCTGACGCCGCGCTCCTCGGCGGCGCGGGTCGCTGCTCAGCGAATCAGCAGCACCGGCACCTCGCATTGCGACATCACCTTGGTCGCCACCGAGCCCAGCACCAGGTTGCCGATGCTGCTGTGGCCATGTGAGCCCATCATCACCATTTCGAACTTGCCCTTGCTGGCCAGCGCGGCAATGGCCTCGGCCGCGGGGCCGACCTTGGTGACGAACTCGGCCTTGATGCGCTGCTTATCGAAGAAGCTGCGAATCGGCTTCAGCACCTTCTCGGCCTCGTCCTCGTAATAGCCCTTGAGCACGGCCTTGTCGAGCACCGCCGCGGCACGCGGCGGAATCGCCGCCACCGCATGTACGACGGTGTAGCGATGGGCATCACCCAGCCATTCGTCGTGTGCGGCCAGATAGGCCAGCATGCGCTTGGAATAACTGCTGCCGTCAACGGCGATCAGGATCTTCATGGCCTCTCCTTGCATGCGGGCCTAAACGCAGGCCCATCGCCATCAGTCTGGCACAGCGCGGTCCCAGCGCCTTGATGCGGTTCAAGCCCGCGTGGTTAGACGTCCACACAGAACAGGCCGTCGCAGCCCTGCGATTCGCCCTTGTGCGCCAGGCCGCGCGCATTGCAGACCACGCGGGTACTGCCCAACCCATGCTCGAAACGGTAGTCGTAGCGGCAATGCAGATGGCCGTGCAGCCAGAGCTCGGCCAGCGGCAGCAGGTCTTCGTCGTTGTTGCAGAAGCTGCCGGTGCCGGGTTGGCGGCCGTAGCGCGGGTCGGCGCTCTTCAGGCTGGGGGCAAAATGCGTCACCACCACGGTCGCCGCGATGCCGGCTGGCGGCCGCTGCAAGTTCTCGCGCAGCCAGGCCTTGCAGCGCAGGGCCTCGGCGCGCACCGCCTCGGCGTCGAAGGGTTGACCCGCGCGCGTGGCCGCCATGACGCGCTGGAAATAGCCCGCCGCGCGCATGGTGCGCTCGCGCTGCGCGGCGCCGAAGACCTCGAAGTCGCTCCAGCGCGTGCTGCCCAGAAAACGCAGCCGCCGGCCCTGAGCATCGCTGAGCAGCAGCTCGGTCTCGTCCAGCCACAGAAAGCCCAGGCGGTCGGAGAGCGCACGCAGGCCACGCCGCGCCTCGTCCACATCCCGGCCGTCGTACTCGTGGTTGCCGGGCACGAACAGCACCGGCACCGGCCAGCCCTTGAAGGCCTCGAGCCCGCGCCAGCCGCTGTCCACATCGCCGGCCAGCACCAGGGCCTCGGCGCCGGGCGCGGGCAGCGGTTCAAAGGTCTCGGTCTCCAGGTGGAGATCCGAGAGCAATTGCAAGCGCATCAGCCGGCCGTCAGTTGGCGCCGTGGCACTGCTTGTACTTGCGGCCGGAACCGCAGGGGCAGGGGTCGTTGCGCCCGACCTTGGGGCTGTCGCGGCGGATGCTTTCGACCTTGTAACGATGCGCTTCGGTGAGGTCGCAGAGATCGGCCACCGTCACCACCAGTTCCTCGATCGCATCGTCCAGGTCCTTGAGCGGATGCTCGCGGTCCAGGGTGGCGACGATTTCCTTCTCCTCGGGCGTTTCGGCCGGCAGATGGCGGTACAGGCGGGCCAGCGAGGCCATCACCGCGTCATCGTCCATCTCGCTGAGCTCGGGGAAGCACAGCGCGGCATGCTGGAAGCCGGCCACCCAGGGCATCAGGGTGCGCGAGATCGGGCCCATGGCCTCGTAGGTGGCGCGCGCCTGGGCCTGCTCGGCGTCCTCCTCGCCCTCGGGTGGCACCGGGTCCACCGGGGCCTGCTCGTCGAGGTCCAGCACGACGGGGTCGAACCAGCCGTCTTCGACCATGGCGCGGTTCAGCGCAGCATGGCGGCGCGCCACCAGTTCGCGGATGCGTGCCAGCCAGGCGGCGTCGACGCTCTCGGGCAGCAGGCCGCCGTCGTAGTCGAAGATATTGGGCAGCCACTCCTCGATCTCGATCAGGCGGGGTTGCACCAGCACGCCGCAGAGGTAGCCGTCGAGCATGGAGGCATCGAGGGCTTGCAGCGGGGCCGGCGTGGTGGCCAGCAATTCGTCGAGTTCCTCGAACTCGGCATCGGTCAGGTCGGCGGTCTTGTTGCTCATCGCCCAATTGTCGCCGTGTTTGTCGACGCTTGGGCCGCCGCGGCGATCAGCCGTCCGCGCAACCAGCGCTGTGCGCTGCGGTCCTCGTTGCGCAGATGCCAGAGCATGTCCACATGCACCGGCGAGAGAGCCAGCGGCAGGGGCTGCTCGACCAGATCCTGCTTGTACCCGGTCGCCTCCACAAAAGAGGCCGGCAGCACCGTGAGCAGATCGGACTGCGCCACGATGCGGCCCGCGGTGAAGAACTGGTTCACCGTCAGCACGATGCGGCGGCTGCGGTTCATCGCCGCCAGGGCCTCGTCGACGAAGCCATGCGGCCGGCCCGAGAAACTCACCAGCAGGTGGTGGGCGGCGCAATAGCCGTCCAAGGTAAGCGGCGCGCCGGCCAGCGGATGACCGCGCCGCATCACGCAGACATACTCGCTGTCATAGAGGCGGTGCTGGCGTATCGCCGCCATCGGCCCTTGCGCCTGCAGCGCCGCCACCGCGTTAGGAAAATAGCCCAGCGCGAAATCGGCCTCGCCCTGCTCCAGCAGGCCGCGCGGGTCGCGCGTGGTGAGCGGCAGCACATGGATGCGGGCATGCGCACCCGAGCCCTCCAGATCGGCCACCAGCGGCGGCAGCACCAGGGCGGCGGTGGCGTCGGCCATCGCGATCTGGAAGGTGTAGTCCTCGGCCTGCGGGTCGAATTCACTCGGGTCCAGCACGGCGCGCAGGCGCTCGAGCGCATGGCGCACCTCGGGCCACAGGCCTTCGGCGCGCGAGCTAGGCTTCATGCCGAAGGCCTGGCGCACGAACAGCTCCTCACCCAGCGCTTCGCGCAGGCGCTTGAGCGCATGGCTGACCGCCGGCTGGCTCATCGCCAGGCGCTCGGCCGCACGCGTGAGGTTGCGTTCGGCCATCACCGCATCAAAGACGCGCAGCAAATTGAGGTCCAGGTTTCGGAAACTCATATTCACATTGTTTATATAGCAAATTCAGACAATTCATTTGCCTCATGTCTAGGGTTAACCCGATACTCTCGCCATCGACTCCAACAGAGTCAGCAACACGCAAGGAACCGCCATGAGCGTCGCCACCCAAACTTTCGGTCTGCCGTCCTACCGCACTGTGAGCCACGGTGCTTCGTTCACCGCCATCGGCGCCCGCCTGTGGCTGAGCCTGATCGCTTCGGTCAAGGCCCGTCTGGCCGCCGCCGCCGATGCCCGCGCCGAGCGCGAACTGCTGGCCCTGGCCCAGGAATACGAGCAGAGCATGCCGTCCTTCGCTGCCGAGCTGCGCGCCGCGCATTGCCGCAAGAAGTAAAAAGGGACCACCCCCTACTGGCTTCGCCAGCCCCCTCAAGGGGGCGAGTTCGACGGCCCGGCAGAGCCGGATCCGCGAACTCCGCTGGACGAAGCCGGACAGCAAAAAGCCCGCTCGGTAAGCGGGCTTTTTACTTGCGGCGTGCGGCCCCCGAAAGGGCCGCGACTTGGCTTACTCGGCCGCCAGACGCGCCTCGATCCTTGCCTTGGTGGCCGGTAGCTCGGCCGGCAGGTGGTGGGCCAGCTGGGCGAAGAGCTCGTCGTGCAGTTTCAGCTCGGCGGCCCAGTCGGCCTTGTCGATGCGGGTGGCGACCTCGAACTGCTCCTTGCTGAAGTCCAGGCCGTCCCAGTTCAGGTCTTCATAGCGCGGGGTCACGCCGAAGGCATGCTCCTCGCCGGACTGGCTACCGGTCACGCGGTCCAGCATCCACTTCAGCACGCGCATGTTCTCGCCATAGCCGGGCCAGACGAACTTGCCGTCGGAGCCCTTGCGGAACCAGTTGACGCAGTAGATCTTGGGCAGGGTGGCGCCCGAGGCTTGCAGCTTCTTGCCCAGATCCAGCCAATGCTGGAAATAGTCGGCCATGTTGTAGCCCATGAAGGGCAGCATGGCGAAGGGGTCGCGGCGCACCACGCCCTGCTGGCCGGCGGCCGCGGCGGTGGTCTCGGAGCCCATGGTGGCGGCCATATAGACGCCTTCCACCCAGTCGCGCGCCTCGGTCACCAGGGGCACGGTGGTGGAGCGGCGGCCACCGAAGATGAAACCGTCGATGGGCACGCCCGCCGGGTTGTTCCAGTCCGGGTCCAGCGCCGGGTTGTTGGTGGCGGCGACGGTGAAGCGCGCGTTCGGGTGCGCGGCCTTGGCGCCGGTTTCCTTGGCGATGGCTGGCGTCCAGTCCTTGCCCTGCCAGTCTATCAGGTGCTCGGGCGGGGTCTCGGTCATCGATTCCCACCAAACATCGCCATCATCGGTGAGCGCGACGTTGGTGAAGATCACGTCGCGGTGCAGGCTGGCCATGCAGTTGAAGTTGGTCAGCGTGTTGGTGCCGGGCGCCACGCCGAAATAGCCGGCCTCGGGGTTGATGGCGTAAAGGCGACCATCGCTGTGCGGCTTGATCCAGGCGATGTCGTCACCCACGGTCGTGACCTTCCAGCCCTTGAAGGTCTGGGGCGGGATCAGCATGGAGAAATTGGTCTTGCCGCAGGCGCTAGGGAAGGCGGCGGCAAAGTGGTACTTCTTGCCCTCGGGCGAGGTCAGACCCAGGATCAGCATGTGCTCGGCCAGCCAGCCCTGATCGCGGCCCATCGTCGAGGCGATGCGCAGCGCAAAGCACTTCTTGCCCAGCAGCGCATTGCCGCCGTAGCCGGAGCCGTAGGACCAAATCTCCTGCGTCTCGGGGTAATGGACGATGTACTTGGTCTTGTTGCAGGGCCACTTCACGTCGGCCTGGCCGGCTTCCAGCGGCGCGGCCACGGTGTGCACGCAGGGCACGAAGGCGCCGTCGCTGCCCAGCACGTCCAGCACGGCACGGCCCATGCGGGTCATGATGCGCATGTTCACTGCCACATAGGGGCTGTCCGACAGCTCCACGCCGATATGCGCGATGTGCGAGCCGATCGGACCCATGCTGAAGGGCACGACGTACAGCGTGCGGCCCTTCATCGCGCCCTTGAACAGGGCGTTCTCGCCAGTCTGCAGCAGGGTGCGCATCTCGGCCGGGGCCATCCAGTTATTGGTCGGGCCGGCGTCTTCCTGCTTGGCCGAGCAGATGAAGGTGCGGTCTTCCACGCGCGCCACGTCGCTGGGGTCGCTGCAGGCCAGAAAGCTGTTGGGGCGCTTGATGGGATCGAGCTTCTTGAAGGTGCCGGCGTCCACCAGTTTGGCACACAGGCGCTCGTACTCTTCCTGGCTGCCATCGCACCAATAGACATCGCGGGCCTGGGTCAGCGCGGCGATCTCCGCCACCCAGGCGATCAGGCGCTGGTGCTTCACATAGGCCGGCACGTTCAGGCGCAGCCCTTCCATCACGGGTTGGTTCATGGCAAGTCCCATTCAATATAAAAAGCAGAATTGGGCCAAGCTCGGAAGGCGGCTGCCGGCGTCGTGGAAGACGGGCGTCGCGGGCCGGGCCTGGCCCAATGCCGCTCATTGCACTACCTGAGATGGGGCAGCTTGCTCTGAAGGCAGGCCGGGCCTCTGGGTAAAGGGCCCGAAGCCTGAATTGTCACCCCAATGTAACCATGCCGTAACCACCCGAGCGGGCGTGGTTATGCATTTCGAGAATGACTTCATGCGCAGATTCGGCGTGCCCTGCGCGGAGTTGACGTTGGGGCGACATTGTTCACGCTTGTCGGCCACCGTCACCCCCTGCCCAGGCGCTCCAACAAAAAGTCGATCAGCACCCGCACGCGCAGCGGCAGGTGCCGCTTGCCGGGGTAGAGCAGTGAAAACGGACGCGAGGCGCCGGCCCAGTCGCCGAGCACCTCCTGCAGGCTGCCGTCGCGCAGCAAGTCGGCCACCAGGAAGCGGTAGGTCTGCACCAGGCCGGCACCGGCGCGCGCCAGCGTGATGGGCGCCAGGATGTCTTCGGCGCAGCGCAAGCGCCCCGTGGTGGGCCGCTCCAACAGCGCGCTGCCCCTCTTGAACAGCCAGGGCACGGCGGCGCCGGTGCGCGGAAGCAGGAATTGGATGCACTCATGACCGTCCAGTTCCTCGAGCCGCTGCGGCGTGCCATGCGCGCGCAGGTACGAGGGCGCGGCCGCCACCAGCAGCGCGGCGTCTTCGAGCTTGCGCGCCACCAGGCCGGAGTCGGGTGGCTCGCGCCCGCGTATGGCCAGGTCAAACCCCTCCTCGGCGAAGTTGACGTTGCGATTGCTCATCTGCACTTCCAGCGCCACCTCGGGATAACGCCGCATGAACTCGTCCAGCAGGGGCAGCACGCGAAAGTGCCCGTAGGAGGTGGGCAGGCTGATGCGCACCAGACCGCTGGGCCGCAGCTGCTGCCCGGTCACCTCGCGCTCGGCCTCGACCAGCTGCCGGAGTGCCTCGCGACATTGCTCGTAGTAGCGCTCGCCCTCGGGCGTCAGCCTAACGGTTCGGGTGGTGCGCGTCAGCAAGCGCACACCCAGGCGGGCCTCCAGCCGGTTGACCGAGCGGCTGACGCCCGCCGTGGTCAGGCCGCTGGCGCGCGCCGCGGCAGTGAAACCCTGGTGCTGGGCCACCAGGCAGAAGAGTTCGATGCCACTGAGCAGCATGCCCTCGAAGGGTCTGTTCATGGTTGATTGTCTACACAGAGGCCAACAGTGATTTGAGTGTAGGCGCGTTTATCCAAGCTGGCGTCATCAATAGCATGAGGACTCCTAACACCACTTTGAGGTTCTGTTCCATGCGTCTCTTCTATTCCCCCGGTGCCTGCTCGCTGGCTTCGCACATCGTGCTGCGCGAAACCAAGGCCGACTTCTCGCTCGTGCGCGTCAACACCGCCACACATCGCCTGGAGGACGGCTCCGACTTCTACGCCCTAACGCCCAAGGGCCAGGTGCCGCTGCTGGAGACCGACGCCGGCGATCGCATCAGCGAGGGCCCCATCGTCATGCAGCACATCGCCGACCAGATGCAGGCCAGCGAGCTGCTGCCGCCGGTGGGTACGCTGGCGCGCATCCGCGTGCTGGAGTGGTGCAACCACCTGACCTCGGAGATCCACAAGTCCTTCACGCCCATCTTCCATGGCCATGTGGACGCGGCGTCAACGCAAACCCTCAAGCAGTTGCTGAAGACCAAGCTGGCCTTTCTGGACGCTCAGCTGGCCAGCCAACCCTATCTGGGCGGCAGCCAGTTCAGCATTGCCGACGCCTACCTCTTCGTGCTGCTGTCATGGACCTCCCCGATCAAGCTCGACATCTCGGACCTGGCGCAGCTGCGCGCCTTCCAGGCCCGCGTGGCGGCACGTCCGGCGGTGCGCGAGGCGATGCGCGTCGAAGGCCTGTTGGGCTGACCCCGGGAGCAGGCCGTCATGACCTTGATTCTGGTTGCCGATCCCATGTGTTCATGGTGCTATGGCTTCGCCGGCCAAATGGCGCAGGCCATGCCGCGCCTCCCCGAGGCCGCGCTCGAGATCCGCATGGCGGGCCTTTGGGCAGGCGGCCAGCAAGTCCTGGACGAGGCGGCCAAGCGCTTCCGCCTGGGCCATTGGGCGCGCGTCGAGGCCGCGGCCGGCGTGGCCTTCAATCGCTCGGCGCTGCTGGCGCGGCAAGGCTTTGTCTACGACACCGAGCCGATCTCACGCGCCTTTGTGGCGGGCCGGGAGCTGGCGCCGCGGCTGGATCCGCTGCGGCTGCTGACTGAGCTGCAACAGGCCTTCTACCTGGACGGCCTGGACACCACGGACGATGCCGTGCTGGCCAGCGTCCTGGCCCGCAGCCTGCAGCGGCATGGCCACGCCGAGCAGGCCGCAAGAGCGCTCACCGTGCTGGGCCTGCCCGAGCTGCGCGCCAGTACGAGGGCGGACTTCGAGCAGGTCCGGGCCTGGGGCCTGAGCAGCGCCCCCAAGCTGCTGGCACGGCGGCCCGATGGCCAGATCTCGCTGCTGCTGGACGGCTTTGCGCGGGCGCACGAAATCGTCGCCGCGGTTCGCCATGGCCTGCAGCGCCAGGCGCCCGTCTGAAGCCGCCGCGCCCGCCATGAACCATCCCATCCATCATCCCCTGCTGCAGACTCGCTGGCCGCTGATCCAGGCCCCCATGGCCGGCTGCCAGGACGAGGGCCTGGCGCTGGCAGTGAGTGCGGCCGGTGCCCTGGGCTCGCTGCCCGCCGCCCTGCTGAACGCGCCGGCCCTGGAAGACGCCCTGCAGCGGTTGCAGGCCTCGGGCCGCCCCTATGCGCTGAACTTCTTCGCCCATGCGCCCGTGCAGCCGGCTCCGGCGCTGTTGGAGCGTTGGCAGCGGCGCCTGCGGCCCTTCTATGCCGAGCTGGGTCTGGCCGGACCGCCGCCAGCACAGGCGGGTCGGCGCGCCTTTGACGACGAGGCCGCCGAGCTGCTGAGCCACTACCGGCCCAGCGTCGTCAGCTTTCACTTCGGCCTGCCCGTGCCCGCCCTGCTGGCGCGCGTGCGCGCCACCGGCGCCCGCATCCTGTCCAGCGCCACCACACTGCAGGAAGCGCTGTTTCTGCAGCGGCGCGGCGTCGATGGCGTGATCGCCCAGGGCCTGGAGGCCGGCGGCCACCGCGGACATTTCCTGCCCGGCACCGAGCTGGCGCAGCAGCGCGAGCTCGACCAACTCCTGCCCGCCCTGCTCGCGCGGCTGGCGGTGCCGGTGATCGCGGCGGGCGGCATCGCCACGGCGCAGCGAGTGCAACAGCTGCTCGCCCAGGGCGCGACTGCGGTGCAGGTGGGCACGGCCTTTTTGCTCTGCGACGAGGCCAGCACCCCGCCGCTGCACCGCGCGCGGCTGCGCGACGGCAAGCCCGACGAGCCCACGGTGCTAACGAACGTCTTCACCGGTGGCGTAGCACGCGGCCTGCCCAACCGCCTCAGCCGCGAGCTGGGCGCGCTGTGCGCCGACGCGCCACCCTTCCCCTGGGCGGGCGCGTCGCTGGCGCCGCTGCGCCAATGGGCCGAGGCCCACGGCCGCGACGACTTCAGCCCGCTCTGGGCAGGCAGCCGGCGCGAGGGCCTGCGGGCCGGGCCGGCGGCGGCGATAGTGCGCGCCCTGATGGGCGGCGGCGAACCTTCAAGCAATGAAGTAATCAGTTAGGCAAACACAAGCAGGAGCCCCCATGCCCTACGTACATATCCGCATCACCCGCGAGGGCGTCAGCGCCGAGCAGAAGGCGGCGCTGATCGCCCAAACCACGCAAACCCTGGTCCGGGTGCTGGGCAAGGATCCGGCCACCACCTTTGTCGTGATCGAGGAGGTCGAGACCGACAGCTGGGGCATTGCCGGCGAGACCGTGAGCCAGCGGCGCGCACGCAGCAAGGAGGCCCGGGCATGAGCGGCCGCAGCGACGACGATGAGCAGATCCGCGCGCTGCTGCGGCTCTATCTTGACGGCCTCTACCACTGCGACACCCAGCGCCTGGCCCAGGTCTTTCATCCCCAGGCCCTTTACGCCACGGCGGCCGGCGAGCATCAGCCGCCGCTGCTCTTGAACATGCAGGAGTACTTCCCCATCGTGCAGCAGCGCGATCCGCCCGCGCGCAGCGGCGCGCCACGGCGCGAGGCCATCCTGTGCATCGACGTGGCGGGCCCCGCCACGGCCATGGTCAAGCTGAGCTGCAGCTTCTTTCAAAAAGACTATGTGGACTTCCTGACACTGATTCATGTCGAGGGGCGCTGGCAGATCATCGCCAAGGTGTTTCACTTCGAGCCCCAATCCGCCAGCGGCTAGCAGCGAGAATGTCGGCTTTGCGTCAGCAAGCAAGCAAGCAGCGATCAAGGCCGTCCGCATGAAACTCATCAGCCTCAACACCGGCCACGCCGCGCCCATGGAGATCGAGGGCCGCAACGTGCTGACAGGTATCCGCAAAGCGCCGCGTCCAGGCGCCGTGGCGGTGTCGAGCCTTGGCCTGGAGGGCGACGAGCAGGCCGACCCCAGCGTGCATGGCGGCCTCTCCAAGGCCGTCTATGCCTACCCCAGCGAGCATTACGAGTTCTGGCAGACGGTGCGCGCCCAGGCCCAGGCGGCCGCCTGGGGTCAGGTATTGCCGCCCGGCTCGCTGGGCGAGAACCTCACCCTCGGCGGCCTGCTAGAGAAGGATGCCTTCGTCGGCGACACCCTGCGCTTTGCCGGCGGCGTCGAGCTGCTGGTGAGCGAACCGCGCTTTCCCTGCTTCAAGTTCAACGCGGTGATGGGCTTCAACAAGGCCGCCAAGCTGATGGCGCAAAGCCGCTGGTGCGGCTTCTACCTGGCGGTGAAGACGCCCGGCACCCTGGCCGCCGGCGAGGCTTTCGAGCTGCTGCCGGGGCCGCGCGAGCTGTCCATCCCCGAGCTGTTCGGCGCCAGGATGAAGGGCTAATCGCGCAAGGCTTCGATATCGGCGATGCGCCTGGGTACCTGGCCCGTCAGCAGTTCCGGGCCCGCGGCGGTGACGAGCACATCGTCCTCGATGCGCACGCCGACGTGCCAGTAGCGCTCGGGGATGTCCTCGGCCGGGCTGATGTAGATGCCCGGCTCGGCCGTCAGCACCATGCCGGCCTGGGCCGGGCGCCAAGCGCCATCGGGCAGGTGGTAGCGGCCGGCATCGTGCGTGTCCAGGCCCAGGTAATGGCCGGTGCCGCACATTAGAAAGCGCAGATAAGCCTTGCTCTCCAGCACGCCGTCCAGGCTACCCTGCAGCAGGCCCAGGTCCAGCAGGCCCTGGCTGACGCCGCGCACATGGGTCTGGTGCAGGCGCTCCAGCGATTCGCCCACGCGCAGCGTGGCAATGCCCGCATCGAGCGCGCCCAGCACGACCTCGTAGAGCTCGCGCTGCAGGCCGTTGAAGCGTCGCCCTATGGGCAGAGTACGCGTAATGTCGGCGTTATAGCCCTGGAAGTCGCAGCCGGCATCGATCAGCAGCAGCTCGCCATCGTTGAGCCGCATCTTGTTCTCGACGTAATGCAGGATGCAGGCGTTGGCGCCGCCGGCCACGATGGGGTTGTAGGCCGGCCCGCGCGCGCCGCGGCGCCGGTACTCATGCAATAGCTCGGCCTCCACCTCGTACTCGTACTGGCCCGGCCGAGCAAAGCGCATCGCGCGCGTCATCGCCGCACCTGATATCTGCGCGGCCTCGTGCATGAGGGCGATCTCGGCCTCGTCCTTGATCACGCGCATCTCGTGCAGCAGCGCGCGCGGGTCGTGCAGGGCGATGGGAAAGACGCTGCCCTGGCGGATCGCGCGCGCGCCGCGCGGGGTGTTGAGCGCGGCGAAGATGCGCTGATCGCGGCCCGCGTCCACGCCGAAGGGATAGTGCAGGCTGCGCTGGCCCTTCAGCAGCTCGGGCAGGCGCTGCTCCAGCTCGGCGATCGGGTAGGCCTCGTCCAGGCCCAGGGCGTCGGCCGCGGCGGCGGGTCCGAGGCGGCGGCCATTCCATTGCTCCAGCGCCGCGTCGCGCGGCCGGCAGAACAGGATGCTGCGCGGCTTGGCGCCACCGATCAGCAGCAGCAGCGACTCGGGCTCCTCGAAGCCGCTGAGGTAGTAGAAGTCGCTGTCGGGCCGCCAGGCCTCGTAGCCATAGCGCCAGCCGTGGTAGCGGCTGGCATCGTCCTCACGTTGCGGCAGATGGCTGTTGGGCAGCAGCAGCGCGGCATCGCCGATCGCGGCGAACACGCGCGCACGCCGCGCCGCCAGGGCTTGAAGCTGGTTCACAAGCAGGCTTTCGATGTAAATATATCTAAAGCATACTTGAAACCAGATCAGGCCGCGAGACTGGGATAGTCCGTGTAGCCCTGTGCATCGCCACCGTACAGCGTGGCGCGGTCCAGCGGCTGCAGCGGCGCGTTCAGACGCAGGCGGCGCACCAGGTCCGGGTTGGAGATGAAGTCGCGGCCAAAGGACACCAGGTCGGCCCGGCCCTCGGCCACGGCCTTCAGCGCCATCTCGCGGCTGTAGCCGTTGTTGACCATCCAGGGCCCGCCGAAGCGCGCGCGCATGGCCTGGTAGTCGAAGGGCGCAATGTCGCGCGCGCCGCCGGTCTGGCCCTCGATGATGTGCAGGAAGGCCAGCTTGAGCGGCGCCAGCTGCTCGGCCAGATGGTTGAACAGGGCCTGCGGATCGCTGTCCTGGCCGGCATCGTTGACCGGGGTCACCGGGCTCAGGCGCAGGCCGCTGCGCCCCGCGCCTATGGCCTGGGCGATCGCCGCCATCACCTCCACCGTGAGGCGTGCGCGGTTGGCGATGCTGCCGCCGTAGGCATCCTGGCGGTCGTTGATGCTGTCGCGCATGAACTGGTCGAGCAGATAGCCGTTCGCGCCATGCACCTCCACCGCATCGAAGCCCGCCTCCATGGCGCAGCGCGCGCCATGCACAAAGGCCGCGATGATGGCGGGCACCTCGTCGGCACCGAGCGCGCGCGGCGCCGAGATCGGCACAAAGCCCTCGGCGGTGAAGGTCTTGCCCTGCGCCGGGCGCGCCGTGGACGAGACCGGCGCGCGCCCCTCGGGCTGGAACACCACATGCGAGATGCGGCCCACATGCCAGAGCTGGGCGGCGATCTTGCCGCCCGCGCCATGCACCGCATCGGTGACCTTGCGCCAGGCGGCGATTTGCGCGGGCGTGTGGATGCCGGGGGTGTCCAGATAGCCCTGGCCCTCGGGGCAGATCTGGGTACCCTCGCTGATGATCAGGCCGGCGCTGGCGCGCTGGCGGTAATACTCCACCGCCAGCTCGCCGGGCACCAGGCCCTTGGAACGGCTGCGCGTCAGCGGCGCCATGACGATGCGGTTGGCGAGGGCGAGGTCGCCGATCTGGATGGGGTCGAACAAGCTGGGCATGGCGGGATCCTGAACTAGATGACCGCAAGCCTAAACAATCTGGCCGCGCAGCGCCGCCACGCGCGTGACAGCCGCCCACGATTTATTGCCTTGGCTTGCGCGCCGGCAAACTTTGCCGCCAGCCGCTAGACTCGCGCGCACGCCCATGCTGACCCGCCGCCATCTGCTCAGCGCCCTGGCGCTCTGCCCGCCCGCGCTGCCCGCCCGCGCCAACGCGCGCGTGCTGCGCGTCGGGCCTGCCGAGCGCATCCGCAGCCTGGCCGAGGCTGCCAGCCTGGCGCGCGACGGCGATCGCATCGAGGTGCAGGCCGGCGACTATGTGGGCGATGTGGCCGCCTGGGAGCGCGACGGCCTGCAACTGGTGGCCGTGGGTGGCCGGGTGCGCCTGCTGGCCAACGGCGCGCATGCGCGCGGCAAGGGCATCTTCGTCGTCAGCGGCGAGGGCGTGCAGATCAGCGGCTTCGACTTCATCGGCGCCCGCGTGCCCGACACCAACGGCGCAGGTATCCGCTTCGAGCATGGCTCGCTGACGGTGCGCGACTGCCTGTTCACGCGCTGCGAGACCGGCCTGCTGAGCAACAACGACCCCGCCGCTCGGCTCACGCTGGAGGCTTGCGAGTTCTCGCATGGCCATCGCGAGGGGCGCTTCAGCCACCTGCTCTACGTCGGCAGCATCGCCAGCCTGAGCGTCAGCGCCTGCTACTTCCACCATGGCGAGCTGGGTCATCTGCTGAAGAGCCGCGCGGCACGCAACCTGGTGCGCTACAACCGGCTCAGCGACGAGGCGGGCGGCAGCGCCAGCTATGAGCTTGAGTTTCCGAACGGCGGCCAGGCCCTGGTGCTGGGCAATCTGATCGAGCAGAGCCCGGCGACCGACAACCCGCTGATGATCTCCTTCGGCGCCGAGGGCTACCGTGGCTCCGCGCAAGCACTGACCCTGGTGCACAACACCCTGGTCAACCGGCGCCCCGGCAACACCGCCCTGCTGCGGGTCGCGCGCGGCGCGGTGGTGGTGGGCCTGCACAACAACCTCATCGCCGGCCCGGGCCAGCTGCCCGCCGAGGCGGGCTGGCAGCTGGGCCCGAACCCGCGGCTGGGCCTCGCGGACCTGCAGGGCTATGCCCTGCCGCCGGCATCGCCGCTGCGCGGCACGGCGGGCCCGCTGCCGCCCGATTGGCGGCCCACGCATCAATACCTGCACCCCTGCCGGACCGAGGCCCTGAGCGGCCCGGCGCGCGATCCCGGCGCCCTTCAGCAGGGCTGAGGCGCTACAGTCCGCACATGCTTGCTTACCGACACGCCTTCCACGCCGGCAACCATGCCGACGTTCTCAAACACCTGGTACTCACGCAGGTGCTGCGCTACATGGGCGAAAAGGAAAAGCCTTACACCCTGGTGGACACCCACGCCGGCGCCGGCGGCTACTCCATCGAAGGCCGCTATGCCCAGAAGAAGGGCGAGTACAGCACCGGCATCGCCCGCCTGTACGACGCCAAGGACCTGCCGGCGCCGCTGGCCAACTACGTGGAGCTGGTACGCCAGTTCAACACCGACGGCCAGCTGCGCCAGTACCCCGGCTCGCCCGCGATCGCCAATCTGCTGATGCGCGAGCAGGACCGGCTGCGCTGCTACGAGCTGCACCCCACCGATTTCCGCATCCTCGACACCTACCTCTCCACCCGGCCCAACACCCAGGTGAGCGACAAGGACGGCTTTGCCTCGCTCAAGGGCGAACTGCCACCGCCCTCGCGCCGCGGCGTGGTGCTGATGGACCCGCCCTACGAGATCAAGACCGATTACGCCAAGGTGCTGGCCGCGCTGCGCGAGGGCCTGCAGCGTTTCCCGGACTGCGTGTTCATGATCTGGTATCCGCAGCTCGCGCTGCTGGAATCGACCCAGCTGGCGCAGCGCCTCAAGGCCTCGGCCGATGCCGCCGCCAAGAAGGGCTGGCTGCATGTGCGCCTGACGGTGGACCAGCCCGACGAGCGCGGCTTCGGCATGCTGGGCAGCGGCATGTTCATCGCCAACCCGCCCTTCACCCTGCACGACGATCTGCAGGCCTGCCTGCCCTATCTGGTGGAGAAGCTGGGCCAGTACGACGGCGCCAACTTCGTCTTGGAGCAGCGCGCCGTCTGAGTCAGCCAGGACCCATGAACGATGCACTCCGCCACGGCCCCCTCACCGGCCTGAAAGTCCTCGAACTCGGGCAGCTCATCGCCGGCCCTTTTGCCGGCAAGACCCTGGGCGACTTCGGCGCCGAGGTCATCAAGGTCGAGCCCCCTGGCACGGGCGACCCGCTGCGCCAATGGCGCCTGCTGCATGAAGGAGTGAGCGTCTGGTGGCAGGTGCAGAGCCGCAACAAGCAAAGCATCACCCTGGACCTGCGCCAGGAGGCCGACCGTGCCATCGCGCGCCGCCTGGCCGCCGAGGCCGATGTGCTGATCGAGAACTTCCGCCCCGGCCTGATGGAGGACTGGGGCATGGACTACGCCACGCTGAGCGCCGCCAACCCGCGCCTGATCATGCTGCGCATCAGCGGCTACGGCCAGACCGGCCCCTACCGCGACCTGCCCGGCTTTGCCGTGGTGGCCGAGGCCATGGGCGGGCTGCGCCATCTGATGGGCGAGCCCGGCCGGCCGCCGGTGCGCGCCGGCGTGAGCCTGGGCGACACGCTGGCGGCCCTGCACGGCGTGATCGGCGTGCTCCTGGCCCTGCAGGCGCGCGCACACACCGGGCGCGGCCAGGAGATCGATGTGGCGCTCTACGAGGCGGTGTTCAACTGCATGGAATCGCTGCTGCCCGAGTACAGCGCCTTTGGCGCGGTGCGCGAGCCCGCCGGCTCGGCCCTGCCCGGCATCGCGCCCAGCAATGCCTACCGCTGCGCCGACGGCCAGGTGGTGATAGGCGGCAACGGCGATTCGATCTTCAAGCGCCTGATGACGGCGATAGGCCGTGACGACCTGGGGCAAGACCCGACCCTGGCCGGCAACGCCGGCCGCGCCGCGCGCGTCGACGAGCTGGACGCCGCCATTACCGCCTGGACCGTGCAGCGCCCGGTGGCCGAGGTGGTGGCTTTGCTGCAGGCCGCGCGCGTGCCGGTGGGGCGCATCTACACGGCCCGCGACATCGCCGAAGACCCGCATTACCGCGCCCGCCAGATGATCGAGACCATCAGCACCGCCAGCGGCCTGACGCTGGAGGTGCCCGGCATCTGCCCCAAGCTCAGCGACACCCCCGGGTCGATACGCAGCCTGGCACCCGCCCTGGGTGAGCACAATGCGGAGCTGCGCGACCCCTTGCGCAGCTAAGAAAAGACTCCCCACCCCGGCCAATGCCTCCCAGCCCCGCCGCCCTCGCCCGCATCCTGCCCTTCGCCGCTTTCATGGCCCTCTTGGGCCTGCGGGGCATGCTGCCGGAGCTGCCGGGCCTGGACCCGCGCTGGATCTACAGCCTCAACCTGCTGATCGTCGGCGGCCTGCTGGCCTGGTACTGGCGCGAATACGGCGAGCTCTACCGCCAGAACCTGCCCACGGCGCGCGAGGCCGGCTTCAGTGCCGCCATCGGCCTGGTGGTGTTTGCGCTCTGGATCGAGCTGGACGCGCCCTGGATGCAGCTCACCAGCCCCACCGCCACCTTTTTCCCCGTGGACGCCGGCGGCGCGCTGATCTGGCCCCTGGTGCTGGTGCGCTGGCTGGGCGCGGCCCTGCTGGTGCCGGTGATGGAAGAGCTGTTCTGGCGCAGTTGGCTGATGCGCTGGCTGGAAAGCCCGCAGTTCGAGGCGGTGGCGCCGCAGCGCGTCGGGCTCAAGGCCATCGCCCTTTCCACCTTCGTCTTCATGCTGGCGCACACCTTGTGGCTGGCGGCCGTCATCGCCGGCATCGCCTATGCCCTGCTCTATGTGCGCACCGGCAAGCTCTGGTGCGCGGTGCTGGCGCATGCGGTCACGAACGGGGCGCTGGGGATCTGGGTGGTGCAGACGCGGCAATGGCAGTTCTGGTGATGGCGCGCTGGCGCTGCAGATGCCGGAAATGCTCGAACAGCCAGCTGCGCATGCCCAGCACCAGGCTGTAGGGGCGCTTCTCGGCCTCGGGCAGCTTCTGGTCGAGCAGATGCTGACGCGCAAAGTCATCGGCCACGCGCTGCAGCCGCTGTAGCAGCTCGCGCGCCGCGCCATGGCCGAGCTGGCCATGCACCAGGGTCAGCAGCTCGGCCTCGCCGTCAAAGCCGCCTGAGAAGAAGTCCGGCGCCACCTGATCGCGAAAGAAGCTCATCACCGGGCCATGGGGCCGCCAGCGAAAGGTCTTGGCGACCTGCAGCTTGTACCGATTCAAGGGCCTGAGTTCGATGATGCCCAGGCGGTCGAGCTGGGCCAGGCAGCGCGTCAGCTCGGCCTCGCTGAGCCGATAGCTGGCCAATACCTGCTCGGCGCTCCACTGGCTGAGGCAGCAGATCGCCGCCAGCAGCAGCTTGGCATCGGCCACCACCGCACGCTCCTGCGCCAGGCTGAGTTCAAGCAGCTGCGGCCGGCGCTGCGCCAGGCGCCCGGCGAGTTCGGCGAAGTCGGTCTTGAGCACGCGGCAGACCTCGTCCAGGCGCGACAGCGGCATCTCGCCGCCGGCGGCGAACATGCGCTTGACGCTGGACTCCGAGAGTTTCAGCTCGACGGCCAGCGCGGCATAGCTGATGCCGGCCTGCTTGAGTTCGGCTTTGATGAGGTCGACAAGTGCGGACGTGCTGCTGCTGCTCATGCGCGCACGGTAGCGCATCTTGCTACCGGCGGGCGCGCCAGGCGCCACTTGAACGGGAAGATGCAGACGGCGCACCGTGCGAAGCGCAGCATGCAGGCGTGCATTCATCCACGCCGGCAGGCTGGTTCGCTCATTCAAACCCGACCGAGAGCAATTACCGAGGCCGGGCGCTCGAGATGGCCCGATGATCGCGCCATTCAAACTCAAGGAGGATACGAGATGCACCCACAAATCAAAGTTCGCCGTGACAGCAATGCCTGGCGTTATCAGGTCTGGATCTCGTTCGGCATCAGCCTCTCGCTGTGCGCCATCGGCCTGTCCTGGCTGCCCGGCACCGACCTGGACCGGGCCTTCATGGTGATGGGTTATGTGTTCTGCCTCTCCACCGCCTTTGCACTCGCCAAGTTTGTGCGCGACAACCAGGAGCGCGTGGTGGACACGCCGATGTGGCAGCTGGTGGTCTGGGGCGGCTTTGTGCTGGCCATGTCGCTCACCGGCTGGGGCCTGTGGCGCATGGACATACAGCCGGTCTGGAAGGCCTACCTGCTGGTGTGCTGGCTCTATCTGATCTCGAATGTGTTCACCCTCGCCAAGATGCTGCGCGACGCCCATGAGGCCGATCTGCAGGAAGCGCGCCAACAAGGTCGGCGCGAGGCCCTGCACGAGCCCACTGAAGCAACAAGCTGAGGAGCCGCCATGAAACACGCCATGCTGCATGCCACCCTGCTCTGCCTGGCCCTGCTGGGCCCGGCGCGGGCCCAGTCCACGGCCTCCGAGGCCAGTGCCCTGTCGGCGATGCTGCCGGTGGCGGTGTCGGTGGCGGCCCCGGTGATGCTGCTCTCGACCGGCGTGGTGCTCAGCGTGGTGGCAGTGGAGGCCACGGCCACGGGCACGGTCTGGGTGCTGCAGCGTGCCTCGGACGGCGCCCGCATCAGCGTGCGCTTTGCCAGCCAGGCGCTGGCGGGCGCGGCCCTTTCGGTGGGCACGGTGCTGGCCGTGACCGTGATCAGCAGCGGTTATCTGCTCTCGGCGGCGGGTGAGGCGATTGCCTTCATTCCCAACGAGATCGGTGCCTCGCTGCTCTACAACGAGAAGCTGACGCGATGAAGCGCTGGCCGATGCTGCTGCTTCTGCTGGCCGCTGGCACTTCGCACGCCGGTCGGCCCTGCGAGGACAGGCCGCTCAAGCCCGAGCAGATCGAGCGCGGCATGGGCCTGGCGCTTGCCACCGCACGCGCGCTCGATGCCAGCGGCGCCGAGGTGGTGCTGCTGGCGCGCGCCGGCCAGGACCTGGCGAAATACGGCCTGCAGTGGTCGCATCTGGGTTTTGCTTACCGCGACAGCGCTGGTGCGGCGCCGGTCTGGCGCGTGCTGCACAAGCTCAACCATTGCGGCACGGCGCGCAGCGATCTGTATCGACAGGGCTTGGGCGAATTCTTCCTGGACCGGCCGCACCGCTACGAGGCCGCCTATATGGTGCTGAGCCCCGAGTGGCAGCAGCGCCTGCTGCCCCTGCTGCGCGACAACGGCCGTGCCACCCTGCTGCACGAGCCGCGCTACAGCATGGTGGCCTATGCCTGGGGCCAGCGCTACCAGCAAAGCAATCAATGGGCGCTGGAAACGCTGGCCCTGGCGGACGAGGCGCGCAGCCGCGGCCAGGCGCAGGCCTGGGCCAGAGCGCGCGGCTACCAGCCCAGCGACTTGCGCCTCTCCACCGCCACCCGCCTGGGTGCGCGCATGAGCATGGCCAATGTCGCCTTCGACGATCATCCTGCGGCACAGCGCTTTGCCGGCCATATCGAAACCGTCACCGTCGATTCGCTGTTTGCCTGGCTGCCCCGTGCGGGCCTGGGCGGCAGCGTTGAGCGGGTGACACCGTGAAAGTCCCTCCCCCATGAGTTCCACAGGCCACCCCAACCAATTCGCCCTGCTCACGCAGCGCCGCTTCGCGCCGTTCTTCTGGACCCAGTTCCTGGGCGCCGGCAACGACAACCTGTTCAAGTTCGCCTTCACCGTGATGGTGACCTACCAGCTGCAGATCGCCTGGCTGCCGCCGGCGCAGGCCGGGCTGGCGATTGGGGCGCTCTTCATCCTGCCCTTTGTGCTGTTCTCGGCCACCAGCGGCCAGCTGGCCGACAAGTTCGACAAGACCTTGTTGATGCGCTGGGTCAAGAACCTCGAGATCGCCATCATGGCGCTGGCCGGTTGGGGCTTTATGCAGGCCAACGTGCCAGTGCTCCTGGCCTGCGTATTCCTGATGGGCCTGCATTCGACCCTGTTCGGACCGGTGAAGTTCGCCTACCTGCCGCAGCAGCTGAACGAGCGCGAGCTCACCGGCGGCAACGGCATGGTGGAGATGGGCACCTTCGTAGCCATCCTGCTGGGCAATGTGGCCGGCGGGCTCTTGATCGCCACGCCGCAAGTGGGCGCCAACCATGTGGCGATGGCCGCGCTGGGCGTGGCCCTGCTGGGCCGGCTGACGGCGCAGGCGATTCCGCTCACCCCCGCCACCGACCCCGGGCTGCAGATCAACTGGAACCCGATCTCCGAGACCTGGCGCAATCTCAAGCTGGCGCATCAGCAGCTGGCGGTGTTCCGCTCGTTGCTGGGCATTTCCTGGATGTGGTTCTTTGGCGCAGTGTTCCTGGCCAACTTCCCGGCCTTTGCCAAGGAGGTGCTGCATGGCAACGAGCAGGTGGCCTCGCTGCTGCTGGTGGTGTTCTCGATCGGCATAGGCGTGGGCTCGCTGCTGTGCGAGGTGCTGTCCAAGCGCCATGTGGAGATCGGCCTGGTGCCGCTGGGCGCGATCGGCATGAGCGTGTTCGCGATCGACCTCTACCTCGCCTCGCATGCGCTGCCGCCGGTGGCGCAGGGGCAGCTCGGCCTGGGCGAATTCCTGGCACTGCATGCGCATTGGCGCGTGCTCGCCGACCTGTGCCTGCTGGCGCTGTTCGCCGGCCTCTACAGCGTGCCCATGTACGCGCTGATACAGCTGCGCGCACAGCCCACGCACCGCGCCCGCATCATCGCCGCCAACAACATCCTCAACGCCCTGTTCATGATCGCCAGCTCGGTGCTGGCCGGCGCGCTCCTGGGTGCGGGCCTGAGCATCCCCGAGATCTTCCTGGCGGTGGGCCTGGCCAATGCGGTGGTGGCGGCCTACATCTTCCTGGTGGTGCCCGAGTACCTCTTGCGCTTCATCGCCTTCATGCTCTCGCGCCTGGTGTACCGCTACCGCCTGCGCGGCGACGAGCACATCCCCAGCAGCGGCGCGGCGCTGCTGGTCTGCAACCATGTAAGCTTCATCGACGCGGTGCTCCTGATGGCCGCCAGCCCGCGCCCGATCCGCTTCCTCATGGACCACCGCATCTTCGCCATGCCGGTGCTGGGCTGGCTGTTCCGCCTGGCCAAGTGCATCCCGATCGCGCCGCAGAAGGACGACCCCGCCACCTACGAGGCCGCCTTCGCGCAAGCGCGCGCGGTGCTGGCCGATGGCGAGTTGCTGGGCATCTTCCCCGAGGGCGGCATCACCCGCGACGGCGAGCTGCAGCCCTTCAAGGGCGGCGTCATGAAGATCGTCGAGGGCCACCCGGATGTGCCGGTGGTGCCGCTGGCACTGCAAAACCTCTGGGGCTCCTTCTTCTCACGCGTGGAACGTGGCGAGGCCATGGTCAAGCCCTTCCGGCGCGGCCTGTTCAGCCGCATCGGCCTGGTGGCCGGGGCGCCGCTGGCGGCCAGCGAGGTCAGCCCAGAGGCGCTGCGAAGCCGCGTGGCGGCCTTGCTCGCCAGCTGAGCCTCAGGCCTGCTGCGAGAACATGCGGCGCCAGCGCCGCTGCAGAAGCCGGCGCAAGGTGCGCGCCTGGCGCCACAGCGCACTGCCGCGCACCCAGGCCAGCAGTCCTTGCTTCCAGACCGTCCAGCGCGCATACAGGCGCGCAAACCAGGGCAGGCGCATCAGCGCCGGCTGGCTCAGCATGAAGAGCCGCGCCAGCACGGCCGTGCCCAGCAGCTTGGCAACAAGGATCACCGCCAGGCCCAGCAGGGCGCGGCCCTGGGCGATCAGCCACAGCGCCAGCAGCTTGACCGGCAGCAGCAGCAGCGTCGGCGCCAGCAGCAGGGCCAGCGCCGCATAGGGCGGCAGGCGCCGGATGCCGGCCTCCAGTTGGCGCAGCAGCGGCAGGCGGCCCAGCCAGGCCATGGCGCGCTGCAAAGGCACCCAACCCCATTCCTCGAACAGGATGATCAGCGCCAGCAGCAGCCGTGCCAGCCAGCGCAGGGGTGCGAGCAGGGACTTGATCAGCATGCGGCCATCATGTTCCGCGCGCCTTCAGATGCCAAAGGGCACGCCTACACGCCGCGCGCCCGATCCGCCGCGAACTGCTGTCGGTACGCCTCGAAGCCCCCCGCGTCAAGCGCTTCGCGCACCTCTTTCATCAGGTTGAGGTAGTAGTGCAGGTTGTGGATGCTGGTGAGCATGGGGCCCAGCATCTCGCCGCAGCGGTCCAGGTGGTGCAGATAGGCGCGGCTGAAGGTGCTGCAGGTGTAGCAGCTGCAGCTCTCGTCCACCGGCCGCTCGTCGGTCTTGTAGCGCGCATTGCGCAAGCGCAGGTCGCCAAAGCGGGTGAACAGATGGCCGTTGCGCGCATTGCGGGTGGGCATCACGCAATCGAACATGTCGATGCCCTGGCTCACCCCCTCCACCAGATCCTCGGGCGTGCCCACGCCCATCAGATAACGCGGCTTGTGCGCAGGCAGCTGGTGGCCGATATGCGCCAGCACGCGCTGCATGTCTTCCTTGGGCTCGCCCACGCTCAGGCCGCCGATGGCGTAGCCGGGCAGGTCCAGCGCGGCCAGGCCCGCCAAGGATTCGTCGCGCAGCGTTTCGAACATGCCACCCTGCACGATGCCGAACAGGGCATTCGGGTTGGCCAGGCGCGCGAACTCGTCCTGGCAGCGCTTGGCCCAGCGCAAGCTCATCTCCATGGACTTGCGCGCTTCCAGCTCGGTGGTGATGTGGCCCTTGGTCTCGTAGGGCGTGCACTCGTCGAACTGCATCACGATGTCGGAGTTCAGCACCGTCTGGATCTGCATGCTGATCTCGGGCGTGAGGAAGAGCTTGTCGCCATTCACCGGCGAGGCGAACTTGACGCCCTCTTCCGAGATCTTGCGCATCTCGCCAAGCGACCAGACCTGGAAGCCGCCGCTGTCGGTGAGGATGGGTTTGTTCCAGCTCTCGAAGCGATGCAGGCCGCCGAACTGGGCCATGATGTCCAGGCCCGGCCGCATCCAGAGGTGGAAGGTATTGCCCAGGATGATCTGCGCGCCCATCTCCTCCAACGAGCGCGGCATCACCCCCTTCACCGTGCCGTAGGTACCCACGGGCATGAAGATGGGCGTCTGCACGACGCCATGGTTGAGGGTGAGCGTGCCACGGCGTGCGCGGCCCTCGGTCTTGAGGAGTTCGAACTTCAGCATGATGGCCCCGATTGTCGCAGCCATGGCCCAGCCCTACACTCGCAACCCCCGCCCATGTCCTTTGATCCGCCGCGGGCACCGATGCGCCACTTCCTGCTCAGCTGTCTTTGTTTGGCCGCCAGTTGTGCGCTGGCCCAGCCTGCTTGCGGGCCGTACACCGTGGGCATGTACGAGCTGGGGGTGCTGTACTACCGCGATGCACAGGGCCGGGCAGCGGGCATAGACAAGGACTTGATCGAGGCCCTGGCGCAGCGCAGTGGCTGCAAGCTGGATATGGTGCTGGAGTCGCGCGCGCGCATCTGGGCTCAAATGGCCGCGGGTCAGATGGATTTGACCGTCTCGGCGATTCCCACGCCTGAGCGCGAGCAGTTTGCCGAACTCACGCCCTATATGCGGACGCGCAATCATGTGCTGATCCACAAGGACCTGGCGGCACGCATGGACTCGCTCAACACCTTCAAGGACGAGACGCCGCGCCGCGTGGTGGTGGTGAAAGGCTACCGGCATGGGCGCGTCTTCGATGCCTGGCTGGACGAGATGCGTGCCCAGCGGCGCGTGGTCGAAGCCAGCTCCTACGACAACGCCATGCGCATGCTGCGCGCCGGCCGCGCCGACATGATGTTCACCGAGCCCATCAATCTGCGCAGCAAGGACGAGACTTGGATGCGCGAGATGCGGCTGCTGGACTGGGCGCCAAGCGACGATGTGCTGGCATGCCTGGTGGTGTCGCGCACGCGTGTGAGCGAGGCCGACCGGCACAGGCTGCGCGCGGCGCTGCACAGCATGTTGCAGGACGGCACGATAGACCAGCTGCTGCGCCGCCATGTGGGCGACGCGATGCTGGCCCACACCCGGCTGGCGCCGTCATCCCAGTTCAAGGGGACCGACAATCGCGAGCATGCCCTACAGCCTCGCCCTCCCGGTACATAGCGAAGTCATCATCAAGAAGAGCCGTTTCATAGGCTGCGTGGAGGCCTGCGCGGGGCGGGCTGAAGCCCTGCGCAGAGTGAATGAACTTCGTGCACAGCACGTCAGTGCTGTGCACGTCTGCTGGGCCCTGATGGCGGGCGGGCAGTCGGCCGCCAACGACGATGGCGAACCCGGCGGCACCGCCGGGCGGCCCATGCTGGAGGTGCTGCGCCATCAGGATCTGGACGGCGTGCTGGCCACCGTGGTGCGCTACTGGGGCGGCAGCAAACTGGGCGCCGGCGGCCTGGTGCGCGCCTATACCGATGCGGTGGCGCAGGCGCTCCTGAAGGCCGAGAAGGTGCCGCTGGTGCGCCTCGCCCGGCTGCGCTGCACCCTGCCCTATGCGCTGGAGGGGCTGCTGCGCCGCGAGATCGAGCTGGCCCAGGCCCAGCTCGTCGAGGTGCAGCATGGCGCCCAGGTGGAATTCCAGCTGGCCTTGCCGGAGCCCGACGCTGCCGGCTTCGTGGCGCGGCTCAATGAGGCGGGCCAGGGTCGGATAGGTTGGCTGCGCGCAGACTCTTGAGTTTTTCGGGGTTGCGCACGATATAGACGGCGCCCAGCTTGCCAGGCTCGGCCGCCGGCGCCAGCGCCACCGCCTGCAGCGGCGTGCCATCGGCCTGGAACACCAGATAACCCGGCAGGCCGTTGACCTCGGCGGCGCGCACCTGGAACTGGCTCAGCTCCAGGCCCTTGCCAAAACCCACCAGGGCCTTGGCAATGCGTGCCGCGCCCCGCAGGGCATGGGGAATTGCATGCACCCGGCCGCCGCCATCGCTGAGCAGCACCGCATCCTCGGCCAGCACCTGGGCCAGCGCCTCCACATCGCCTTGCATGAGGGCGCCGGCAAAGGCGGCCAGCAGGCGCTGGCGCTCCTCCTGCTGCACCTCCACGCGCGCATAGCCGGCCTTCACATGGCCGCGCGCGCGGCTGGCCAGCTGGCGGCAGGCGGCGGGGCTGCGCTGCAGGCGCGCGGCGACCTCGTCGAAGTCCAGCTCGAACACATCGTGCAGCAAGAAGGCGGCGCGCTCCAGCGGCGTGAGCCGCTCCAGCGTCAGCATGAAGGCCATCGAGACATCCTGGGCCCATTCGCTGCGCGCCTCGGGCCCGGGCGACCAGGCCTCGGCCTCGCCATCCACCAGCGGCTCGGGCAGCCAGGTGCCCACATAGAGCTCGCGGCGCGCGGCGGCCGACTTGAGCCGGTCCAGGCACAGATGGGTGAGCAGGCGCGAGAGAAAAGCGCCGGCATGCAAGACCTGACCCTCATCGACCTCGGCCCAGCGCAGCCAGGCTTCCTGCACCATGTCCTCGGCCTCGGCGCGCGAGCCCAGCATGCGGTAGGCCAGCGCGCGCAAGGAGCGCGCATGCTCGCGGTCGAAGCGCAGCGCGCGTGCCGCCGGGCTCAGATCCAGGCCCACGCCCATCAGGCCTGCTCCAGGCCGATCAGGATGCGCGCGTGATCGGGGCCCAGGTATTGCTCGACGTCGGCGCGGTAGCTGCGGCGCGGCGCGCCGGGCTGCTCGAAGGCCGCCCAGACCTGACCCCAGCCCGCGATCACCGCCTGCGGAATCGGGCCGCGGCATTCGAACACCGCGTAGCGGCCCGCCGGAATCTCCACCACCGTCATGCCCGCGGCGGGCGCCTCGCCCTCGGCCAGCGCGACGCCGGCCAGTACATCGAAGGCGCCGCGGTAGTCGCTCTCATAGCCGTGATAGACGCCACAAGCGCCCTGGCTGAGCGCCTGCGCCGCCAGCGGGCCGGCAAAGAAGGCGGCCCACAGGCCGGGGATCTTGCCCGTCAGCGGGTTCATCTCGTCGGCATTGCGCGTGCGCACGCTGGCGCCCTGGACCCGGAAGCCGGGCAGCTGTTCGGTGTTGAGAGTCATCGGAGGTATTCCTTGCTGTGGCTGGATCGCATCGTAGGCGCGCGCTGCAGCCCCGTCATGCGCAAGCCCTGACTTCCGGCCGGCTGATACAACTGCGCCCCTGCCCGAGCGCCTGCTTGATGGCCGGAAAGCTGCGCGCCACCACCACCGCCAGCGCCAGGCTGGCCAGGGCGCGCGGCCCATGCAGGCGCAAGACCTCGGCATGCAGTTCGGCATGCAACTCGGCCAGCTCCGGCTGATGCGCGAGCGCCGCCTGGGCAAAGCGCCAGCCCAGGCGCAGCTCGGCCGGCATCGCGCCCTCGTCCTCGGCCACCAGGGCCTGCAAATCGGCGCGCGGCACGCCGGCCGCCAGCGCCATGTCCAACATCAGCTGGCTGCAGGGGCCGCAGTCCTCGTGCCGGGTGGCGGCGAACTTGGCCGCATAGAGCAGGGCCGGGGGCAGGTCTTGCGCAAAGGCCGCCAGGCCGAAGAACTTGCTGAACTGGAGAAAGGCCTGTGGGCTGAGCTCGAACAGCTCGCGCGCATAGCCCATGTCGTAGCGCCAGCGGCGCTCGAAGCGCGCCAGGCGCCAGCGCACGATGGGGCGCAGCAGCAGCTTAGCGAGCATGGCGCAGCTCCCGTTCCGGCCAGCCCAGCCATTGCGCCGCCAGGGCGGCCAGCGGGACGCCGGGCACATCGCGCAAGAACTGCCCCCAGCCGCAGCGGCCGGTGGCCAGCTCCCAGACATGCACGCCGGCATGCAGCAGCAGAAAGCCGGCGCCCATGAGCGCCGCCGCGGCGCCGCGCTGCGGCTGCAGCGCGCGCCAGAGCAGGCCGGCCGCCGCCACCAGGTAGGCACAGCCGATGTCGCGCACGAAGTGCTCGTTCAGCGGCCCGGTATAGAACACGCCGGGCATGCCGGCATACCAGGCGCCGGGCGCCAGCAGCATGAGCAGGCCGTTGGCCGCCAGCCCCAGGGCGAGCGGCCAGCGCAAGAGTCCCATCATCTTCATCATCATCATCGTCTCCAGGGTGCTACACACCCACAAGACGAGATGACGTGCCGGCCTGTGACAGGGCGGCCGAAAAAAGAGACTACTGTCCGGCGCTGCCGGTGGCCACCAGGCCGCCCTGCTCACCCAGCAGCCAGACCGTCTTGGCGTCGATCGCCAGCAGCTGCAGCGGCGTCTCGCCCAGGCCGCTGTGCTGCAACTGCCAGCTCTGGCCGGCGTCTTCGCTATAGGCCAGGCGGCCATCGGCGGCGGCGGCCCAGACATGGCGCGCATCGCCCGCGGCCAGCAGCAGCAAATCGGCGCCCAGCGGCGAACTCATGGCCGCCCAGCTCTGGCCGGCGTCGGCGCTGCGCACGATGGCGCCGCCCTGGCCCACCGCCAGCACCACCTGCTCGTCCAGCCACTGCAGGGCCAGCAGGCGCGGCGCGCCGGGCACGCTCACCGGGGTCCAGCTGCGCCCGCCGTCGATGCTGCGCCGCAGGCTGCCGTCGCCCATGATGAGCAGGCCGCGCTGCGCATCGCGCATGCGCAGGCGCTGAGCGCCCTCGGGCAGGGTGGCCTGCAGCTGCCAGTCCAGCCCGCCATTGCTGCTGCTGAGCAGGCGTGGCGGCCGGTCCAGGCCGGATTCGCTCAGCCCGTAGGCCCAGCCGCCGGGCCGGATCTCGAAATCGCGCAGCAGGGGCAGCTGGGGCGCGAACTGCACCTGGCGCCATGGCAGCGAGACATCGTCGTTGTGCGCCAGCGTGCCGCTGAGCGAGAGCACCCAGAGGCGGCCGCGCTCGTCCAGCTGCAGGCGCTGCGGCGCCCAGCCGCCCCAGGGCGGGCCCCATGTGTTGGCGTCGGACCAGCTGCGCCCGCCATCTGCGCTGCGCAGCATGCGACCGTCGCTGGCCACGGCAAAGCCCTTGCCGGCATGGGCAAAGGCCAAGGCACGCGGGCGCTGCTCGGCCTGGCCGCGCGAGCGGCCCGCCAGCACCTGCCAGGGCGCCAGGCCGTCGCTGCCCAGGTAGTAGACCTGGTCATAGTCCTGCGCCAGCAGCTGGCCGCCCGGCAGGGCGCGGAACTGCTTCCAGCCCAGGCCGCGGGTCAGGCCCTCGGCCAGGCTGCGGCCCACCCGCTCGCCGCGCGCCCAGACCCAGTAGCCGCCCTCGCTCATGGCGATGGCGCGCTGTGCATCGGCGTGCATCAGCCGGGCCGGCTGCAAGGGCGTGCCGAACAGCAGCTCCCAGCTCAGGCCGCCGTCGCTGGTGCGGTAGAGCCGGCCGCTGGCGTTCAGATAGCCCAGCTGGCCGTCCACCATCTGCAGCAGCGGTGCCTCGGCGACGCCACCGTCCTGCAGCGAGTCCAGGCCGCGCACCGGCTGCAGCATCCAGCCCAGGCCACCGTCCATGCTGCGCAGCAGCTCGCTGCCCTTGGCCGTGATGCGCAGCGCCAGCGGCGTGCTCATGCCCGGCGCCAGGCTCCAGGCCATGCCGGGGCCCAGGGTCATGACGCTGCGCCCACCCTGGCCATCGGCCTCGTAACGGCGCAGCTCGCCATAGGCGGTGGCCCACCAGCGCCCATCCACGCCCAGGGCCTGCGGGCTGCGTTCGCGCTGGATCCAATGGGCGCCGCCATCCTCGCTGTACCAGGGCTGCTCGCCACCCAGGCGCGGCTGCACCAGCAGACGGCTACCGCCCAGGCTGCGCAGCACCGGTTCGGTGATGCCGGCCAGCTCGATCCGGCCGATGGAACTCCAGGCGCCGCCGCCACTCTGACGCAGCAGCTCGCCATCGCGCGCCAGCGCCCAGCGGGTCTGGCTGGGCGCGTCCAGGGCCAAAGAGATCAGCGCGGCCGTCCTGGGCACGGCCACGCGCTGCCAGCTGCGGCCGGCATCGCCGCTGGACCACAGCCCGCCGGCGCTATCGCTGCGCCAGGCCTGCAGGGCATCGGCAAACTGCAGGTCCAGGGTCAGCGGCGCCTGCAGCTGGCACCAGCCCTGGCGCGGCTGGGCGCCATTGCAGTCCAGATCCTGCAGATGGCGGGTGTTGAGCACCGCGACGCGCCACTGCGCCTCGCTGCCACCGCTGCTCTTGAGCCGCAGCAGATAGTCGCCCGGCTGGGCCCAGGCATGCTGGGGCTGCGCCTCGCTGCTGCTGGTGCTGCCATCGCCGAAATCCCAGCTCAGGCCCTGGCCGGCAGGCGCATTGCTGCTCAGGCTGAGGGCCTCGCCACGCTCGACCTGGGCCGGCGCCTGGATGGCCAGTGCGGGGGCCGGCGGGGCGGGCTTGCCGTTACTCTCGCTGCCACCACCTCCACCGCCTCCTCCGCAAGCCGCCAACAGCAAGGTCAGGCCGGCCAATGCCCCTGTCTTCACCCTCATTCCCATCGTCCCCACGCTCGAAAAGGAGGGCAGTCTAGGAGCTTGGTGCAGCGGTCTGCCAGCGTGCTTTCACCAGGGGCCGCGCTCCAGCAGCATCGCGTCGCCATAGCTGAAGAAGCGGTAGCGCTGGGCGATCGCGTGGCGGTAGAGGCCCATGACATGCTCGTAACCGGCAAAGGCACTCACCAGCATCATCAAGGTGCTCTTGGGCAGATGGAAATTGGTGACGAGGCGATCGACCACGCGGAACTCGAAGCCCGGGGTGATGAAGATGGCGGTCTCGCGCGCGCCGGCCAGCAGCGCGCCACCCTGGGCGGCCGACTCGAGCGCGCGCAAGGTGGTCGTGCCCACCGCCACCACCTTGCCGCCGCGTGCGCGCGTGGCGGCGATCGCCGCCACCGTCTCGACCGGCACCTCGAACCACTCGCTGTGCATCTTGTGCTCGCTCAGGCGCTCCACGCGCACCGGCTGGAAGGTGCCGGCGCCCACATGCAGGGTCACATGGGCCGTGCCTATGCCGCGCTCGGCCAGCGCCGCCAGCAGGCCCTCGTCGAAGTGCAGCGCTGCGGTGGGCGCGGCCACCGCGCCGGGCTCCTTGGCAAACACGGTCTGGTAGCGCCGCACATCGTCGGCCTCGTCGGCATGCTCGATATAGGGCGGCAGCGGCACATGGCCATGCTGCTCCAGCAGGGCAAAGGGATCGCTGGGGAAACGCAGGTGGAACATGCCGCCGTCCGGCCCGCAGCGGCCCAGTACCTCGGCGTCGAAGGCATTGTTGTTGAAGCGCACGACCGTGCCTGGCTTGGGGCTCTTGCTGGCGCGCAGATGCGCGTGCACTTCGCAGCTGCCGGCAATCACGCGCTCGATCAGGGCCTCGACCGATCCGCCGGTCTGCTTGGCACCAAACAGCCGCGCCTTGATGACCTTGGTGTTGTTGAACACCAGCAGGTCGCCGGGGTTCAGCAGGCCGGGCAGTTCGCGGAACACCCGGTCCACCGCGCCGGCCGTGCGGCCATCGAGCAAGCGCGAGGCGCTGCGCTCGGGCGCGGGGTGTTGGGCGATCAGTTCGGGCGGCAGAGCGAAATCGAAATCGCTCACGGAGTAGGTGCGGGACATGGTGTTGAGGGCCGGACGGACCCGTGCCAAGCGAGGGGCTGCGATTGTCGCAGACCAGCTCAGTCGTCCACCGGCAGCCCGTAGCTGCGCTTGAGCGCGCTGACGGTGCCGTTGCGCTGGAGCTGGTCGAAGGCCTGCTGCAGCTTGGCGGCCAAGGCCGGGTCGGCTTCCGGGTGCAGGCCAAAGCAGTAGTCCGCCGATTCGTCCAGCACGGCCACCGCCTTGACGCGTTCGGGCGACTCCTGCATCAGCCGCAGCTGCCAGAACAGATTCAGCTCGCCGATGGCCAGCAGATCCATGCGGCCGGCCAGCAGCTTGCGCACATTGGCGTCGTAGCTGGGCGCGAGCTCGAGGTCCTGCCCGGGCTTGAGCCCAGCCGCCAACAGCTGCTCCAGCGTGGCGGTGCCCGAGGTCACGCCGATGCGCATGCCATCGAGCTGCTGCAGGCCGCGGTAGCGGATGTCGCCGCGGCTGCGCAGGCGAAACAGCGCGACCCGGCGCGGCATATACGGCCCCACCCAGCGAAAGCGGCCTTCGCGCTCGGGCAGGCGGGCGAGCGGAAACAGCAGCGACTCGGGCGCATCCTGAAAGGACTTCTCGGCACGCAGGCGCGGCTGCAGCAGCAGCTCAAGCTGCATGCCCAAGGTACTGGCCATGCGCCTGAGCAGATCCACCGCCAGGCCGGTGAGCTGGCCATCCTGCTCGAAGGCCAGCGGCGGCAAGGCATGGGCAAAAGCCTGTAGCTGGGCTGCTGCCGCCTGTGCGCTGATTGGCCCCATCAGCGCCGGCAAACCCAGCAGTTGGCGACGCTTGAGCATGGCGGCGGCAAGGGGTGGTGTGGTGACAGCTTTATAGCCTATCCGCGCCGCACCCCGCGAGATACAGGCACGGCGCCCCGGCGCCCTATGGAGCGCGTGCACAATTGGCTAGACTCGCCTTGTGATCGCTGCCGAGCCACCCCGGTGAACCGCCGCCAATTGCACGGCTTGGCGCTTGCCTGCCTGGCAGCTGGCCCGCATGGGGCACAGGCCGCCGAGCCCATGCTCAGCGGCTTCACCGAAAACCTGCCGCCGCTGAATTACCAGGACGAAACCGGCCCGCAGGGCTTTGCCGTCGAGCTGCTGCGCATGGTGGCGCTGCAGGCCCAGCTGAAGCTGGAGATTCAGGTGCTGCCCTGGGTGCGCGCCATGCAAACGGCCGAGGCCACCGCCAACAGCGTGCTGTTCTCGCTCACCCGCACGCCCGAACGCGAGGCGCTGTTCAAGTGGGTGGGGCCCATCAGCCCGCGCCGCATCGTGGTCTACAAGCTCGCCAGCCGCGCCGACCTCAGCCTGCCCGAGCTGCACCAGCTGCGCGGCGCCAAGATCGGCGTGGTGCGTGAATCGGCCACCGCCAAACAACTGCTGGCCGAGGGCTTCAAGCCTGGCGAAGAACTGGAAGTCGGGCTGGACGACGCCACCAATGTGCGCAAGTTGCTGGCCGGGCGCATGGAATACGTGATGCTGCTGGACTGGGCCGCGGCCTGGAACCTGCGCCAGCTCAAGCTGCCCTATGCGACCCTGCAGGCGGTGCTGGACTACGACAACAGCAAGTCCTACTGGTACGGTCTGCCGCCCGATACCGACCCGGCCCTCGTGCGGCGCCTGCAGGCCGCGCTGGACGCCACCAGGCGCGACGGGCGCTACGACTTGCTAAAGCTGCGCTACTTCAGCTGAGGCCAGCACCGCTGGCTAACGGCAAAATCGCGCCCATGCCCGAGGCCCCCACCGCTCCCGTCAAAGCCAAGTCAGCCCCCCAGAAGGCGATGGAGAAGCTGGGCCTGCTGCGCGACATCGACCTGGCCCTGCACCTGCCGCTGCGCTACGAGGACGAGACGCGCCTGACGCCGATCGCCGAGGCGCGCGACGGCGAGACCGTGCAGTGCGAGGGCGAGATCGTCGAATCCCATATCGAAGTGCGTTCACGTCGCCAGTTATTGGTGCGCATGACCGATGGCAGCGCCCAGCTGCTGCTGCGTTTTCTGCACTTCTACCCCTCGCACCAGAAGAGCCTGACCGCTGGCGCCAGGGTGCGCGTGCGCGGCGAGATGCGCGGCGGCTTCTTCGGCCGCGAGATGGTGCACCCCAGCTTCAAGCTGGTGAACGAGGACACGCCGCTGGCCAGCTCATTGACTCCCGTCTACCCGACCAGCGCCGCCCTGCCGCAAGCCTATCTGCGCCGCGCGGTGGCCTCGGCCCTGCAGCGTGCGCCGCTGGACGAGATCCTGCCCGAGCATGCGGTGCCGCGCCAACTGCCCTGCTTGCGTGAGGCGCTGGACTTCCTGCACCATCCGCCGCCCCGGGCGCGCCTGTCCATGCTGGAAGACCACAGCCACCCGGCCTGGCAACGCCTCAAGTTCGAGGAGCTGCTGGCTCAGCAGCTGAGCCAGTTGCAGGCGCAGCGCGAGCGCGCGCTGCTGCGTGCCCCGGCCCTGCGCGGCCGGCGTGGCGGCCTGCACGAGCAGCTGCTGGCCGCCCTGCCTTTTGCCCTCACCGGCGCGCAGCAGCGCGTCAGTGAGGAGATCGCGCAAGACCTGGCACGACCCCAGCCGACCCATAGACTGCTGCAGGGGGATGTGGGCTCGGGCAAGACCGTGGTGGCGGCGCTGGCCGCCGCGGTGGCGATCGACGCCGGCTGGCAATGCGCGCTGATGGCGCCCACCGAAATCCTGGCCGAACAGCATTTCCGCAAGCTGATAGCTTGGCTGGAACCGCTGGGCATACAGGTGGCCTGGCTGACCGGCAGTATCAAGGGAAAGGCACGCCAGAAGATGCTGGACGCCGCGGCCGCCGGCACGGCGCAGCTGGTGGTGGGCACGCATGCGGTGATCGAAGACAAGGTCTCGTTCGCCAGGCTGGGCCTGGCCATCATCGACGAGCAGCACCGCTTCGGCGTTGCGCAGCGCCTGGCGCTGCGCAAGAAGCTGGCCTCGCAGGCGCTCGAACCGCATCTGCTGATGATGAGCGCCACGCCCATCCCGCGCACCCTGGCGATGACCTATTTCGCCGATCTGGATGTGTCGACGATCGACGAACTGCCGCCCGGCCGCACCCCCATCGTCACCAAGCTGTTTGCCGACGGCAAGCGCCTGGAGGTGGTGGCCAAGATCGCTGACGAGGTGGAACGCGGCGCCCAGGTCTATTGGGTCTGCCCGCTGATCGAGGAGTCAGAGACGCTCGATTTGAAGAATGCCACCGAGACGCACGCCGAGCTGAGCGCGGCGCTGGCCGGCCGGAGCGTGGGCCTGCTGCACGGCCGCATGCCGCCGGCCGAAAAAGCCGCGGTGATGGCCGAATTCTCCAGCGGCCGCATGAGCGTGCTGGTGGCCACCACGGTGATCGAGGTGGGCGTGGACGTGCCCAATGCCAGCCTGATGGTGATCGAGCATGCCGAGCGCTTCGGCCTGAGCCAGCTGCACCAGCTGCGCGGGCGGGTGGGCCGCGGCGCGGTGGCCAGCGTCTGCGTGCTGCTCTACACCGGGCCGCTCTCGGACACCGGCAAGTCGCGCCTCAAGGCCATGGCCGAGACCAACGACGGCTTCGAGATCGCGCGCCGCGACCTCGACATCCGCGGCCCCGGCGAGTTCATGGGCGCGCGCCAGAGCGGCGCCGAACTCTTGCGCTTTGCCGATCTGCAGGACGATGCACCGCTCTTGCAGGCCGCACGCCGGCTCGCCCCCGAGCTGCTGGACAAATACCCCGCCGCGGCACGCCGCCAGGTGGAACGCTGGCTGGGCAGCAAGGCGGAGTTTCTAAAGGCATAGGCCACGGACTTCGCTATAGTCCGCGGAACTTTTTCCCACGAAATCCAGCTCATGATGAAGCCCTTGTCCTTCCAGCGCCGTTCCGCCCTGGCCTTGATGATCACCGGCCTGCTGACGGCCTGCGGTGGTGGCGGCGGCAGCAGCAGCCCCGCCGACACCTCGGGCTCGGCCGCCGTGACCGTGCTGAAGACCACCGACACCGTCGTCGGCACTGGCGCCACTGCGGCCGCCGGCAAGACCCTGACGGTGCACTACACCGGCTGGCTCTATGACGAGAAGGCCGCCAGCCAGAAGGGCACCAAGTTCGACAGCTCGGTGGACCGCGGCACGCCTTTCAGCTTCGTGCTGGGCGCCGGCCAGGTGATCACCGGCTGGGATCAGGGCTTCGTCGGCATGAAGGTGGGTGGCAAGCGCACCCTGCTGATCCCCAGCTCGATGGCCTATGGCTCGGCTGGCCGCCTGCCGACCATCCCCGCCAACGCCGCACTGGTGTTCGACGTCGAGCTTCTTGCCGTCAACTGAAGCGAAACTGTCTCACTTCAAACGCTGCACCCAGTACACCAGCACCTCCTGGCGTGGCTGGATGTCGGCATCGTTGTAAAAGTAGACCGGCACCGCGTTGATGGCCTCCACCGTGGCCATGCCCGAGATGACGCGGCCGAACACCGTGTAGCCGGGCTTGGCCGCACTCTGGTAGTCCAGGCTCGGGTTGTCCTTGACGTTGATGAAGAACTGACTGGTGGCGCTGTTGGCATCGCTGCGGCGCGCCATCGCGATCGTGCCGGGCAGATTGCCCAGGCCGTTGTTGGCCTCGCTGACGATGGGAGCGTAGGTCGGCTGCTTGAAGCGCATGCCCGGCCCATAGGCACCGCCCTGGATCACGAAGTCGCGGTCGACATGGTGGAACAGGGTGTTGGTGTAGAAGCCGTCCGCCACATAACGCAGGAAGTTCGCTACCGTGATCGGCGCATAGCTGGTATACAGCTCCAGCACGATCTCGCCGCTGCTGGTGAGCATGCACACGGTGCTGTACTGGCTTTCGGCCGATTTGGCCAGGCCGGTGGCGCTGCAGCTGTTGGTGGGCGGCTGGGGGTTGGGGTTGGGCGTCGGGTAGGGCGTGCCGCCATGCCCATCGTCATAGCTGCCGCCACCACCACAGGCCACCAGGCTGAGCGCCAGCAGGCTTGAACAAAGAACAGAACGTATCGTCATCGCGGCTCCCGGATTGCTGGGAGATCCAACGCCGCCTGGGATGGCGGCGTTGACGCGCTGACGTCCTGTTACTTCAGCGGTTCTTCATACTTCGAGGTTGTCGATCAGGCGCGTGTTGCCGATGCGGGCCGCCGCCAGGGCCACCAGGGCTTGGCCCTCCTGGGCCGGGCCGAGGTCGTGCTGGCGGCGCAGCGTCACATAGTCGGGCTGCCAGCCATGCGCGCGCAGGGCCTGCATGGCATCGGCCTCCAGCGCCGGCAGGTCGCGCTCGCCGGAGCGCCAGCGCGCGATCAGCGCCTTCAGGGTGGCCGAAAGCTGCAGGGCCTCGGCCCGCTCGGCCTCGCTCAGGTAGCCGTTGCGCGAGGACAGCGCCAGGCCCTCGGCGCTGCGCGAGGTCTCGCCGGCCAGGATGGTGATGGGCATGGCCAGCTGCTGCACCATGCGGCGCAGCACCATCAGCTGCTGGTAGTCCTTCTTGCCGAATACCGCCACGCTGGGCTGCACGATGTTGAAGAGCTTGGCCACCACGGTGCACACGCCGACGAAGAACCCGGGGCGGAAATGGCCTTCCAGAATGTCGGCCAGCTCGGGCGGCGGATGCAGCTTGTAGCCCTGCGGCTCGGGGTAGAGCTCGCGCTCGTCGGGGGCGAACACGATGTCGCAGCCGGCGCCCTCGAGCAGCTCGCAATCGCGCGCCAGTGTGCGCGGGTAGCGGTCGAAATCCTCGTGCGGCGCAAACTGCAGCCGGTTCACGAAGATGCTCGCCACCACCGGCGCCTCTGGCCCGACGGCGGCGCGCGCCTGGCGCACCAGCGAGAGATGGCCCTCATGCAGATTGCCCATGGTGGGCACGAAACCGGTGCCGGTGCGGCCGGCCAGGGCCGCGCGCAATGCGGCGATGGTGTGGATGACTTGCAGTGCCATGTCAGTAGCCATGAAGGTCGTCTTGCGGGAAGGTCTGCGCCTTCACCTCGCTGACATAGCGGCGCACCGCGTCCTGCACCGACGACGCGCCCTGCATGAAGTTCTTGACGAAGCGCGGGCGGCGGCCCGGCGTCACGTCCAGCATATCGTGCAGCACCAGCACCTGGCCCGAACAGCTCACGCCGGCGCCTATGCCTATCACCGGGATGCTGAGGCTTTGCGTCAGCTCGGCGGCCAGCGCGGCCGGGATCATCTCGATCACCAGCATCTGCGCGCCGGCGTCGGCCAGCTCCTGTGCATGTTTTTTAAGCAGCGCGGCCGAGGCTTCGTCGCGCCCCTGCACCTTGTAGCCACCCAGGGCGGTGACGGTCTGCGGCGTGAAGCCCAGATGGGCGCAGACGGGAATGCCGCGCTCGACCAGATAGCGCACCACCGGTGCGGTCCAGCCGCCGCCTTCCAGCTTCACCATATGGGCGCCTGCCTTCACCAGCGCGGCGGCGCTCTTCCAGGCCTCGGCGGTGCTGGCCTGGTAGCTGTCGAAGGGCAGGTCGCCGATGATCCAGGCGCTCTTGCGGCCGCGCGCCACGCAGCGCGTGTGGTAGACCATCTCGTCCAGCGTCACCGGCACGGTGCTGCTCTGGCCCTGCAGCACATTGCCGAGCGAATCGCCGATCAGCAGCACGTCCACGCCGGCCTCGTCCAGCAGGGTCGCGAAGGCGGCGTCGTAGCAGGTCAGCATGGCGATCTTGTCGCCGCTGGCATGCATGTCCAGCAGGCGCTGGAGGCTCATCGGTTTACGCTCGGTGTTCATGGTGGTGTGTGCTTGTAGCTGGGCAGCGAGCGCAGTGTAGCGGGGTGCTACGGGTTTGCACGGAGCGGGGGAAGCGGTAGGCTCGCGGCTCTACAAGGAGCTTGCCCCGCATGACGCTCACCGAGCTGCGCTATATCGTCGCCGTCGCGCGCGAACGTCACTTCGGCCGTGCCGCCGAGGCCTGCTTCGTCTCGCAACCCACGCTGTCGGTGGCGATCAAGAAGCTTGAGGAAGAACTGGACGTGAAGATCTTCGAGCGCGGCGCCGCCGAGGTCTCGGTGACCCCGCTGGGCGAAGACATCGTGCGCCAGGCGCAATCGGTGATCGAGCAGGCCAGCGCCATCAAGGAGATCGCCAAGCGCGGCAAGGACCCGCTGGCCGGCGCGCTGCGCCTGGGCATCATCTACACCATCGGCCCCTATCTGCTGCCCGAGCTGGTCAGGCACACCATCGAGCAATATCCGCAGATGCCCCTGATGCTGCAGGAGAACTTCACCGTCAAGCTGCTGGAGATGCTGCGCACCGGCGAGCTGGACTGCGCCATCCTGGCCGAACCCTTCCCCGACACCGGCCTGGCGATCGCGCCGCTCTATGACGAGCCCTTTGTGGTGGCCGTGCCCGCGCCCCACCCCTTTGCGCAGCGCCGCAGCGTCAGCACCCAGGAGCTGAAGAACGAGACCATGCTGCTGCTGGGCACCGGCCATTGCTTCCGCGACCATGTGCTGGAGGTCTGCCCGGAGTTCGCGCGCTTCTCCTCGGACGCCGAAGGCATACGCAAGAGCTTCGAGGGCAGCTCGCTGGAAACCATCAAGCATATGGTGGCCTCGGGCATGGGCGTGACGGTGCTGCCGAGCTTAAGCGTGCCGCGTGACCCCACGCCGCACCTGCGCTTTGTGCCCTTCGATGACCCGGTGCCCACGCGCCGCGTGGTGCTGGCCTGGCGCCGCACCTTCACGCGCTACGAGGCGATCGCGGCGCTGCGCAACGCCGTCTATGCCTGCAAGCTGGATGGGGTGACCAGGCTTTCGTAGCAAGAAGCGGGTGGCCGCTGGCGCCGCGTGCCTTCAGACTGTCGCCATGATGCAAGACGTCCCCCCCTCCGATCTCCGCTTCGAGCGCGTGCGCCAGGCCATCCGGCAACTGGCCGCCGCGCCCGAGGCGATGTCGCTGCAGGAATTGGCCGATGCCGCCGGGCTCAGCCCTTTTCACTTCCAGCGCAGCTTCGTCAGCCTGGCCGGGGTCACGCCCAAGGAGTTCGCCCAGGCGCTGGCGCTGGCGCGCGCCAAGCAGAGCCTGCTGCGGGCCGAATCGGTGCTGGAGGCGGCGCTGGCCGCCGGGCTGTCGGGGCCCTCGCGCCTGCACGATCTGTTTCTGAGCCTGGAGGGCCTGACCCCGGGCGAGTTCAAGCAAAGCGGGCGCGGCCTGGAGGTGCAATGGACGCTGCTGGACTCGCTGCTGGGCCCGGTCTGGCTGGCCAGCACCGCGCGCGGCGTGCTGCGCATGGCCTTTGTGCGCAAGGGCGAGGTCCGGGCCGAGTTGGACCAGGCACGCGCCCTGCTGCCCGAGGCGCATTGGCAGGAGGCCGGCGCGGCCCTGCGGCCGCTGGCCACCGAGGTGCAGCGCCGCCTCGCCGGCCTCAAGCCGCAGCAGCCGATCGGCCTGCTGCTCAGCGGCACGCCGCTGCGGCTCAAGGTCTGGGAGGCGCTGCTGCGCATTCCCGAGGGCCAGGTCTTGTCCTACACGCAGCTGGCGCGGCTGGCCGGTGCGCCGCAGGCGGTGCGGGCGGTGGCCAGCTGCGTGGCCGCCAACCCGATCGCCTACCTGGTCCCCTGCCACCGGGTGATACGCGCGAATGCCGATTTCGGCGAGTACCGCTGGGGGCCGGAGACCAAGCGCGCGCTCTTGGGCTTGGAACTGGCGCGGGCCGGTTAGCCCAGCTGCAGCAAGGTAGCTGCGGCCATACCCAGCAGCAGCCCCCCTACCCCGCCCGCCAGCCAGCGCTGTGCGCCGCCGCCGGGCCGGCTCCATTGCCGTGCCCCGCTGCTGGCCAGCAGCACCGTGCCGTAGACGACGATCTGGTTGGCCGCAATGATCAGCGCGAGCCACAGCGCCTGCATCAGCGGTGCACGCTCCGGGCTGCGCAGAAAGGCCGGAAACACCGCCAGCATGAAGGCGTAAGCCTTGGGGTTGAGCAGGCAGTTGGCCATGCCACTAAGGAAGACCTGGGCCGGTGCCTGGCGCCGCACCGGGCCGGCCACGGACCCGCTGGCGGCCGCTGCCGGCTGCCAGGCGGCGCGCAGCATCTGCCAGCCTATCCAGCCCAGATAGAGCGAACCCGCCACCAGCATGAGCCGGAAGGCGCCGGGTAGCAGCATCAGCAGGGCTGCGAGGCCGCTGAGGTTGAGCAGCACATGCACCAGCCCGCCCGCCACGATGCCGGCCAGCGCCAGCAGGCCGCCGCGCCAGCCCGATTGCAGGGCATGGCCGGCCACATAGGCCATGTCCATGCCGGGCAGCACGATGATGCCCAGGGTGAGCAGAAAGAACATCCAGAGACTGTGGCTGGCATCCATGGCCGGCTCCCTTGTGCTTGATTTCAAGGTTCGCAGTCTAGGAAGCAAATAGGACAGAATCGGCCCTGTATCGAACGGGGAACTCCGATGACCAAACCCACCGGCCGCGTGCTTGCCCTGCTGGAGCTGCTGCAGTCGCGCGCGCGCCTGGCCGGCAGCGAGCTGGCCGAGCGGCTCGGTGTGGACCGGCGCACCGTGCGCCGCTACATCGCCCAGTTGACTGAATTGGGCCTGCCGATCCAGGCCGAGCGTGGCCGCGACGGCGGCTATGCGCTGGCGGCCGGCCACAAGCTGCCGCCCATGATGTTCAGCGCTGACGAGGCGCTCGCGCTCACGATGGGCTTGCGTGCGGCGCGCGAGCTGGGCCTGCACGGCATCCTGCCGGCCATCAGCAGCAGCCAGGCCAAGCTGGAGCGGGTCATGCCGTCGGCGCTGCGCAAGCGCATCGAGGGTCTCGACGAGGTGGTGGCAATGGACCTCCGGGCGCCCAAACAGCGCGCCGCCAGCCCCGAGCTGCTGGCGCTGAGTGCCGCCGCGCGCGCCCAGCAGCGCGTACGCCTGGACTATCTGGATCTGCACCAGGCCGCCAGCACGCGCGAGGTCGACGTCTACGGCCTGGCCTACCGCGGCGGCGCCTGGTATGCCGTGGGCCACTGCCATCTGCGCCACGATGTGCGCTCCTTCCGGCTGGACCGGGTGCAGGCCGTCGAGGCCCTGCCGGTGAGCTTCGGCAGGCCGGCCGATTTTGATGTGCTGCAGTACCTGACGCACGCCATCGCCACCTTGCCGCGCCGTTACACGGTGGCGGCGATCCTGCATACGGACATGGCCTCTGCCCGGCGCGCCGTCTATGCCGAGATGGGCACCCTGGAGCCGTGTAGGCAAGGCGTCAGGCTGGCGGCCCAGGCCGACGATCTACCCTCAATGGCGCGCGACCTTGCGCAACTGCCCTTCGGCTTCACCATCGTCAAACCGGCGGCGCTGCGGCGCGCCATCGCGGCCCATGCACGCGCCTTGCTGAGCCAAGCGGGCGACGCCGATTGATTTTGCGGCACATCAATACAGCGACCCGGCGCGCCGCATAAATTGCTTGCACGGCCACTTGCATCGGGCGATAAGCATGCCCGGCGCAAGGGATGAAACGCCGCAGCACCTCGGTGGCTGCGCGCGTGTTCATCGGCACATCCACGCTTCCACCCGGGTTCAAGTCGTTTGAGCCATTCATATGGAGGCATGTGCACTATGTCTGCTGACTCTCTCAAGACCCCCGGCCGCCGTTCCTGGGCCGAGCCCTTCAAGATCAAGATGGTGGAGCTACTCAAGACCACCACCTTCGAGGAGCGCCAGCGCGCCATCGTCGAGGCGGGCTACAACACCTTTTTGCTGCGCTCGGAAGATGTCTATATCGATCTGCTGACCGACTCCGGCGTCTCCGCGATGAGCGATCGCCAATGGGCCGGCATGATGCTGGGCGACGAGGCCTACGCCGGCAGCGCCAACTTCTACCACCTTGAAGCCACGGTGCGCGAGTGCTATAGCTACCGCCACACCGTGCCCACGCACCAGGGGCGCGGCGCCGAGCACATCCTCTCGCGCCTGCTGATCAAGCCCGGCGACTATGTGCCCGGGAATATGTACTTCACCACCACGCGGCTGCACCAGGAGCTGGCCGGCGGCACTTTTGTCGACGTCATCATCGACGAGGCGCATGACCCGACCAGCGAGCACCCGTTCAAGGGCAATGTGGACATCGCCAAGCTCGACGCCCTGGTGGAGAAGGTGGGCGCCGGTCGCATTCCCTATGTGAGCATGGCCACCAGCGTGAACATGGCCGGCGGTCAGCCGATCTCGATGGCCAATCTGCGCGAGCTGCGCGACTGGTGCACCCGCCACAAGGTGCTGCTGGTGCACGACATGACGCGCGTGGCCGAGAACGCCTGGTTCATCAAGCAGCGCGAGTCGGGCTATGCCGACAAGTCAGTGGCCAGCATCGTGCACGAGATCTGTGCGCTGACCGACGCCGCGACCATGAGCGCCAAGAAGGACGCGCTGGTGAATATCGGCGGCTTCCTGGCCGTCAATGACGACGATCTCTACCGCCGCGCCTGCGACATGATCGTGGTCTACGAGGGCCTGCACACCTATGGCGGCCTGGCCGGCCGCGATATGGAGGCGATGGCGATCGGCATCCGCGAAAGCATCGACGACAACCATATCCGCGCCCGCGTCGGCCAGGTCGAGTACCTGGGCAACAAGCTGGCCGATGCGGGCGTGCCCATCGTGCGGCCGATCGGCGGGCATGCGGTATTCCTGGATGCGCGGCGCATCCTGCCGCATGTGCCCCAGGAGCTGCTGCCGGCGCAGGCGCTGGCCGCGGCGCTCTATGTGGATTCAGGGGTGCGCGCTATGGAGCGCGGCGTGGTCTCGGCCGGCCGCAATGCCAAGACCGGCGAGAACTACTTCCCCAAGCTGGAGCTGGTGCGCCTGACCATCCCGCGCCGCGTCTACACCCAGGCGCATATGGACGTGGTGGCCGAGAGCGTGATCGCGGTGCATGAGCAGGCGGCCAGCATCAAGGGCCTGCGCTTCAGCTACGAGCCCGAGCAGCTGCGCTTCTTCCTGGGGCGCTTCGAGCCGGTGCAGGGCTGAGGCCCTGCACGCTCGCTCACAACACCGCCAGCAGACCCGCGATGCCCAGGCCCAGCGCGGCCAGGGCATCGCCGGCGATCAGGCCGCCGCCCACCAGCGAGGTCGAGCTCATGTCCGAGGGCAGCTCGTCCTCGCCCGCCTTGGGCCGGCTCACCGTGTTGATGAAGCTGGAGATCACCCCGCCGCCGGCGAACCAGGCCGAGGTGCTGAGGTTGACGAAGCCGCCGAACGACGACGCATAGGGGCTGGGCAGCAGCACCGCGTCGAGCACGAAGTCGGCGGCAAAGGCGCCCTTGCCGGAGACCGCCCAGCGCCGGTAGCCGGCATGGCCCCAGATCAGCTTGCGCAGCAGCTCGGTCGCCAGGCCGATCGCCACGCCGATCAGGATCGCATCGGTCTGGTAGGGCTTGGGGTCGGTGAGGCTGCGCAGCGCGCCCACGAATTTGTAGGTCATCGCCGAGGTCCATTGCGCCGGCGCTTCGCTCGCGCTCATGGCGGTCTGGTCCAGGTTCAGCACCGGGTAGGCCGACATGAAGAGCTTGGCGATCAGCACCGCCAGGATGGAGCCCAGCAGCAGGCCGGCCACCTGGAAGCGGAACTGCAGCGCACGGTTGGAACCCAGGCGCCAGCCGGTCGAACGGTCCTGCTGCATATCGCCCGCCACGCTGGCCGAGACGAACACCACCATCGCCGCCAGCAGGCCCAGCACCGGGTCCTTCAGGCCTATGCTGGCCAGTATCAGCACCGTCACCACAAAGGCCGATGAAATCGGGTTCTGGTCGGTCAGGCCTAGCGAGATGCCGTTGACGATGGCAAACACATAGACCAGGCCCACCGCCAAGAGCATATAGCCCAGCGGCTCGTGGAAGAACTGCACGCCGCAGACCACCGTGGCCGCGGTCCACAGGCCCACCCAGGCGAGCAGGCGCGGGGTGCTGGCGCGCGGGCCGGTGCGCTGCTCTTCGGGCACCTCGGTATGCAGCACGTTGACGTCGCGCAGGCGTCGTGCGGCGCGCCAGAAGATCAACGTCAGGTCAACGATGGCCGCGCCCAGGATCAGGCCCAGCGCGATCAGGAAGGCAATCTTGCGGAAGGGCTCGCCGGCCTTGAGCCAGCCGATGCCGATGAAGAAGGGCCCCAGGGCCCAGAACACCAGGCCGCCCACGATGGCCGGTATGCCCACGCGCGCGCCCACGATCAGGCCAGCGCCAAAGGTCGAGGCCGAGAGCTCGATCGCCTCCAGCAGCGGCAGCTTGGCCGCGGCCAGCCCGGCCGCAGCCCCCGCGCCCATGCCGCCGAACAGGCGCGAAACCGAGCGTTTCAGCAGCACCGGGTCGGTGAGCGCACGCAGGATGTTGGCCACCGCCAGCCCCGAGGGGAAGGTCAGCTGCATGCGCTCCACCAGGATGGGCGTATAGAGCATGCCGATGCCGGCGGCCATCATGCCGATGCAAAGCATATAGGTGACGAGCTGCCAGTTCGGCACCGCCGGCATGCCCATCCAGGTCATGGCCTGGATCAGGGTGCTCATCGCCATCATGCCGGCCACCGAGGCGGCGGTGGTCTGGATGTAGTTGGCGCCATGCTTGCCCTCGGTGCCGTAGCCATAGGTGACCACCGAACCGAGGATGCCCGCCAGCACCTGCCCGCCGACGAAAAAGCCGATCGAGAAGTTCATGAAGGCGGCGGTGATGCCGCCCAGCGGGCCCAGCACCAGCATGCCGATGGCGCCCAACAGGGCGTAATAGCGCCAACTGCCGACGCGCGGCAGCCAGCCCCAGCGGCGCGTATCCGGCGCGGCATGCAAAGAAATCGAGGACATGGCGATTGGGCCCAACGTAAGATGGCGCGGACTGTAGCCCCCGGGCCACCATCGCACCATGAGTGAGATCACCCCCATCCCGCATCCCACCCGGATCGCCATCCTCACCTTCGACGGGTTCAACGAACTCGACAGCTTCGTCGCGCTGGGCCTCTTGAACCGCCTGAAACCCCAGGGTTTCAACGCCGAGCTGTGCGGCCCGGGTCACGCCGTCACATCAATGAACGGCGTCAGCGTGCAGCTGCAGCGGCCGCTCGAATGGGCCAACGAGGCCGAGGTGGTGCTGTTCGGCTCGGGCATCTACACCCGCGCCATCGCCGAGAACTCGAGCCTGCTGGATCGCCTGCAGCTCGACCCGGTGAAGCAGCTGATCGGCGCGCAATGCTCGGGCACTCTGCTGCTGGCACGCCTGGGCCTCTTGGGCGACATGCCGGCCTGCACCGACCTGATCACCAAGCCCTGGGTCATCGAGGCCGGCGCCCGCGTGCTGGACGAGCCCTTCCACGCCCGCGGCCCGATCGCCACCGCGGGTGGCTGCCTGGCCTCGCAATACCTGGCGGCCTGGGTGATGCTCAAGCGCGCCGGCGAGGCGGCCGCGCGCGAGGCGCTGCACTATGTGGCGCCGGTGGGGGAGAAGGAGAGCTATGTGGAGCGCTTGATCGCGCAGGTGCTGCGCTACTCAGGCTGAGTTCGATCAATGCGGCAGGCATAGCAGCCATAGCCGGCAAAGCGCGCCAGCACAAAGGCCACGTCCGCGCGCGCCAGCAGTCCCTGCAGATGCGCCTCGGCATCGCGGGCCGCGAGCACCGCGCCATCGACGATGCGCTCGCCCGCCGAGTAGGCGCGCAGCACAAAGCTCGCACCCAGGTAGGGTTCATCGCCGCTGATGGGCAGGCGCTCGGCGCCCTGCACCGCGGCCGCCTCATCGGCCAACAGGAACACCGGGCCGTATTCGCGGTAAGGGCCGGCCTGCTCGAAGGGGCAGTAGCTCGCCAGCAGCAGCGCCTCGCCGGGGCGGGCGCGGCGCAGGGCGTCGCGGCAGGGCTCGCCGCCTTCGGCCACATGCCGCTCCACCGGCTGATTCAGATCGTCCAGGCCCGCGGCGCGGGCGCGCTGCACGAAGCTGGGGCGCAAGGGGGTGATGCGGTAGGGGGTGGGATGGGCGGGCATGGCTGGCACTCAAATTTGTTGATGACGGCCATGCTAGGAGCGGGACTGACGAGGAGCCACCCGGTTCTTGCGATGGCCTGCGGGGCGGCTGCTGGCCTTGGGGTGGTGAATGGAATGATGGCTACAGCGGGTGCAGTCGGTGAATACAGCGCTTTTCGACGACCACGGCCGCACATGGATCGACACTCGACCGAAGCGCTCGGACTCGGGACATGGCCGCCGAGCCACGCAAGCGGGCCTCAAGCCTTACCCCGTCGGCATTCCATCGACATGCTGCCGAACCAGTGCGGCGATCTCTGCCGCATGGCTGCTGGGAAGAAAGTGACTCCCGCCCTCGATCGTGACGAGCTGCGCCGCAGGGATCGAGTCACGTAGAAGCTCGGCGATCCTGCGCATGGCCGGGTGGCCATCCCCTCCGCGAACCAACGTCGTCGGAATGGCGATCGACCGCAGCGCTTCTTTGCTGGGTTCAAAGGGCGTTCCTGACGACCAGTCGCGTATGTTCACCGCTGTGGTCGCGACGATGTTGCTGCGAACCTTCGGCGGCATCGAGTCGAAGGTGCCCAGGCCACCATAGAAGTCGATGACGTGGCGCGCCGCCTCGACATCGCCCTGCGCGAAGTCGGCAAAGTATGGGCGCGTCATCGACTCGAACATCGCGTAATGCGCCATCTCGCCGGCCGCGCGCAGGAGACCCAGAGGGTTTGCCTCAACGAGCACCAAGCTCCGGGGCTTGCGCCGCCTCGCCTGACTGGACGAATGCGGGAAGGATCCCGCCATAGACGCAGTGGAGGTGGTCATCAATGTACACCGCGGCCCAGCTGACCAACCGCTGCAAGCCGGCCATCCCACGCCGCCAGACGCCCTCCCCCACCCCCTGCGATAATCCGCCCCTTCCCCGCCAAAAGACCGCGCGCCGCCCATGGGCCTGGCCGCGCCTGCCGCCAGCCACCATGTCCGCCGACCAGCCGTCCCCCGTCGTTCCCCGTATCGAAAGCGAAGTGCGCCGCCGCCGCACTTTTGCCATCATTTCCCACCCCGACGCGGGCAAGACCACGCTCACCGAGAAGCTCTTGCTGTTCTCGGGCGCGATCCAGATCGCCGGCTCGGTGAAGGCGCGCAAGGCCTCGCGGCATGCCACCTCGGACTGGATGGAGATCGAAAAGCAGCGCGGCATCTCGGTGGCTTCATCGGTGATGCAGATGGAGTACCGCGACTGCGTCATCAACCTGCTCGACACCCCGGGCCACCAGGACTTCTCGGAAGACACCTACCGCGTGCTCACCGCCGTGGACGCGGCGCTGATGGTGATCGACGCGGCCAATGGCGTGGAGCCGCAGACGCGCCGCCTCTTGCAGGTCTGCCGCGCCCGCAACACCCCCATCCTCACCTTCGTCAACAAGATGGACCGCGAGGTGCAGGAGCCGCTGGCGCTGATGGACGAGATCGAGCGTGAGCTGGGCATGACCGTGGTGCCCTTCACCTGGCCGGTAGGCATGGGCAAGCAGTTCCATGGCGTGATGGACCTGCGCCAGCAGCGCATGCGCGTGTTCGCCCCCGGCGAGGACCGCGTGGCCGGCACCGAGGAGGTGCTGGACGGGCTCAACAACCCCGCCTATGCCGAGCGCTTCGGCCTGCAGTACGAGAACGCTGAAGGAGAGATCGAGCTGGTGCGCGAGGCCGCGCCCGAGTTCAATCTGGACGAGTTCCTCACCGGCCGCCAGACGCCGATGTTCTTCGGCTCGGCGGTCAACAACTTCGGCGTGCAGGAAATCCTCGACGCGCTGGTGGAGTTGGCCCCCGCCCCCTCTGACCGCCCCGCGATGCAGCGCGTGGTCAAGCCCGAGGAGCCCAAGTTCAGCGGCGTGGTGTTCAAGATCCAGGCCAATATGGACCCGGCGCATCGCGACCGCATCGCCTTCCTGCGCGTGGCCTCGGGCCATTTCGAGCGCGGCATGCGCCTGAAGGTGGTGCGCTCGGGCAAGGAGCTGCGGCCCAACACGGTGGTGAGCTTTCTCTCGCAGCGCCGCGAGCTGCTCGACGAGGCCTTTGCCGGCGACATCATCGGCATCCCCAACCACGGCGTCCTGCAGTTAGGCGACACCATCACCGAGGGCGAGGCCCTGCAGTTCACCGGCCTGCCTTTCTTCGCGCCGGAAATGTTCCGCTCGGTGGAAGTGGCCGACCCGCTCAAGACCAAGCAGCTGCGCGCCGGCCTCACCCAGCTGGGCGAAGAGGGCGCGATCCAGGTGTTCCGCCCCATCGCCGGCAGCGTGCTGCTCTTGGGCGCGGTGGGCCAGCTGCAGTTCGAGGTGGTGGCGCACCGCCTGGAGCATGAGTACGGCGTGAAGGCGCGCATCGCACCGAGCCGCTTCCAGGTGGCGCGCTGGGTCACCTGCGACGACGAAGCCGAGCTCAAGCGCTTCATCGCCGCGAATGACCACCGCATGGCCTACGACGCGGTGGACGCGCCCACCGTGCTGGTCGAGTACGCGCCGGAGCTGCGCGCGATCGAGAGCAACTGGCCCAAGATCAAGTTCCATGCGCTGCGCGAGCACGCCGGCCTGGTGTTCCAGCAAAGGCTGGATGGGTGACCGATGGCGGCCCGGACGGGCCGTGGCAGAGTCGGGGCTTCCTTGCTGAAAGCCCGACGATGACCGTACTCACCACCGCCCGCCTGCGCCTCGAGCCCGTCAACGAAACCCATCTGGAGGGCCTGTTCGCGCTCAACAGCCTGCCCGAGGTGATGCGCTACATCACCGGCAAGCCCGAGACCCGCGAAGAGACGGCAGCGATGATAGCCCGCATCCAGCAGCGCTGGATCGAGTTCGGTTTCTCCTGGTGGGCCTTCGTCGAGGAAGCCAGCGGCGCGGTGATCGGCATGGGTTGCGTGCAGCACCTGGGTCGCGACCCGGCCAATCCGCTGGAGCTGGGCTGGCGCCTGCATCCCCGCTACTGGCACCAGGGCTATGCCTCTGAGGCCGCCAAACGCATGGCCGCCTTCGCCTTCGACGCGCTGCAGGCGCCACTGCTGTGCGCGGTCTGCCATCCCGAGAACCAGGCCTCGGCCACCGTCATGAAGCGCCTGGGCATGGCTTACAAGGGCGAGCAGCGCTGGTACGAGATGGATTGCAGCGTCTACGAGATCACGCGTGACGACTGGTCGCTGCACGCAGCGAACTAGACCCTGCGCTTCACGATGGCGCGTGGCGCCACCTCGGGCTGCAGCATCTCGATCTCCACCGCCAGCCGCTTCGCCAGCGCCGGGTTGAGATGCTGGCCGTGGTGCTCCAGCGTCGCCTGCGCCAGTTTGATGATGCGCCCGTTCAGGCTGCGCGAGGCCAGGTCCACCAGCGCGCGCAGGGTCAGCTCGGGCTGGCGGTTCACCAGATGGCCCATCGCCTCGCGCGCCTGCTCGTTGATGGTGGCGGCGCTCTCGCGCACCAGCTCCTGCAGCACTGGCAGGCGCGCCGCGGCCAGCTCCAGCAGGCGCGTGCGCTGGTGCGAGACGCAAAAGCGCTGCGTCGCGCGCGCCACCCAGGTCCGGGCCTCGGGCAGGGCCTGCGTGCCGGCGCTGCGTGCGATCAGCTGGATCAGGCTGCCTGCCATCTCGAAGCTGAACTCGGGCTGCTCCAGCTGAGCCGCCAGCCGGACCAGGCCGCTCGCCACGGCCTCGGACTGGCGCAGCTGCAGCGCCTGCACCACGTCCAGCAGCAGCATCAGCATGCGCAGCCGAAAGCTCTCCGGCCAGCGCATCAGCGCCTCCTGCAGAAACTTGTGGGCGCGCTCGCCCGCCTCCAGCGCGTTCTTGCCACCGAGGTCCAGGCAGGCCACGCCCAGCGCCACCACGCCCTGGTAGTCCAGCGCGCGCGAGAACGCGCCGATCTCCAGCGCCGCGCCCAGATGCTGGGCCGCCGCCGCGCTCTCGCCCAGATAGAGCTGCAGCATGCCGAGCTTCTGCAGGCGCGAAACATTGCCGGGCGAGATCTGCACCGCCTTGGCAAACACCTCGGCGGCGGACTCGAACTCCATCTTCTCGAGCAGCGCCCGGCCATAGACATCGTAGGCATCGACATAGGCCGGGTTCTCGGCCAGCAGCGTCTCCAGCGAGCGGCAGGCCTGCTCGGGGTCGGCGCCCTCCAGGTCGATCTTGGCCAGGCCCAGGCGCGCCCAGGGCACGGCCTTGTGCGCCAGCAACGATTCCAGCATGCGGCGCGCCGCGTCCAGCTGCTTGAGCCGCAGGTACAGCTCGGAGCCTATGCGCGCCGCGTACACCTTGTAGAGCGCGCTGTCCTGGAACATGCGCTCGCAGCGCTGGGCCGCGCCGGCATAGTCGCCCGCGTCGATGGCCTGGAACACCTCCTTGAAGGCGGCCTTGCGCTCCAGCACCACCTGCAGGCGCTCCTCGAACTGCGCACGCGTGATGGGCTTGAGCAGATAGTCGTCCAGCGCGCCTTCCAGCGCCGAGGCCACCTGGGGGTGGCGCGCCTCGTCGGTCACCATGATGAAGGCGGTCTGCATCGGCAGGCCCCTGGACTGGCGCAGTTCGTCCAGCAGGTCCTGCCCGCTCATATCGTGCGCGGCCTGGCGCGAGAAGTGGAACTCGCTGAGGATGATGTCGTAGGGCTGCGCCGCCGACTTGATCATGCGGTGCGCCTCCTCGGGGCGCCGCGCCGCCGCCACCTGCGGCACGCCCATATCGCGCAGCATGCGGCCCAGCACCGAACGCTGCAGCTCGCTCTCGTCGATGATGAGCGCGCTGAGCCGGCCAAGCTCCAGGCCGCTGGGCTGCGCCGCGGGCGCAAGAAAAGGGTTGGATGCCACGGTTGAGGTCCTTGCTGGGGCGAGATTAGCTCGACTCCGCCCGCTTGTGGAAAGTCCTGGCGCGGCGCCGCGACCAGCATGCCATCATGCGGCCATGCAGGCGTTCTCCCGCACCATGGTGGATCTGTACGAGCTGGCCGAGCAGGCCGGCTACCAGGCCTTCCCGGGCGCGGCGCTGGCCTTGCTGAAGCGCTGGATAGGTTTCGATGGCGCGGTGCTGGGCCTGGGCGAGGCCGGCCGCGATCCGCGCACCGGTCTGCTGATCACGCAGGCCCATGTGCACCAGCGCGAGGAACATATCCTGCAGGCCTATGGCGCGGTGTCGGGGCACGATCCGGTGACCCAGGCCTTTCTGCGCGGCCTGGATCGGCCGCTGGCGGTGGACTGCCAGGCTCTGTACCGGCGCCGGGGTCAGGTCTTGCCGGAGATGGACGCTTTCTCGCGCCGCTATGGCTTGCGGCATCTGCTGCTGTACGGCGACCGCCCGGACCAGCGCAGCCCGGGGCGCTGGCTGGTGCTGTACCGCGGCGAGGCGCGCGGCTTCCGGGCCGAGGACGCCGAACACCTGCATGCGGCCTGGTGCCATCTGTCGCGCGCCATCGCGCTGCACCGCAAGGCCTTGCTGAACCGCCAGGACGCCGTGCTGGCCGGCCGCGCCGCTGCGCTGGTGAATCTGCAGGGCGGCATCGAATCGGCCGACCCGCCCTTTCTCGCGCTGCTGCAGCGCGAATGGCAGACCTTCTGCGGGCACCAGCTGCCGGACGCAGCGCTGGCGCAGCTGCGCCTGGGCCAGAGTTACCGCGGTCTGCATATCGAGCTGAGTGCGCGTCCGCAGGAGGGGCTGTGGCGCTGCGAGGCGCATGCGCTGAGCGCGGCCTCGCAGCTCACGCCGGCCGAGCAGGCGGTGGCACGGCGCTTTGCCGCCGGGCTCAGCCACAAGCAGATCGCGCGCGAACTCGGCGTGGCGCCGAACACAGTGCGCAGCCAGCTCAGCCGCGCCTACGCCAAGCTGCAGGTGCACGACAAGGCCGCGCTCGCGCAACGCCTGATGGAGCAGGCGCGTCACTCAATTGCATGATGGCGCGCCCGCCGGGCCCTGCCTATGGTTGCCTCCGAGCCATCGACGGAGACAAGCACCATGACGACGTACAAGCGCGGCGGCACCGCCGCCCTGAGCCTTTGCACCCTGCTGCTGGCCGCCTGCGGCGGCAGCGACGACAAGCCGGCCGCCCCCTACAAGCTGCGCCCCAGCTTTTTGCTCGCCGAGCCACAGCGCAGCGACTATGACGGCGTCAGCCAGGGCCTGCTGACCGGCACCGCCGGCACGCTGGACGCCTTGCTGAGCTTCAAGCTGCCGGCCCAGCCAACCGCGGCCGATCTGCGCACGCTGGCGATACAGACCAGCTACACCGGTCTGCTCGACGTCAGCGCGGCCGGTGGCTTCGGCAGCTATTACGGCAAGGTCTCGGCCGCCGCCAACAGGGGCAGCGAATACACCGCGCTGGCCGACGACGGCAGCGGCCTGCGCAATGTCAGCATGGTGGTGGCCATCCCCAGCCACTTCGACAGCGCCCGCCCCTGCATCGTCGCCGTGCCGTCCAGCGGCTCGCGTCCGGTCTATGGCGAGCTCGGCACCATCGGCGAATGGGCCCTCAACAAGGGCTGCGCCGTGGCCATGAACGACAAGGGCGGCGGCATGGGCGCGCACGACCTCGACCGCGACCAGAGCTTTGCGCCGGACGGCCGCCTCGCCAGCGCCGGCAGCCGCAAGGACCTGGGCTTCAACGCCAATCTGCTGGGCGACGATCTCGCCAGCTTCCGCGCCCGCTACCCGAACCGCATCGCGCTCAAGCATGCGCATGGCAAGCAGAACCCCGAGAAGGACTGGGGCCGCTACACCTTGCAGTCGATCCAGCTGGCGCTGTATGTGCTGAACAAGCATTTCCCCGGCCAGGACTTCTCGCCCGCCAACACCCGGGTGATCGCCTCCAGCATCTCCAACGGCGGCGCCGCCGTGCTGCGCGCCGCCGAGCAGGACGGCGAAGGCCTGATCCACGGCGTGGTGGCGGGCGAGCCGCAGCTGAATCTGCCCGAGAACGCCGGCCTGACGGTGCGGCGCGCCGGCGTCGCGGTGCCGCAGGCCGGCAAGCCGCTGTACGACTACACCACCATGGCCGCGCTCTACCAGGCCTGCGCCACCCAATCGGCCGCGCTGGTCGGCAGCAGCGCCTTTGTGATCGCTCCCTATGCCGCCAATCGCTGCGCGGCGCTGGCGGCCCAAGGGCTGGTGAACGGCAGCAACCTGGCCGAGCAAGCGGCCGACGCGCTGGCGCGGCTGCACGCCTATGGCTGGGAGGCCGATAGCGACCCGCTGCACGACAGCCATGCCGGCTTCGAGTTCACCGAGCTGGTGGCGCATACCTATGCGAATGCCTACGCGCGCGCCGCGGTGAGCGAATCGCTGTGCGGCTACAGCGTGGCGGGCATCAACGCCGGCTACCAGGTGGGGGTGGCGCCCGACGCCGCGGCCTTCCGGGCCGGCTGGGCCAGCGGCGGCGGCCTCGGCTTCCTGGGCGGTGCCTACAACCTGGTGGCCGACGGCGCACTCGGTGGTCCGGCGCTGTATCTGCTCGCCAGCTCGGCCAGCAGCGGCCAGCCCGATTTCTATCTCGACGGCGCCACCTGCCTGCGCCGCCTCGCCACCGGCACCACCGTCGGCCAGCGCGCGCCCAGCGCGGCCGAAGCGGCGCTTGCCGCACGCATCAAGGCCGGCATTGCCGAGGTGCGGGTGAGCGGCGATCTGCGCGGCAAGCCCGCGGTGATCGTGCATGGCCGCGCCGACGCGCTGATTCCGGTGAACCACACCTCGCGCCCCTATCTGGCGCTGAACCGCAAGGTCGAGACGGCCAGCGCGCTGCGCTACTACGAGGTGGTGGACGCCAACCACTTCGATGCGCTGGTCGGTTTCTACCCGCGCACCCTGGTGCCGCTGCATGTCTACACGCTGCGCGCGCTCGAGCTGATGTGGGCACGGCTGGACAAGGGCACGCCGTTGCCGGAGTCGCAGCTGGTGCGCGCCAAGGCGCGCGCGTCGGCCGCGAGCCCGCTGACGGATGCCAACCTGCCGGCCATCGCCGCCGCACCGGGGGCCGGCGAGCTGATCAGCGTCAGCTCCGGCGCCATCGACGTGCCGAATTAGGGCTTGGGCATCGCCCCGGCCACCGGGGCGCATGCTTGCACGGACCCAGGGCTTTATGTCGCCAAGGTGTCAGCCCGACGAGGGCAAACCCTTGCGCAATGCTACGTAAAGGTAGGTCCGATCCCTGCGTTAGGCTGAGGCCACCTACATTCGGCAGTCTGCACAGCTGCAGCAGCAGGTAGAACAGCGAGCAAAGGAAAAGCGTTTCCTCATGAGCGAACTGATACTCGAGACCACCGGGCTCAGCAAGGACTTCAAGGGCTTCACCGCGGTCGACAAGGTGAACCTGCAGGTCCGGCGTGGCCATATCCACGCCCTGATCGGCCCCAACGGCGCCGGCAAGACCACCTGCTTCAACCTGCTCACCAAGTTTCTTGAGCCGACGCGCGGCAAGATTCTCTTCAACGGCATCGACATCACCGGCGAGAAGCCCGCCGAGATCGCTCGCCGTGGCGTGATCCGCTCGTTCCAGATCTCGGCGGTGTTCCCGCATCTGACCGTGCTGGAGAACGTGCGCATCGGCCTGCAGCGCTTCACCGGCACCAGTTACCACTTCTGGAAGGGCCTGACCGGCCTGCAGCAGCTGGACGCGCGCGTGCTGGCCCTGCTGGAGCTGGTGGACCTGCGCGAGATGGCGCAGCTCAAGGCCGGCGACCTGCCCTATGGCCGCAAGCGCGCGCTCGAGATCGCCACCACCATGGCGATGGAGCCCGAGCTGATGCTGCTGGACGAGCCCACCCAGGGCATGGGCCATGAGGATGTGGAACGCGTCACCGATCTGATCAAGCGCGTGGCCCAGGGGCGCACCGTGCTGATGGTTGAACACAATATGCGCGTGGTCTCGCGCATCGCCGACCGCATCACCGTGCTGGCGCGCGGCGCGGTGCTGGCCGAGGGCGATTACGACAGCGTCTCCCGGCATCCCGCGGTGCTGGAAGCCTATATGGGCAGTGAAGCGGCCGAACTCCAGGGGGCCCACTGATGACCGCCGCTTTGGAAATCAAGGATCTGCACGCCTGGTACGGCGAGAGTCATATCCTGCATGGCATCAACCTGGCCGTGCCCAAGGGTCAGGTCATGACCCTGCTGGGGCGCAACGGCGCCGGCCGCACCACCACGCTGCGCGCCATCATGGGCCTGACGGGGGCGCGCAAGGGCTCTATCAAGGTGCATGGGGTGGAAAGCATCCACCTGCCCACCCACCAGATCGCCCATCTGGGCCTGGGCTATTGCCCGGAGGAGCGCGGCATCTTTGCCTCGCTCAGCACCGAGGAGAACCTGCGCCTGCCGCCCATGCTCAAGGGCGGGCGTGGCAAGCCCATGAGCGAGCAGCAGATCTACGCCATGTTCCCCAATCTGGCCGAGCGCCGGATGAGCCCCGGCACGCGGCTCTCGGGCGGCGAGCAGCAGATGCTGGCGGTGGCGCGCATCCTGCGCGTGGGCGCCGACATCCTGCTGCTGGACGAGATCTCCGAGGGCCTGGCGCCGGTGATCGTGCAGGCGCTGGCGCGCATGATCCGGGCGCTCAAGGCCGAGGGCTTCACCATCGTGATGGTGGAGCAGAACTTCCGCTTTGCCGCGCCGCTGGCCGATCACTTCGTCGTCATCGAGCATGGCGAGGTGGTGGAGTCCTTCCCCGCTTCCGAGCTGGCCGCCAAGCAGTCCAAGCTGGACGAATTGTTGAGTGTCTGATGATTGATCACCTAGAAGGAGACCGTCCATGAAATCCGTCAATATCCTCTCGCGCATCACGCTCGCCAGCCTGCTTGCCTGCGGCGGCGCGGCCCAGGCCCAGATCTCGGGGGATGTGGTCAAGATCGGCATCATCACCGACATGTCCAGCGTCTATGCCGACATCGACGGCGCCGGCGGCGTGGAGGCCATCAAGCTGGCGATCGCCGATATGAAGGGCCAGGTGGCCGGCAAGAAGATCGAGCTGCTGTTCGCCGACCACCAGAACAAGGCCGACGTGGCCGCCTCCAAGGCGCGCGAGTGGATAGACACGCAAGGCCTGGACCTGCTGATAGGCGGCACCAACTCGGGCGCAAACCTGGCCATGTCCAAGATCGCGGCCGAGAAGAAGCGCCCCTTCGTCGTCATCGGCGCCGGCTCGGCCCGCCTCACCAACGAAGATTGCTCGCCCTACACCATCCACTACGCCTACGACACCGTGGCGCTGGCCAATGGCACGGGCGCGGCCGTCACCAAGGGCGGCGGCAAGAGCTGGTACTTCCTCACCGCCGACTACGCCTTCGGCGCCTCGCTGCAGAGCGACACCGCCGCTGTGGTCGCCAAGAGCGGCGGCAAGGTGGTGGGCAGCGTCAAGCACCCGCTCAACGCCAGCGATTTCAGCTCCTACCTGCTGCAGGCACAGGGCAGCGGCGCGCAGATCCTGGGCCTGGCCAATGCCGGCGGCGACACCATCAACACCATCAAGGCGGCCAACGAGTTCGGCATCACCAAGACCATGAAGCTGGCCGGCCTGCTGATGTTCATCAACGACATCCATTCGCTCGGGCTCAAAACCACCGAGGGCATGTACCTGACCGACAGCTGGTACTGGAACCAGAGCCCCGAGGCGCGCGCCTGGAGCCGCCGCTTCTTTGAAAAGATGAAGCGCATGCCCTCCTCGCTGCAGGCCGCCGACTACTCGGCCGCCATGCATTACCTGAAGGCCGTGGAAGCCGCCAAGACCGACGATGCCGACAAGGTGCTGGCCAAGATGAAGGACACGCCGATCAACGACTTCTACACCAAGGGCACGATACGCAAGGAAGACGGCCGCGGCATCCACGACATGTTCCTGCTGCAGGTGAAGTCGCAGAAGGAATCCGAGGAGCCCTGGGACTATTTCAAGGTCGTGACCCGCATCCCCGGCAATGACGCCTTCACCAAGCTGGCAGACAGCAAGTGCCCCGCGGTGAAGAAGTGATGATGATGTTGATGGCTTGAGCAGGCTGAACCGAGATGACTGACTTCTTCGGAATCCCCTTGCCGGCCCTGCTGGGCCAGCTGCTGCTGGGCCTGGTGAATGGCTCGTTCTACGCGATGCTGTCGCTGGGCCTGGCGGTCATCTTCGGCATGCTCAACATCATCAACTTCGCCCATGGCGCGCTCTATATGATGGGCGCCTTCCTGGCCTGGATGGGGCTGGAGTATCTGGGCATCAACTACTGGGCCATGCTCTTGCTGGCACCGCTGGTGGTGGGCGCGCTGGGCATCGTGATCGAGCGTGCGCTGCTGCAATGGCTCTACAAGCTGGACCATATCTATGGCCTCTTGCTGACCTTTGGCATCACCCTCGTCACCGAGGGCATCTTCCGCAGCTTCTACGGCGTCTCGGGCCAGCAGTACGCGGTGCCCGAAGCGCTGCAGGGCGCCACCAACCTGGGCTTCATGATGCTGCCCAATTACCGCGCCTGGGTGGTGTTGGCCTCGATCACCGTCTGCATCGCAGTGTGGGCGCTGATCGAGAAGACCTCGCTGGGCGCCACGCTGCGCGCCGGCACCGAGAACGCGAAACTGGTGCAGGCCTTCGGCATCAATGTGCCGCGCATGATCACCCTCACCTATGCCGGCGGCGTGGCGCTGGCCGCCTTTGCCGGCGTGCTGGCCGCGCCCATCCTGCAGGTCTCGGCACTGATGGGCAGCAACCTCATCATCGTGGTGTTCGCGGTGGTGGTGATTGGCGGCATGGGCTCCATCCTCGGCTCCATACTCACCGGTCTGGGCCTGGGCGTGATCGAGGGCCTGACCAAGGTGTTCTACCCCGAGGCCGCCAACACGGTGGTGTTCGTGGTGATGGCCATCGTGCTGCTGGTCCGCCCGGCCGGCCTGTTCGGCAAGGAAAAGTAAATCGACATGACGACGACGGCCCGCAACCCCCTGCCCGGCTACGCCGCCCTCTTCATCGCCATTGCGGCGCTGCCGCTGCTGGGCGTGTACCCGATCTTCGTGATGAAGGTGCTGTGTTACGCGCTGTTTGCCTGCGCCTTCAATCTGCTGGTCGGCTACACGGGCCTCTTGAGCTTTGGACACGCCGCCTTCCTGGGCACGGCCGCCTATGTGGCGGGCCATGCGCTCAAGGTCTGGGGCCTGCCCACGCCGCTGGGCCTGCTGCTGGGCGCGGCGGCGGCCGGGGCGATGGGCCTGCTGTTCGGCCTGCTGGCGATCAAGCGCGCCGGCATCTACTTCTCGATGATCACGCTGGCGCTGAGCCAGATGCTGTTCTTCGTGTTCCTGCAGGCGTCCTTCACCGGCGGCGAGGACGGCCTGCAATCGGTGCCGCGTGGCAGCCTCCTGGGTCTGGACCTGACGCAAGACCTGACCCTGTTCTATGTGGTGCTGGCGATCTTCATCACCGCCTTCTGGCTGATCTACCGCACCGTGCACTCGCCCTTCGGCCAGGTGCTGACCTCGATACGCGAGAACGAGCCGCGTGCCGTTTCTCTGGGCTACGACGTCGAGCGCTTCAAGCTGGTGGCCTTTGTGCTCTCGGCCACCCTGGCAGGCCTGGCAGGCGCCACCAAGACCCTGGTGCTGGGCTTTGCCACCCTCACCGATGCGATCTGGACCACCTCGGGCCTGGTGATACTGATGACTCTGGTGGGCGGCATGGGCACCATGGTGGGCCCGATGGTGGGCGCGCTGATCATCATCGCGCTGGAGAACAAGATCGGCGATCTGGGCCAGGCCCTGGCCAGGCTCACCGGCATCGCCTGGTTCAACGGCCTGGGCGAGTCGGTGAGCCTGGTGACCGGCCTGATCTTCATCGTCTGCGTGCTGGCCTTCCGCCGCGGCGTGGTGGGCGAGGCCTGGGCGCTGTGGGAGAAGCTGCGCGCACCGCGCGCGTCCTAGGGCAAGGGCGACGGCGGTGCCGGGCCGCGCAGGCCCGCATGCCAGAATCCCGCCCATGAGTCCTCCCCGCGGCCCGGCGCAGATCGCCGACCTGCCCAAATTCCATACCCTGATCGACGCCCGCTCGCCCGCCGAGTACGCGCTCGACCACATTCCTGGCGCCATCAACTGCCCCGTGCTCGACGACGCCGAGCGCATCATCGTCGGCACGCTCTACAAGCAGCGGGGCGCCTTCGAGGCGCGGCGCGTGGGCGGCGCGATGGTGGCGGCCAATCTGGCGCGCCATCTGCAAACCGAGTTCAAGGATAAGCCGCACGACTGGAAGCCACTCGTCTACTGCTGGCGCGGCGGCATGCGCAGCGGCTCCATGGTGCAGTGGCTGCGCCTGGTGGGCTGGGACGCGCAGCAGCTGGCGGGCGGCTACAAGCGCTATCGCGCCCATGTGATCGAGGCGCTCGATCGCCTGGCGCCGCAGCTGCCGCTGCGGGTGTTGTGCGGCGCCACCGGCTGCGCCAAGACGCGCGTGCTGCAGGCGCTGCAGCGCCAGGGCGCCCAGGTGCTGGACCTGGAGGGCCTGGCCTGCCACAAGGGCTCGATGCTGGGGAATCTGCCCGGCCAGCCGCAGCCGTCGCAGAAGGCGTTTGAAACCGCGCTGGCCGATGCCATCGAGGGTTTCGACCTCGGCCGCCCGGTGTACGTGGAGGCCGAGAGCCGCAGGATCGGCAAGCTCAGCCTGCCCACCACCCTGCTGGAGCGCCTGCGCGAAAGCCCCTGCATCGAGATTGCCGCCAGCGAGGCGGCGCGCCAGGCCTTTCTGCTGCGCGACTACGCCTACCTGGGCGAGGACCGCGAGGCCCTGGCCGCCATCCTGGATCGCCTGCGCGAGCACCATGGCCATGAGGTGGTGAACCGCTGGCAGGCCTGGGCGCGCGCCGGCGAGCTGGCCCCCCTGTTTGCCGAGCTCACCCGGCTGCACTACGACCCGCATTACGCGCGCTCGCAGGCCAACAACTTCAAGCATTGGGGCGAACGGCGTCAGCTCGCGGCCGAGGCGCTGGACGAGGCCGCCATTGAGGCCTTGGCGGCCGGCTTGCTCGCTTGACGCGCAAAGACCAAGATATTGCCCGCCATCACCAGCCCCAGCCCCAGCAGCGCCGGCGCCGTCCACCGATAGCCCTCGGCCCAGGCCGAGACATTCAGCGCCACCACCGGGAACAGCACGGTGGCGTAGGCGGCGCGCTCGGGGCCCAGGCGGCCCACCAGGGTCAGGTAGGCGGTAAAGCCGATCACCGAGCCCGGGATCGCCAGGTAGAGCAGCGCCGCGCTGTAGCGCCAGCCCGGCTCGTAGCTGAAGGGCACGCCCGCCAGCAGGCAGTAGCTCAGGAGTACCAGGGTGCCCACCAGCATGCCCCAGGCATTCGTCTGTGCCGGCGCCAGGCCGCGGCCCTGCAGCGCGGCCGATAGCAGATTGCCGGTAGAGAAGCACAGCGTGCCGGCCAGCGCCCAGGCCAGGCCCTGCAGGCTGGCCTGGCTGGCGCGGCCGATCTCGGGCCAGAACAGCGCGATCAGTCCGCTCAGGCCCAGCAGCCCGCCGGCCAGCACCCGCGGTGCCAGCACGCGGCCGTGTATCAGGCGTGCCAGCAAGGCATTCCAGAGCGTGGCGCTGGAGAACACCACCGCCACCAGGCCGCTGGCCAGGGTCTGGCTGGCCTGCAGAAAGCACACGAAGTTGCAGCAGAACAGGCACAGGCCCTGGCCCAGCACCCACAGCGCCGCCTTGCCGCGCGGCGGCTGCAGGCGGCGCTGCCAGGCCAGCCAGGCAAACAGGATCAGCGCGGCCAGGCCGAAGCGGTAGGCGATCGAGAGCGGGATCGCCACCACGCCCAGCTGCCATTTCAGCGCGATCCAGGTGGTGCCCCAGATCAGCACCACCAAGGTGTAGAGAAGGATTGCATGCATGGCGGCGAGCATGGCAGGCCAGGCGTCGGGAATTTGCATGATCCTGCGCTTTGCTTGGCCCCAGGCCGGCAGGGCCCGCCGACCCTGGTTAGCATCGGCACACCATGCCGCAGCCGCATTTTTTGCCCGAACGCGTCGACCAGGTGCTGAGCCGCTCGCGCGCCCGCGCCGAGCGCCGCGGCGCGCTGGGCGACGGCCTGGAACTGGTGCAATGGAGCAATGCACACGACCGCACCGCCTATCTGCAGCCCGGCCATCACACGCTCTCGGTCTATCTGGAAGGTGGCTGGCAGACCGAGCTGCTGGGCCGGCCGGGCGCGCATGGATCGCCCGGTTGCCATTGCCTGCTGCCGGCCGAGCATGAGTCGCAATGGCTGATCGGCAGCCCGCAGCGCTTTGTGCATCTGTACTGGAGCGGCACCGCCTGGGCCGAGCGCGTGGTGCGGCTGCTGGACGCCGAGCCGCGCGCGCTCAGCCTGCAGACGCGCATCTTTGATCAGGACCCGGCCCTGACCGGCTGGGCCCAACAGGTGGCCGCCTTGGACTGGTCCGAGCCGCAGCAGCGCCTGCAGGCCCAGGCGCTCAGCCATGCCGCGCTGGACCGCTTGCTGCTGCAGGCCGCCACGCCGGCGCAACGAGGCGCGGCGCTGCGCCCCAGGGGTGGGCTCTCGGGCGCGGCGCGGCGCCTGGTGCTGGCCCATGTGGAGGCACATCTCGCCGGCCCGGCCGAGGCGCTGAGCCTGGGCCGGCTGGCGGCCCTGGTGCATCTCTCGGAGTTCCATTTCGCGCGCATGTTCCGCGTCTCCATGGGCTGTTCGGTGCAGCAATGGATCGCCCAGCAGCGCCTGCAGCGCGCCCAGGCCCTGCTGCGCGCCGGCCGGCTCACCATGGCCGAGCTGGCACTGCATTGCGGCTATGCCAGCCCCAGCCACCTGAGCCACAGCCTGAAGCGCGCGCTCGGCATCACGCCCAGCCAGTACCGTAAACAGGCGCTATAGGCGTAGCATCGGCGCGTTTGCGTTCGCCAGCTACCGCCGCCGCCATGCCTCATACGCTAGCCCCCAGCACCGCCTGGAAGGAACAGATCACCGCCGACGAGGCCCAGCGCTTCGACGCCTATGTGGAGATCTTCCGCGCCATCCAGGCGCGCAAGTCGCGCAAATATGGCGTGGGCCGCACCCTGCACCGCAAGCAGCTGACGGCCGCCCGCGGCACGCTGGAGGTGCTGGGCGACCTGCCCGAGTTCGCACGCCAGGGTCTGTTCGCTACACCTGGGAGTTATGAGGTCTGGCTGCGCCTGTCCAACGGCGGCCTCGACCACGCGCCCGACAAGACTCCCGACATCCGCGGCCTCGCCATCAAGGTGCTGGGCGTGCAGGGCGAGGCCGCGCTGGGCAAGGGCCCAGCCAAGAGCCAGGATTTCTTGCTCATCAACCAGGAGAAGTTCGCCTTCCCCAGGAGCGACGAGTTCGTGGCCTTTGTGCAGGCGGCCGCCGATGGCGGCGGCGCGCTGCTCAAGCACCTCTTCAAGCGCTACGGCCCGCTGGGCGGCATGGCGCGGTTGGCCGGCATGCTCAAGACCGTGGGCCGGCCCTTCGGCGGCTTTGCCACCGAGCCCCTGCACAGCGTGCTGCCGATCGCCTGCGGCCCCTATGCAGTGCGCGTGCGCCTGGTGCCGGCCGCGTCCAACGGCAGTGCCACGCCGGGCGCGAAAACCAACTGGGGTGCCGACTTTTCTGCCCGCCTGGCCCGGCAGGCCCTGGCCTGGGAGCTGCAGCTGCAGCCCTTTGTGAACGAACACCACACGCCGATCGAGGACGCCTCGGTGAACTGGGACACGCCCTACACCACCGTGGCGCGCCTGCTGCTGCCGCAGCAGGACAGCGGCTCCGCGGCCGGCCAGGCGCTGGCACAGCAGGTCGAGGCCGGCGCCTTCGACCCCTGGCAGGCCTTGGCCGCGCACCGGCCCCTGGGCGAGGTGCAGCGCGCGCGCAAGGTGGTGTATTTCGCCAGCCAGCAGGGGCGCGGGGCGGCGTAGCAGCAGTCTGTTGAAAACTACTGCGGCGACCGACCATCTGCGCTGACGCTTCGCCCTCCCGCGAACGCCCCGACGGCTACAAGCTCGCCGCGCGCGACTGGCTGGACCGCTATGTACGCGACCGCGCCCCGCTGCCCGACCTGACGCCGCATGGGCGCTGACGATAGTCGGTGTGGCGCGGCGCACATGCCGGTACAGTTCAACGGGCTCATCAGCTGCCGGCTGCTTTGGGCCGCTTGCCAAACACCGCGCGGCGGCGGACAAACCCGACCGTCAGGCCGACTGCCCAGCCGAGCATTCCCACTTGCGTGCGTTGCCGAGAGCGAGGTCCAGCGTGAACGTGTACTCGATGATCGTCACTGCGGCATTCAGCAGTTTCCTGCTTACTTTCCTCTACGCTGTTCTTCGCTGGTCGATGGCGGATGCAAGATCCCGAGGTAAGCCCGGATGGCCGCTTGCCGTGCTGATGGTGGGTGTTCCCGTGGCGGCGTTCTTGGCGCGCATCGTGTTCCGCTCCTTCGTACCTCGGTCACTATCGCGATCGCTTTCCCAGTGATTGTTGCCCTCTCCTTGAGCTGGGTGTTTGCCGCCCTGCTAATCGTGCACCACCCCCGGGCCATTCCCGCGTGGGCACCGTGGTCCGCGGCAGCACTTGCGCTCATCGGGTTCATTGCGTCACAGGCACTGGAGGCCCCGTACAACCAACAACTTCTGGAACACGGCTTCAGCGCCGATGCAATCCACGCCAAGATTGCGTTCAACTGGTACCGGCTGACTGCATGGACACTACAGGCAGCGCTTCTCGCGTGGATGACAAACCTGGCGCTGGCGGCAAACGTCATGAGGGACTCGCCGGCAGCAGACATACGTCGCGCGGGCGCCGGCTAATTGCCATTGCGCATGGCAACGGACGATGACCTGAACACAGAGCAGACCGCCACTCTATAGGCGGCCTTGTGGCATGGGTCATGGCATGCGGGCCCAGACGCGGTTCGCCAGCCGGCGGCCGTCTGGTAAGGTATGCCTGACAGCATGAAGGGAGCCATGATGCCTCGTAACATCGTGTTCACCAGCAAGGCCGCCAAGCCGCCGCCTCTGTACAGCCAGGCGGTAAGGGCCGCTGGTCTGGTCTTCGTCTCCGGCACTGCTCCACACGATCCCGTCACCGGCGCCATCGTCGGCTCAACGGTTCAGGAGCAAACCAGGCAATGCCTCACCAATATCGCCGCCATTCTTGAGGCCGCAGGCAGCTCTATCGAGAGCATCGTCAGTGTCACTATCGTGCTGGCAGACGAGGATGACTTTGCCGGAATGAACGAGGAATACATCAAGTGGTTTCCGTCCAATCCTCCGGCTCGCCAAGCGGCAAAGCTCCCTGCCCGCATCCCAGGTCTGAAGGTTTCCATTGCCGCAATCGCTGAGGCCTAAGCTCGTCAAGAGGACTGGTCGGTGGCTGCGACCTCATCGAGGCCGGGCGAGGCGGCGCCGACACGGAGCGCCTCGGCCTGGCATTCGATGCCATCGTGAAATAACGCGTTAGTACCCATCCCATGATCACCTGCCATCTCCGCTACGTCATCGATCCAAGCAAGGTCAAGGAGTTTGAGCATTACGGCAAGCTCTGGATTCCGCTCGTGCGCAAGTTTGGCGGCATACACCACGGTTACCTGCTGCCCTCGGAGGGTGCCAGCAATATCGCGCTGGCCTCGTTCTCTTTCGCCTCGCTTGCGGCCTACGAGGACTACCGCCACAAATCCTTCGACGACCCGGCATGCCAGGCCGCCTTCCGCTATGCGGAGCAAACGCGTTGCATCATCAGCTACGAGCGCAGCTTCTTCCGGCCGGTGTTCGAGTAAGTAAGTAGGTAGGTGCGGCAGCGCCGGCTCAGAGCCTGGCGTACTGCCCCGTCACGCCGTCCATCACCTGCAGGATGCGCTCGCTGGCCGTGAACACGTCCGCCTGCGCGCGCGCATCGGCCTGAGCCGGGCGCAGGCCGCGCAGCGCGGCGCTGAAGAAGGCGTACTGCTGCTCCACCAGTTCCAGGCCCTGCCGGATGGCGGGGTTGTTGTTGCTGTCGGTGGCCTCCTTGAGCTGGGCATGTGCGGCCTGGAATTCCTGCTGGGCCTGGGCCAGCACCCGCACCTGTGCCTCGGCATGGGCAACGCCCCAGCTGGCGGCGAGGTAGCTGGCCGCCATGCGCTGGCTGAGCATGCGCTGGCGACCCGCCAGGTTCACCAGGCGGCCGACCGTCTGCCTGCCCGAGAGCTGCTCCAGCTGTTCGGTGCCCTGATGGGCCAGGGCCAGCACCTTGTCGCCGGAGGCCAGCAGCGCGTCCGCGGCGGCCTTGCGAGGGGCCTGGCCGACCAGTGCGAGCTTGTAGGCGCTCCAGCCCGCGTCCAGCTCGGCATAGACGGCGCGCGCGCCGCTGGCGCTGGCGGCGAAGGCGCGCAGCTCGACCAGCGCACGGTCGAACTGGGCCATCGATTCGGCCAGCACCTTCTCGGCCTGCTCGCTGCGCACCCCCTGCCCCAGCGCCAGCCAGGCGCTGGCACAGCGCTGGCTCAGCATGCGCTGGCGGCCGGCCTTGTTGATGGCGTCGTGCAGATCCTTGACCTGGGCCAGCGCCGGCCGCATGCCCAGCAGCGCGGGCAGCGCGATGACGAGGGAACGGCGGGCAGCAATGGGCATGGGATCTCCCTGGTGTTCGCAAACGGCAAGCATCGCTTCAGCCCGCCAGCGCCACGTAGACCTCCTGCACATCGTCGTTCGCGTCGATGGCGGCGAGAAAGGCTTCCACTTCTTCGAGCTCGGCGGCGCCCAGCGTCACCGGGTTCTTGGGCCGGTAGCCCAGCTTGGCGACGTTGACGCTGAAGCCCTGGGCCGGCAGCGCGCGGCAGACCAGGTCGAGGTCGGCCGCGTCGGTATAGAACTGCGCGCCGCCGGCCTGCCCGCTCTCCTCATCGGCCTCCAGCAGCTCGAAGTCCTGCGCGCCGGCCTCGATGGCGGCCAGCTCGGCGTCGGCATCGGGCTGGGCGGGGCTGGCCTCGATGATGCCCACATGGTCGAAATCCCAGCTCACCGAGCCGCTCACGCCCAGCTGACCCTTGCGGAACAGCACGCGCATCTCGGGCGCGGTGCGATTCACGTTGTCGGTCAGGCATTCGACGATCACCGCCACGCGGTGCGGCGCAAAGCCCTCGTAGGTGACGCGCTCGTAATGCACCGCGTCGCCAAGCAGGCCGGCGCCCTTCTTGATGGCGCGCTCCAGCGTCTCGCGCGGCATCGAGGCCTTCTTGGCCTGTTCCACCACCATGCGCAGCCGCGCATTCATGTCGGGGTCGGCGCCATTGCGCGCCGCCAGCATGATTTCCTTGGACAGCTTGGTGAACATGCGGCCCTTGGCATTGGCCGCGATGTCTTTATGTTTGGCCTTCCACTGTGCGCCCATGTTTCTTGCTCGATTCCGGATTCTTGATGGCGCAGGGTTATACACCCTGGCGCAGCCTCAAGCCTTGACCATGGGCCAAATGCTCGCCAACAGCAGCAGGGCCATGGTGGTGTTGAAGGCGCGGCGCTTGGCCGGCTCGGCCAGTTGGCGGCTCAGCCGGGCGCCGGCATAGGCCCAGACCGCGATGCAGGGCAGGTTGACCAGGGCGCAGACCAGCGCCAGCAGCAGCGCCGCGCCGGCGCCGTCGCCCGGCGCGGCAAAACCCGCCACCGCACCGATGGCCATCATCCAGGCCTTGGGGTTGACCCATTGAAACGCCGCCGCGCCCCAGAAGCCCATGCGTGAACTACCAGTAGCGCGCGCCGTCGCATCGGCGGCGGCGACGCGTGGCGCATCGGCACACCACAAGCGCCAGGACAGCCACAGCAGATAGGCAATGCCCAGCGTCTTGAGCAGCAGCGCGAGCCGCGGCCACTGCTGCAGCAAGGCCCCCAGGCCCAGGCCGGTGGCCAGCATCAGCACCATGAAACCGATGCTGATGCCCAGCATATGCGGCGTGCTGGCCTTGAAGCCATGGTTCACGCCCGAGGCCAGCAGCATCAGGTTGTTGGGGCCGGGCGTGATGGAGGTGACGGTGGCAAACGCGGCCACGGCAAGCAGGGTGGGCAGATCCATGATGGTGGCAAACAGAGGCTAGGGGATGCCTGCAGTTTGATGCCTCAAGCAATACAGCACCAATACAGTTGAGCGCACACCAAGCCGAACTGTGACGGTGGCGCCGGCAACACAGCCGGCATGGCGTGCACCGCGGTGACAATGGCGGCATGAGTTCCGCCGCGCCTGTTTCGCCACCCACTCGCCTACAGCTCTACCTCAACCTGATCCGCTGGGATCGCCCGGCCGGCACCTGGCTGCTGCTCTGGCCCACGCTGGCGGCGCTGTGGATTGCCGCGGACGGCTGGCCCGGCTGGCATCTGCTGTTGGTGTTCTCGCTGGGCACCCTGCTGATGCGCTCGGCCGGCTGCTGCATCAACGACGTGGCCGACCGCGACATCGACCGCCATGTCAAGCGCACCGCCCAGCGCCCCGTCACCAGCGGCGCGGTGTCGGTGAAGGAGGCGCTGCTGCTGGGGGCAGGTCTTGCCCTGGCGGCCTTCGGCCTGGTGCTGACCACCAATGCGCCCACCATCCTGCTATCCTGCGCGGCGCTGGCGGTGGCCTGCCTCTACCCCTATGCCAAGCGCGTCGTGAACATGCCGCAGGCGGTGCTGGGCGTGGCCTTCAGCTTTGGCATCCCGATGGCCTTCTCGGCCGCGCTGGGCGGCACCGAATGGAGCCTGGCCGCGATCGCCGCGGCCGTGCCCAAGAGCGCCTGGGCCCTGCTGCTGGGCAATCTGTTCTGGGTGCTGGCCTACGACACCGAGTACGCGATGGTGGATCGCGACGACGACATCAAGATCGGCATCAAGACCTCGGCGCTGACGCTGGGCCGTTGGGACGTGGCCGCGGTGATGGGTTTTTATGCCGTCTACCTGCTGAGCTGGGCCTGGTTGGGCCTGCGCCTGGGCCTGGGCCGGGTATTCCTGCTGGGCATCGCCGTCGCGGCGGCCCAGGTGCTCTGGCATTACCAGCTCATCAAGGGCCGCAGCCGCGAGGGCTGCTTCAAGGCCTTCCGCGAGAACCACTGGCTGGGCTTTGCGGTGTTTGCGGGCACCGCCCTGGACCTCAGCCTGCGCTGAGCTCGCGATGCAGCCAGGCGCGCGCCAGTGACCAGTCGCGCTTGACGGTGGCCAGCGAGAGCGCCAGCACCTCGGCGATCTCCTCGTTCTCCAGCCCGCCGAAGAAGCGCAGCTCCACCACCTTGGCGGCGCGCGGGTCGAAGGCCTCCAGCGCCAGCAGCGCCTCGTGCACCGCCACCACGTCGCGGTCGGGCGGCAGCGCCAGCTGCTCCATGCCCGAGAGCGTGACCGCCACCAGCTGCGCATCGCGCTTCTCGGCGCGCCGCGCCAGCTCGTGGTTGACCAAGATGCGTCGCATCATCATCGAGGCCACGGCGAGGAAGTGGCTGCGGTTGCGCCACTGGGTGCGCACCTGTTCGGCCATGCGGAACCAGGCCTCGTGCGAGAGCGCGGTGGCGCTGAGCGTATGGCCGGCGTCCTCGCGCCGCAGATGGCCGCGCGCCAGGCGGCGCAGCTCGCCGTAAAGCGCCGCGAACAGCTGGTTGCCCAGCTCGGGGCCAGGCTCGGGCGTCAACGCCTGCTGCTGGCTGAGCCAAAGCGTCAACTCGTTCAGGTCCGGTGTGCTGATGCTGCCCTGGTTCACTGGTGGCTTGCTCGGGTTTATTTCAAGGGTGATGAGCTTTTTGCGTGCGCGGCGCGGCGTAAGCGTACAGGTCCGACGTTCTCGTTTGTTCCCTTCGCTTCAGGAGCCCGCCATGTCCAAGACTCAACGTCCTTACGCCCAACATCAACTCGCCGCGCGCATCGCCATGCTACTCGGGGCCGCAGCCCTGAGCGCCTGCGGCGGCGGCGACCCCGAAGCGCCAGCCACGTCGGCGCCGACATCTGCGCCAGCGCCAGCGCCAGCGCCAGCACCTGCACCTGCACCTGCACCTGCACCTGCGCCTGCGCCTGCACCAGCACCAGCACCAGCACCAGCACCAGCACCAGCACCAGCACCAGCACCGGCACCGGCACCGGCACCGGCACCCGCGCCCGCCCCGGGCGCCGGCAGCAACGAATGCACCCCGCTGGTGGCCAAGGCCGGCGACTCGGTGAGCTACCGCCAGAGCTCCAACCAGGCCGGCTCCACGCCCTACACGGTGAAGTACGACTTCAGCGCCGGCAGCTACAAGGGCCAGGCGGCCACCGTCGGCACGGTCAGCGTGGTGGGCGTGACGGCCGCGCAGGCGGGCGTTGGCAACTTCTATCTGGACCCCGTGACCGGCGCGGCGCTGGGCCAGGATGCGCCCGCGGCTGGCGCCAACGACACCATCACCCGCTACGACCCGCCGGACTGGCAGCAGCGCCTCACCAACGCCGGCATCCAGGGCGGCAGCAGCGGCAAGATCAATGTCACCGCCACCATCACCGGCAAGAGCGTCAGCGATGCCTTCGCACCGCTGGGCGGCGCCACCGCCATCGTCATGAAGTACGAGTTCGTGGTGAACCGCGACGCCAACGAGACGGTCAGCACCGCGGCCGGCAGCTTTGCCAACGCCTGCAAGTTCCGCGTCGAGTTCGCGCTCAAGGACTTCCAGGTGCAGGGCCCGGCCTCGACCAGCCCGCTGCTGGCCACCATGCTGCCGCTGCTGCAATCCAGCTTCGCGGTGCCCACCAACACCACGCTGTGGACCAGCAATGCCGTGCCCTTCATGCTGCCCAAGAGCGTGACCAGCATGACGCTGGCGGCGCCGGTGGGCACGGTCATCAGCACGCAGGAATTGATCGCGATCACGAAAGCACCGCGCTGACCCAGAAACAGGGGTCAGGTCATGCCCCCGTGCCGGCCGGCGCGGGGGCAAATGCGCATAGCCAGGCCCCGCCCCGCTGCCCAAGATAGCGCCCATGAATGCCCAACTCTGGCCCCATATCAAGGCCCTGTTCGAGGCCGCCATGGCCCAGCCCAGCACGCAGCGCGAGGCCTGGCTGCGCAGCCAACAGGCCGAGCCCGAGGTGCTGGCCGAGGTGCTCTCGCTGCTGGCGCACAGCACCGCGATGACGCCCGACACCGGCTTCCTGGCCACGCCCGTCCAGCCGCCCGCCCCTTCCCTCGCAGCAGCGGCCCAGCCGGGCCTGCGCCTGGGCGCCTGGGCACTGTGCGAGCAGCTGGGCAGCGGCGGCATGGGCGAGGTCTGGCGCGCCAGCCGCGCCGATGGCGCCTACCAGGGCGAGGCGGCCGTCAAGCTGCTCAAGCGCGGCATGGACTCGGCGGCCGTGCTGCGCCGCTTTGCGCAGGAGCAGCAGGCGCTGGCGCGGCTAGACCATCCGCATATCGCGCGCCTGCTGGACGCCGGCCTCAGCCCCGAGGGCCTGCCCTATTTCGTGATGGAGCTGGTGCATGGCCAGCCCATCGACCGCGCCTGCGCCGGCCTCGCGCTGGAGGCGCAGCTGGCGCTGTTCCTGCAGCTCGCCGATGCGGTGGCCTATGCGCACCGCCATCTGCTGGTGCACCGCGACCTCAAGCCCGGCAATGTGCTGGTGAATGCCGAGGGCCAGGTGAAGCTGCTGGACTTCGGCATCGCCAAGGCGCTCGATCCGCTGGAAGGCGATGGCGATGGCGCCGGCCAGACCCTCGCCGGCGAGCAACGCCCCTACACCCCGCATTACGCCAGCCCCGAGCAGGTGCGCGGCGAGCCCGTCAGCACCGCCACCGACCTCTACTCGCTGGGGGTGCTGCTGTATGTGATGCTGACCGGCGTGCGCCCCTATGGCCGCGAGGCCAGCACGCCGCGCGAGGCGGCCCATAGCGTGCTGGCCGAAGCGCCCACGCGGCCCAGCGCGCTCTCGCCGGCCCTGGTGCCCGACCCCGACTGGCTGGCGCGCCGCCGGCGCCTGCGCGGCGACCTCGACAACATCCTGCTCAAGACCCTGCAGAAGGAACCCGCGCAGCGCTACTCCAGCGTCGAGGCCCTGGCCGACGATGTGCGCGGCTTTCTGGCCGGGCGCCCGGTCAGCGCGCACCCGCCCTCGCCCGCCTATCTGGCGCTGAAGTTCGTGCAGCGCCACCGCATCGGCAGCGCGCTGGGCGGCGCGGCGCTGGCGGCGGTGCTGGGTTTTGCCGGCCTGGCCTGGCAGCAGGCGCGCGCCGCGCAGGAGCGCTTCACCCAGGTGCGCCAGCTCGCCAATCAACTGGTGTTCAAGTACCACGACCAGATCGAGACCCTGCCCGGCGCCACCAAGGTGCGCGAGGCCCTGCTCACCGATGCCGCCACGTTCCTGGACCAGCTCAGCCGCTCTGCACAGGACGACCTGGCGCTGACGCGCGAGCTCGCCGACACCTATTACCGCATCAGCCGCCTGCAGGGCGTGGACCAGTCCATCAACACCGGCCAGCATGCGCTCGCCGAGGCCAATCTCGACAAGGCCATCGCCCTCGCGCGCCGCTACGCGCAGCGGCCCGACACCAGCCTGGTGGACCTCGGCAGCGTCATCAGCATGCATGCCAGCAAGGGCGAGGTGTGGCAGCGCCGGGGCCAGATGGCCCGGGCCGACCAGGCGTTGCGCGAGAGCCTGCCCCTGCTGGCAACAGCCATGCAGCGCGACCCCAAGGACACCTCCACGCTCACCAGCGCCGTCAATGTGCACGGCATCCATGCGCGCATCCTGGGCAACCAGCTCGGCCATGCCAGCCTGGGCCGCTGGCAGGAGGCCTGTACCAGCGCCGACCAGGCACGCGCCGCCGCCGAGGCTACCCTGCAGGCCGACCCACTGAACGTCTACCTGCCCGACACCATCGCCTTCACCATCGGCGAGCAGGCCCAATGCAAGCTGATGCTGGCCGACTGGGCCGGGGCCGAGTCGCTGTTCAAGCGCCAGATCGAGCTGCGCGACCAGATGGCCGCCAAGATGCCCGAGGACATGGACTTCCGCTACCAGCGTGCGGTGGCGCGCGGCCATCTGGCGCGCGCACTCTCGCTGCAAGGCAAGCATGCCGAGGCCCAGGCCCTGCTTGGCGCCGCGCAGCGGCTGATGCGCGAAGCGGTGGCCATGGACAAGGGCAACGAGGGCGGGCAGCGGCGGCTGGATGCGCTGGACGCGAGTGCGCTGGCGATGCGCGTCATGGCCGACGATCTGGCGGCCGCGCGCAAGGGCGCCGCGGCCCTGCTGCCAAGGCTCGCGGCCCCGGCGCCCGAGGCAGATTTCGCGCAGCGCCGTCCGCGCGCCGAGGCCCTGCTGTGGGCGGCGCGCGCCTGGCAGCCGAGCGACGCGGCCCGCGCGGGCGCCATGGCCCAGGAAGCCGCCGCGCTGATGCAGGCCCCGGCCGGCGGCGATGACAATGCCTCGCGCCGCTGGCTGCAAGCCATGGCCCTCACCGAGCAGGCCCAGGCCCTGAACGCCCTGGGCCAGGTCGACCAGGCACTCGCGGCCGCGCAGGCGGCCCTGCGCAACTGGGGTGAGGACGGCGATGCCAAGGCACTGCCGGTGCCGCCGCTGCTGCAGAGCTGGCGGGCCTACAGCCTGGCGCTGGCGCGCCAGCTACGGGCGGCTGCCACTGGCCACTGAAGCGGCCCACCTAATCGGCTTATTGCTTGGGCGCCGAGTCCCAATGCTCGGTGATGCGCCCGTCATGCACGCGGAACATATCGAACCAGGTGGTGGTGTATTTGAGCGTCTTGTCCTTGGGGTCGGGGCGCTCGCTCACAAAGCTCAGCATCACCAGCTCGCCCTCGGCCATGATGGCCACCAGCGGTGCCGCCACGCTGCCCTGGATCGGCTTGGCCTCAGCAAACTTCCCGAAGAACTTCACAAAGCCTTCGCGCCCCGTGGGCACATTGGGGTTGTGCTGCGCATAGCCCTCGGCCAGGTAGTTGAGCGCCAACTCCAGATGGCCGGCCTCCAGCACCTCGCGCCAGAAGTCGTAGACCAGCTTCTTGTTGGCGGCCAGGCGCGCATCGGCGCTGGCCAGCATGGCCGCGTGATCGGGGTTGGCCAGCACGGGCAGCTGGGCCCATGCCGGCAGGCTGGGGGCTGCCAGCGCCAGGGCGAGGCAGAGCGGTGCGATGCGGGTGGCGATGTTGATGAGTTTCATGCGAAGCATCTTGCCGCAAGCCCGCGGGCAAGGCGACTCGTCATGGCTATGGCCGCCATAGCCGCAATTGCCTTGCCCCTGTGCTGACGCATTTCTAGACTGGCCGGCACCGAAACAGGAGCCCCCCATGTCAGAGCAAGCCCAATGCCCGTTCGCATCCGCAGCGCGCCGTCACACCGTCGCCAGCGCCCCGTCCAACGCCGATTGGTGGCCGCAGCAGCTCAAGCTGAGCATCCTGCACCAGCATGCGCCCAGCGCCGGCCCGATGGGCGAGGACTTCGACTACGCCAGGGAATTCCAGAGCCTGGACCTCGACGCCGTGGTCACGGACCTGCGCGCCCTGATGACGGCCTCGCAGGACTGGTGGCCGGCCGACTGGGGCCATTACGGCGGCCTCATGATTCGCATGGCCTGGCATGCGGCGGGCACCTACCGCGTCAGTGACGGGCGCGGCGGCGCCGGCACCGGCAACCAACGCTTCGCGCCGCTCAACAGCTGGCCCGACAACGGCAACCTCGACAAGGCGCGGCGCCTGCTCTGGCCGGTCAAGCAGAAGTACGGCCGCAAGCTCTCCTGGGCCGACCTGATGATTCTGGCCGGCAATGTCGCGCTGGAGTCCATGGGCTTCAAGACCCTGGGCTTCGGCGGCGGCCGCGCCGACATCTGGGCGCCCGAGGAAGACATCCACTGGGGCGCCGAGCGCAGCTGGCTGGGCGAGCAGCAGCGCTACAGCGGCGAGCGCCAGCTCGAGAACCCGCTGGCCGCCGTGCAGATGGGCCTGATCTATGTGAACCCGGAGGGCCCCATGGGCCATCCCGACCCGCTGGCCTCGGCCCGCGATGTGCGCGAGACCTTTGCGCGCATGGGCATGGACGACGCAGAGACCGTGGCCCTGGTGGCCGGCGGCCACACCTTCGGCAAGGCCCATGGTGCGGGTGACGCCAAGCTGGTGGGCCCCGAACCCGAGGGCGCGCCGATCGAGCAACAGGGCCTGGGCTGGCACAACGGCTTCGGCTCAGGCAAGGGCGCACACACCACCACCAGCGGCATCGAGGGCGCCTGGAAGCCCAACCCGACGCGCTGGGACATGGGCTATTTCGACATGCTGTTCGGCTACGAATGGGCGCTCACCAAGAGCCCGGCCGGTGCGCATCAATGGGTGGCGCAGAACGTGCGGCCCGAGCACCTGATCCCGGACGCGCATGACCCGAGCAAGAAGCATGCGCCGATGATGACCACGGCCGATCTCGCGCTGCGCTTCGACCCCGCCTACGAGCTAATCTCGCGCCGCTACCATGCCGACCCGCAGGCCTTTGCCGACGCCTTCGCGCGCGCCTGGTTCAAGCTGACGCACCGCGACATGGGCCCGCGTGCGCGCTACCTCGGCCCGCTGGTGCCGCAAGAGGAGCTGATCTGGCAGGACCCGATACCGGCGCTGGACCACGAACTGATCGGCGCGCCGGACATCGCGGCGCTAAAGGCGCGCCTGCTGGGCGCGGGCCTGAGCACGGCGCAGCTGGTTGGCACCGCCTGGGCCTCGGCATCGAGCTTTCGCGGCTCCGACAAGCGCGGCGGCGCCAACGGCGCGCGCATCCGCCTCGCGCCGCAAAAGGATTGGGCCGTCAACCAACCGGCCGAGCTGGCCAAGGTGCTGCCGGTGCTGGAGGCGATCCAGCAGGACTTCAACCAGGCCCAGGCCCGGGCCGGCAGCGAGGTCCGAGTCTCGCTGGCCGACCTGATCGTGCTGGGCGGCTGCGCGGCCGTGGAGGCCGCGGCGCTGCGGGCCGGGCAGGTGCTGGAACTGCCCTTCAGCCCCGGCCGCATGGATGCCACGCAGGCGCAGACCGATGTGGCCTCCTTCGCCGTGCTGGAGCCGCGCGCCGATGGCTTCCGCAACTATGTACATCCCGGGCTGGAGGGCGCGGCGGCCGAGTTGCTGCTGGACAAGGCGCAGCAGCTGGGCCTCAGCGCGCCCGAGATGACGGTGCTGATCGGCGGCCTGCGCGTCCTCGGTGCCAATGTTGGCGGCAGCCCGCATGGCGTGTTCACCGCGCGCCCGGGGGTCTTGAGCAACGACTTCTTCGTCAACCTGCTCGACATGGGCACGCGCTGGCAGAAGCTGGCCGGCAGCGAAGAAATAGGCGTACTGGAGGGGCGCGACCGCGCCAGCGGCGCGCCGAAGTGGACCGGCACGCTGGTGGACCTGGTGTTCGGCTCGAACTCGCAGCTGCGCGCGCTGGCCGAGGTCTACGCCAGCAGCGACGCCCAGCCGGCCTTCGTGCGCGACTTCGCGGCGGCCTGGACCAAGGTCATGAACCTGGATCGCTTCTAGGGCCTGTTAACTCTCGAGCTCACCTGAGCGAGCCCGCCGCGCCCACCCAGGTCTCCCAGTCGGCATCGCTGACCTCCAGGCCGGGCATGGCCGACTCGACGCCCAGCGCGTCGAGTTCGTCGTCCGGCATGCGGCGCTTGAACAGCAACGTCGAGGTCTGGATAAAGCGATCAATAAGAACGCTGGGCGCAAGGCGTGCGGAGGGCTGGCTGCTGTGGGACTGCATGGGGGCTCCTGTGTCAGGCCAGACTGTCGGCGAAGCCTGGGCCCGATGCCATCCCGCCTTGGGGTGAGGCACATACCCCCACAAGGGGGATGTCGCGCTAGCGCCTCATCCCCATGGGGGCTGGGAGCCGCGGCTCGAAGGCCAGCGGCGTCTCACCAATGGCCTGACGCGGAGCGGCAGGTCAGGCGGCGATCAGATAGTCGATCGCCGCGCTGATCGTTGCCATCTGGGCCTGGTTGCATTCGGCGGGGCTGGCCGTCGGGCTGTCCGGGTAGACCTCGGTGGTAGTGACGAAGCGCGCGTCGGTCATGCCGCCGCACAGGCCGAGCGCGCGCTGGGCGTAGTTGATCACGCCGGGCTGCTGCAGCGGCTCGCCGATGATGCAGCCATATCCATCGGGCGCGGCGATATGGGTCACGCGGCGCACCGCGTCTATCAGCGCGCGCTGGAACTCGGGCGCCGGCCGCTCGGTGTCTCCCACCAGGTAGAAGCCATCGGGGATGGCGTGCCAGTCGAACGCCACGCCATCGCGTGCCGCCTTGGCGGGTCCGAACTCGCTGTTGTCGGTGTTGGTGGTCTCGTGCAGGTCGACATGCAGATCGACGCGGCCGCCGACCTGTGTGCAGACGGCCGCCACGCAGGCCATCGCCAGCGCCGACTCGGCGGCCGGGCTGTCCGGCCTGAACTGCCGGTTCGGATCGATCGCGTCGGGGTTCCAGCGGTTGACGGTTTCGTAGGCCCAGGGGCTGATGCAGGGCAGCAGCAGCAGGTTGACGCTGCGCGCCGCATGACGATCGAACTCTTGCGCAAGCCATTGCAGCGCGCCATGCACGCCGCTGCTCTCGTAGCCATGCACGCCGCCGGTCACCAGCACCACCGGGCGCTCGGGCTGCCACGCGCGGCTGCGCACCGCGTGGAGCGCATAGCTGCCCAGGCCCAGGCGGCCATAGTCGAGCCTGCCGTACTGGAACAGCTCGGCCTGTGCAGGCAGGTTTGACATTAGCGGCGCAAGCACCTCCTCGGCATAGCTGCGCTGCGGCTTCTGACGCGCCAGCCAGGCGGCCCTTTCGGCCGCGCCCCAGGGCGTGCCGGGCGTGCCGATTGGGTAGGGCGGGGTCGATGGTGGGGTCGATGGGCTCACAAGTGCTCGTCCTTGTTGGCGATGTTGCGGACGATACACTGCGAAGCAATGCGCGACTGCAAGGAGTCATCCCTGTGTTGCCGACACCCACCCTCCACTTCTTCTGCAGCAAGGCCGGCGCCGGCAAGAGCACGGTCGCCAGCGCCCTGGCCCAGCAACAGGGGGCGATGCTGATCTCCGAGGACGTCTGGCTGATGTGCTTGTATCGCGATCAGATGAAGGTCTTCGACGACTACATCCGCTGCGCGGCAAAGTTGAAGACGGTGGTCGGCCCGCTGGTCGTGGACCTGCTGCGCTGCCGCGGGCAATCGGTGGTGCTGGACTTCCAGGCCAATACCAGGCCCGGCCGGCGCTGGTTTCGCTCGATGTTCGAGCAGGCGGCCTCTGCGCAGGTGCTGCACCATGTCCAGACCCATGGTGACTGCAACGCACCATCGGGCGCGTGGGCGGCCCGATCACCCAGTCATCACACTCTTGGTATGGCGGAAGAAGTTGTCCGGGTCGTAGACCTGCTTCAGCGCCGCGAGCCGCTCCAGGTTAGCCCGGCCATAGGCCGCCTCCACGCGGTCGTGGCCTTCCTCCTCGGTCAGGAAGTTGATGTAGGTGCCGCCGGTCGAGAAGGCGCGCGTGGCGTCGAAGCAGTCGCGCGCCCACTGCATGTTGACGCTGTCGTGCTCGGGCTTATCCCAGGAGCCGGCGATGTTCAGCACATAGGCCGCGTCGCGATTGCCGGCCGGCGAATGCCCGGCGGGCAGTTCGCCCAAAGCGCCCTCGATCTGGAACAGCAGGATGGCCGAATGCGGCGACGCGATGCGGGCCGCGTGCGCCACGGCAAGGGCTATGAGCGGGCGATCGATACCGGGCAGGTAGTGCGACTTCCAGTAGTAGCGCCTGCCCTTGGGTTGCGTGGCATCGAGCAGGCTCTGCATCTGCACATAGGGCCGGCGCGTCACGATGTCGGCGATCGGCCGGCCGATCGCGCGCAGCGGCGCCAGCAGGGCTTCGCCGTCTTCGACCCTGCCCGTATGGCAGACGAAGATCGCGGCGATCGGCTTGCCGTGCACTTCCTTGGGTAGCCAGGGCGCCGGCGGCGCGATGCGCAGCACGGCCACGCTGGTCAGCTCGCGCGGCGCCGCGGCGCTGAAGCCGCGGTAGGCCTCCAGCACCTGCGCGGCGTCCTCGCCATGCCAGGCGATCGCGCCGCCCAGGATCTCGGGACCCACCGGATGAAGCCGGTATTCGAAGGAGGTGACGATGCCGAAGTTGCCACCGCCGCCGCGCAGGGCCCAGAACAAGTCGGCATGCTCGTCGGCGGAGGCGCGCAGCACGCGGCCATCGGCGCTCACCACCTCCATCGAGACCAGGTTGTCGCAGGTCCAGCCATGGCGGCGCGTGAGGTAGCCGAAGCCGCCGCCCAGGGTCAGGCCGGCGATGCCGGTCGCCGAGACGAAGCCCAGCACCGCCGCAAGCCCGTGCAGCTGGGTCTCGCGGTCGACGTCCGCCAAGGTGCAGCCGGCCTGGGCCAGCGCGGTGCGGCGCAGCGGATCGACCCAGACGCCGCGCAGCAGCGACATGTCTATCATCAGGCCGCCCTCGCACACCGCCAGCCCGGCGATGTTGTGGCCACCGCCGCGCACCGAGCAGAGCAGCCCGTGCTGACGCGCGAAGCGCACGGCCTGCACCACGTCGACCGTGCCGGTGCAGCGCGCCAGCAGGCCGGGTCGCCGGTCAATCATCGCGTTCCAGACCTTGCGCGTGTCTTCGTAGTCCGCGTCTTCCGCAGTCAGCACCCGGCCCTTGAACGCCGCCCTGAAGGACTGCAGGGTCTCCGGCGCGAGATCCACGCTGCCGCCATCGATGCCTGTGAGCTTGATTGCCATCGTTGACCTCCTTGGAACAAAGGCATCGACAGCATGCGCGCGATAGGCCGCCAAGGCCAGTCCAGATTCCGAAGCTGCGCCTGGCTGGGCCCGCCGCGGGAGCCTTCGCGGCCCATCGGCGTAGCGTCAACAGGCCCTGGCATCGGCGGTGCCCACGGCCAAGGGATAGGAGCGCGCTGTCCGCGCCTCTAGACTGGGGCGCCGGTGGGGCAGCCAACCGGTCAGATCGATGGGCAATTGGCTGCGAGCACGGCGCGCCGCGCGCGCCACCAATGTCGGAGGACCTGCCATGATCGTCGAGACCACCGCCAGACGCGCCCGCCGCGCCTGCAGCCGCCTGGCGCTCTGCCTGGCCTCGCTGGGCGCCCTGCTCATGGCCCAGTTGCCCGCGCACGCGGCGCGCGATTCGCTGGAAAACCGCTACGACATCGCCGTCTACCCCAACGGCGGCAGGCCTGACCTGACGGTCGATCCGATCAGGCTCAAATCCCAGCTCAACGTCGTCGACCGCTTCTTCGACCCGAACGACGCGGGCGACCGTTGCGCGGTGCTCGAAGGTGCCGTCGGCGGCTATGGCTGGCGCCGCCTGATGGTGTTCGACGTAGTGATCGTCAACGCCGGCGACGGCGATCTGGTGGTGGGCGACCGCAGCGACCCCGCCAACCCCTATGCCGGCGCGTTCTACTTCGACGCCTGCCATGGCCACTATCACATGGCCGGGTTCTCTGAGTACCGGCTGCGCTACAAGTCCGACGGCAATGTCTCCACCATCGGCCGCAAGCAGGGCTTCTGCTTCGAGGATTCGTTCAAGTACAGTGGCAACAAGAGCGCCGGTTTCCACTGCGGTTATCAGGGCATCACCAGCGGCTGGGGCGACTGGTACTACAAGCAACTGCCCGGCCAGTGGATCGACGTCACCGGCGTGGCCGAGGGCGATTACGAGCTGGAGGTGGAGATCAATCTGCAGCCCGACCCCTACAAGTTCGACCAGGGCCTGAACCGTTATCCGGACGTCGTGCGCGTGCCGGCCAGCGTGCCCAAGCGCCGGGAACGCTAGGCGCCAGGCGACACGGCATGGGGCGGCGGCGTGCAGCAACAGGGGGTGCAAGATGCAAGCTTTGGTCACCGGCGCAAACGGACATCTGGGCCTGAATCTGGTGAGCCTGCTGCGCGCCAGGGGCCACGCGGTGAGGGCCTCGGTGCGCACGCTCGCGCCAGACAAGACGGCGATGCTTCGGAGCATTCCAGGCGTCGAACTGGCGGCCGCGGATGTGCGGGACGAGGCCCAGATGCAGGCGGCGCTGGCCGGCGTCGACACGCTGTTCCACGTCGCCGCCGTCTACTCGACCACCGAACGCGGCAGGGAGGGCGAGATCCTCGATTCGGCCATTCGCGGCACCGAGGTCGCGCTGAAAGCGGCGGCCCGGGCGGGCATACGGCGCGTTATCCTGACATCGTCGGTGGTCACGCTGCCGCTCACGGCCGTGGGCGCAGCGCCCGTGACCGAGGACGACTGGGCCACCGATCTGCGCATTCCATACTTCCGTGCCAAGGTGGAGTCCGAGCGACTGGCCTGGGCGCTGGCCGAGCAGCTGTCGATCGAGCTGACGACCATTCTCCCGGCCGGCATCATCGGGCCCGGGTTTTCGCGGCGCACGCCCACCATCGACCTGATCCAGGCCTGTCTGATGGGCGAGTTCCGCCTTGGAGCGCCGCGCGGCACCTTCAGCCTGGTCGATGTGCGCGACGTGGCGGCGGCGCATCTGCTGGCCTTCGAGAAGGGCGCGACCGGCCGCTTCATCGTCGGCTACGACCACATCCCCTCGTACACCGAGCTGGTACTCGCGCTCGCGGCCATCGATCCCAAGCTGGGCGCGCCGCTGCTGACGCTGCCGACCTTTGTCGCCCCTTTTCTGCCGCTCTACGACGCGATGTGCCACCGGCTGCTTGGCACACCCCGCATCGGAACGCCGGACATCATCGCCACCTTGGTCAGCGGCAAGGTCGTCAACTTCTCCTGCCAGCGCGCCAAGACGGTGCTGGGCTGGCGCACCGAGGTTCCCCTGCCAACAAGCCTGGCCGACACCGTGGCGGCGTTGCGGACGCTGCACTAGCGTTCAAGGCGGCGCCTGCCCTCGCCCTAGCGCCCGCCCCACCTGTCGCCCCGCCAACTCAGGCGCAAACAGCTCAAGCACCCTCAGCTGCGCGCCGCCGCGCGTGAACACCGAGTTGCGCGACCACAGCATCTGCGCCGAGGCCTCGGCGCCAGTGGCCTGGCGCCATTGCTTGGTCATCTGGCGGCGCGTGTGGCCATGTCGGTTCAGGCGGCGCGGTTGCAGCTCGCTGCGCGTGATGCGCGGATCGTCGTAGAGCAGATGCGCGAGCGGCCGCGAGCCCAGGCCCTTGAGCGCCTTCCAGGGCCCCGCCAGCGCCGATTGATGCAGGGCCGAGCGCGCCCACACCAGCGGCACGCCGTCCACGCGCAGGATCACCTCGCGCACCACCGTGCAGCCGCGCCGCGGCAGGCCCAAGGCCAGGCGCTCCTGCGCGCGCAGCGGCGTGACGGCCTGGCGCAAGACCTGGACCTCGAAACGCTCACCCAGGCGCGCCAGACGCCGGCTCAGCGAACCGGGGGCGCGCAGCCAGGCGCGCAGGCTGGTGCGGCTCGCAATGCCCACAGCGGCTCAGCCTGCTGCAAACTCATTGCCGAGTTCTTGCGCGCGCTGCTGCGCGGCCAGCACGGCACGCTGGATCGCCTCGCCCACGCCATCCGCCTGCAGGCTGCTGATGGCGGCGTAAGTGGTGCCGCCCTTGGAAGTGACGCGCTCACGCAAGACGCTAGGCGGCTCGCTGGACTGCAGGCCCAGCGCGGCGGCGCCGGCGCAGGTGGCCAGGGCCAGTTCGCGGCCCTGGGCCTCGCTGAGGCCCATCTGCTTCCCCGCGGCTGTCATGGCCTCGACGACATAGAAGAAATAGGCCGGGCCCGAGCCCGAGAGCGCGGTCACCGCGTCCAGATCGGCCTCGGCGTCCACCCACAGGGTACGGCCGGTGGGCGCCAGCACGGCCTCCACCAGGTCGCGGTCGGCGGCCGAGACGGCCGCGTTGGCAAACAGGCCGGCCATGCCCTGCCCGATCAGGGCCGGGGTATTGGGCATGGCGCGCACCACGCGCGCCGCGCCGCTGGCCTTGGCAATCGTCGCGCTGCGGATGCCTGCCATCACCGAGAGCTGCAGGGCCTGGCTCACATGAGCGGCACAGGGTGCAGCCGCCTCGGCGAACAGCTGGGGCTTGACGGCCCACACCACCAGCGCCGCTTCGGCCAGGCCGGCATCGGCCGCCGCCTGTACGCGCAGGCCAGCAAATTCGGCCTGCAGCCTGGCGCGTTGCGCCTCCATCGGCTCCACCACCAGGATGGTGTTGGCCGGGCGGCCGGCCTTGATGAGAAGGCCGCCGATGATGGCGCTGGCCATATTGCCGCCGCCGATGAATGCCAGGGTCTTGCTGTCCATGGGGCTCAGTGTAAGTGGGACCCCAGCCAGGGCCTCAGCGGCGGCGCAAGCATGCGCCTTGCCTGCGCCGGGCGTCAGTGGACTCCCGCCAGCAGCGCCGCGTTGCCACCCGCCGCCGCGGTGTTGATGGTCAGGGTCTGCTCGGCGGCGAAGCGGTACTGGTGCTGCGGATTGGCGGCCTCGGCGGCGCTGATCAGGGGCAGGATGGCGCCCTTGCGTTCGGCCAGGGCCTGCACCAGGGCACGCGCCGAGCCATTGCCGGCGGCGGCGATGCACACGCCGGCCAGCTCCGGATGCTGCAGCAGCGCGCGCTGGGTGCCGGCGTCGCCCGGCAGCAGGGCCAGCGCCTCGGCGGCCACGCCGCCACGCAGCAGCGCCAGGCGCAGCGCGTCGCCAGAAGCGGCGCCCAAGAGGGCCACGGCATTGCCGGCCAGCAGGGCCGCGCCCACCGCGCCGGCCAGCTCGGCCGGGCTCGCGCCCTGCGCCAGCACCGCGATCACGCCGCGGCCATGCAGGCGCAGCTCGTTGCTTTCGCCGGTGGGGCCGGGCAGCACCTTGGTGGCCAGGCCGCGCTGGGCCTGCTGGGCGTGCGCTCGCAGGGCACGCGCCATCGCCTCGTCCAGGCCCGCGGTGGCACGCTGCACCGCGGCCACGCGGGTTTCCAGCGCCACCTCGCTCCAATGCGCATGGCCCACGCGCAGGGTGTTGATCGCGCTCAGATCCACCTGAGCGCTGGCCGGCGCCGGCTCAGCTGTAGCGGCAGGTGCAACGCCCGCATCGGGTTGGGCCGCAAAACGCCAGAGGTAGTTGGGGCCGCCGGCCTTGGGTCCGGTGCCCGACATGCCTTCGCCGCCAAAGGGCTGCACGCCCACCACCGCACCGATGATGTTGCGGTTCACATAGACATTGCCGATGCGGGCCTTGTCGGCCAGGCGCAGCGCGCGGCTGTCGATGCGGGTCTGGATGCCCAGGGTCAGGCCATAGCCCAGCGCGTTGATCTGCGCGATCACCGCGTCGGGTTCGCCGCTCCAGCGCAGCACATGCAGCACCGGGCCGAAGATCTCCTGGCCCAGCTCGCTGGCCTTGCGGATCTCGAAGGCCACCGGCTTGATGAGGCGGGGCACGGCGTCATGCACCGGTGCCTCGGCAATCAGTTTCGCCTCGCGCTTGAGACGCTCGACATGGTGGGCGATGTTGGCAAAAGCCTCGTCGTCGATCACCGGGCCCACGTCGGTGGCCAGCTCGGCGGGCTGGCCGACCCAGAGTTCCTTGAGCGCGCCGGCAATCATCTCGATCACGCCGTCGGCGATGCTCTCGTGCACGCACAGCAGACGCAGCGCCGAGCAGCGCTGGCCGGCACTGCGGAAGGCGCTCTGCACCACCGCGTCCGAGACCTGCTCGGGCAGCGCGGTGGAGTCCACCAGCATGGCATTCAGGCCGCCGGTCTCGGCAATGAGAGGAACCACCGGGCCTTGCTTGGCGGCCAGGGTGCGGTTGATGATCTGCGCCACCTGGGTCGAGCCGGTGAAGCAGACACCGGCGGTTTGCGGCGCGGCGGTGAGGCGGGCGCCCACGGTCTCGCCGGGGCCGTGCAGCAGCACCAGAGCATCCTCGGGCACGCCGGCCTGGTGCAGCAGCTCGACCATCTTCAGCGCCACAAACGGCGTCTGCTCGGCGGGCTTGGCGGCCACGGTATTGCCCACCACCAGCGCGGCCACCACCTGGCCGGCGAAGATCGCGAGCGGGAAGTTCCAGGGGCTGATGCAGACGAACACGCCGCGGCCCTGCATGGCGCCGCCATGCTGCTCGGCCTCGTCGGCGTAGTAGCGCAGGAAGTCCACCGCCTCGCGCACCTCGGCGACGCAATCGCCCTGGGTCTTGAAGGCCTCCTTCACCAGCAGGGCGCAGAACTCGGGCAGGCGTGCATCCAGCGCGTCGGCGGCGCGGCGCAGCACGGCGGCGCGCTGGTCCGCGGGCGTGGCGTTCCAGCCGGCGAAGCCGGCCTGCAGGCGCACCATCGCCGCATCCACCTGCTCGGGCGTGGCCTCGGCCACCGGCAAGACCTGGCACTCGGCCAGCGCCTGCGCCAGCGGCGCGCGCTGCGCCAGCACGGTCAGGTCCACGCCGGTGGAATTGCGCCGGCCCAGGCCCTGGTGGTCCTGGTAGAGACGCGCCGGCAACGGCAGGGCGCTGTGCTTTTGCAGCTGGGTGAGCGGCGAGGCCAAGAGCTCGGCCGGCTTGACGCTGGGGTCGGCAAGCTGGTGCACAAAGGAGGAATTGGCACCGTTCTCAAGCAGGCGGCGCACCAGATAGGCCAGGAGGTCGCGGTGCTCGCCCACCGGAGCGTAGACGCGACAGGCGATGCTGCCGTCCTTGATGGCTTCGCGGTGGATGCCCTCGCCCATGCCATGCAGGCGCTGCAGCTCGAAGTTAGCCCCGGCCGCCTTGGCCATCTGCAGGATCGCCGCGATGGTGCCGGCGTTGTGGCTGGCGAACTGCGGATAGATCACATCGGCATGCTGGATCAGGCGCTGCGCGCAGACCAGGTAGGAGACGTCGGTGTGCTGCTTGTGCGTGAACACCGGGTAGGCCTCCAGGCCCTGCTCCTGGGCGCGCTTGATCTCGCCGTCCCAATAGGCGCCCTTCACCAGCCGCACCATGAAATGCAGGCCATGCTGGCGCGCGATGCGGGCCACCTCGTCCACCACTTCCAGCGCGCGCGTCTGGTAGGCCTGCACCGCCAGGCCGAAGCCGCGCCACTGCGGGAAATGGCTGGCGATGCGCGCGGCCAGCGCGTCCAGCAGCTCCAGCGAGAGCTCCAGGCGATCCACCTCCTCGGCGTCGATGGTGAGGTTGATATTGGCCTGCGCGGCCTTCTCGATCAGCTGCCAGACGCGCGGCAGCAGCTCGGCATAGACGCGCTCGCGCTGCAGCACCTCGTAGCGCGAGAACAGGGCGCTGAGCTTGATCGAGATGCCGTCGGCGGTCTCGGGCGCCTCGGCCTTGCGGCCGCTGGCGATGGCTTCGATGGCCGTCACATAGGCGGCGTGGTAGCGGCGCGCATCGGCCTCGGTGCGGGCGCCCTCGCCCAGCATGTCGTAGCTGAAGCTGAGCTTGGGCTCGGACTTGCGCTCGCTGTCAGCCTCGCCCATGGCCTCCTTGATGTTGCGGCCCAGCACGAACTGGCGGCCCAGCAGCTGGATCGCGCGCACCGTCGCGGCCACCACGGTCTGCGCGCCCAGGCGGGTCAGGAGGCCACCCTCGCCATCGGCGTCGGGCAGGAATTTCTTGGACAGCGAGATGGCGCTGGCCGAGAGGCTGGCCAGCATCTTGTGCGGGCCGTCGGAGCCGCCCTCGAACTGGGCACGGCCCAGTTGGTCGGCCGTCAGCGCGATCGCGGTGGGCGCGTCGGGCACGCGCAAGAGCGCCTCGGCCAGGCGCATCAGCGCCAGGCCCTCGGCGCTGGTGATGGGGTATTCGCGCAGCAGCGATTCCATCGCCCAGAAGGGGGCGGGGTTGTCGCGCACATGCTGGACCCAGGGCGTGGCCTGATTGATCACCGCCGCCCAGTCGGGGCCGGCACCAAAGGCGGCCACCAGGCCGTTCAGCACCGTCATTTCATCGCGGTAGGGGTTGGGCAGTCGGGCGGTCTCGGGCGGCAAGGCGAAAGCAGTCATGGCATCCCCCAGTTCGGGAAGAAATTTAGCGAAGACCTGAACTTTATTCGCGCACCTCTTGGATTAAATTCCGATCATCTGCGGATCGGTAGTGAGAAATCCATATGAGCAGCGAAGCCGACAACACCCTCGACAAGATCGATGCCCGCATTCTGCGCGTGCTGCAGCAGGATGGGCGGATTTCCAATCTCAAGCTGGCCGAGGCGGTGCACCTCTCCCCCACCGCGGTGCTGGAGCGCGTCAAACGCCTCACCCGCGAGGGTTACATCCTGGGCTACGAGGCGCGCCTCAACCCGGCCAAGCTGGGCGCGGCCATGCTGGTCTTCATCGAAATCCTCTTGGACCGCACGGTGCAGGATGTGATGGACAACTTCAAGGCCGCGGTGCAGGCGCGCCCCGAGATCCTGGAATGCCATCTGGTGGCGGGCGGCTTCGACTACCTGCTCAAGACCCGCGTCTCCGACATGAGCGCCTACCGCGAGTTCATCGGCAGCGTGATCTGGACCCTGCCGGGCGTGCGCGAGACCCGCACCTATGCGGTGATGGAGGAGGTGAAGAACAGCACGGCGCTGCCGATCTAGGAAGTTCAAGCCCCTCCCCCATCGGGGGGGCCACCCCCTTCGCTCCCACCCGCGTGTGATGGGAAGCCGGGGCTGCGGCGCCCAAACTGGATCTCACATCAGGCCGCTATCCAGGAACCCTCGCCATGCAGTTTGCCACCAGCCAGCCCCGCCAGCCGCAGCAGCCAAGCGCGAACTGCGGTTGGTTCGACTCCAGCCTGGAGCTGCGCCAAGGCCTGGACGTGCATGAGCTGTCGGACCTGGAACTGCTGGCCTTGTGGAGCGAGATCAAGCCGGCGCAAGCGGCCTTGAATTGACGGAATGCTGCTGCCGCCGCCGCAACAACTCCAACCGGGTATAGGGCTGCTCGCGACCGGAGAGCTGCAAGCTCAGCTGGACGACCCAATCGTGCGTGCGCGCGCGCGGTGCGGCCACCGGCGCCAGCAGCAGCAAGGCCAGCGCGCTGGCCGGCAACCAGATCGGCAGCACCAGTCTGAGCCGGAACTGGCCGTGCAGCGCCCACAGGCTGACGGCCACACCAAGCAGCAAGCCAGACAAGGCCTCGGACGCCGAGTGTGCGCTCACCTGCACGCGTGAAAAGGCAACCAGAGCGGCCAGAGCTAGGCCCAGTCCAAAGCCCCAGGGTCGGCCGCGCAGAGCCAGCCACCCCGTCACCGGCAGCACCGCCGCGGCACACATGGCATGGCCCGAGAAGCCGGTGAAGTCCCAGGCGGCGAGGCCCAGGCCCCAGCCCAGGAAGGCCAGCTTGCTGGCGGTGGTGAGCGCCACCGCCGCCGCCAGCGCGAGCAGCCAGCGTCGCGCCAGGGCGGCCTGCCTGCCATGCCAGGCCAGCCAGGCGGCGCCGGTCAAGGCCAGCGGCAGCAGCAGCTGGGCCTCGCCCAGGCGCGTGAACAGGGGCCAAAACAAGTACGGTGGGGAGCCAGGGTTTGCTGCAAGAAGCATGGGGCCGAGCTTAAACGCTCAGGCCAGATGCAGCTGCATGAGCGGCGCCTTGCGCACCGGCTCCTGCCTGGGTAGCACGAAGTCCTCGGCCGGCATGGGGCGGCCGTAATGCCAGCCCTGGGCCCAGTCGCAGCCCTCGCGCCTGAGCCATTCGGCCTGCTCGGCGGTTTCCACGCCCTCGGCCAGCACGTCCAGGTTGAGGCTGCGCGCCAGCACGATGACGGTGCGCGCGATCGCGGCGACGTTGCTGTCGCTGCCCAGCTCGTGCACAAAGCTGCGGTCGATCTTGAGCGTCTGCACCGGCATGCGCTTCAGGTAGGAGAGCGAGGAATAGCCGGTGCCGAAATCGTCGATCGCCACGCGCACGCCGCGGCTGGCCAGCTGGCCCAGCAGCGCGATGGCCTGCTCGGCATCCTCCAGCAGCAGGCTCTCGGTCACCTCCAGCTCCAGGGCCTGCGGCGGGCAACCGGTTTCCTTCAGGATGACGTCGACGGTGTCGATGAAGTCCGACTGGCGCAGCTGGCGCGCCGACACATTCACCGCCACCTGCTGGGGCTTGCCGGGCTGACCCTGCCAGCGCGCCGCCTGGGCGCAGGCCTGCTCCAGCACCCAGCGGCCGATCGGGATGATGAGGCCGGTATCCTCGGCCAGCGGGATGAATTCGGCCGGCGAGATCGGGCCGCGCGTCGGGTGGCGCCAGCGCAGCAAGGCCTCGGCGCCCACCAGCGCACCATCGGCCAGGCGCACCTGGGGCTGGTACTCCAGCCGGAATTGCGCCGCCTCGTTGGCATGGCGCAGCGCGTGGGTGAGCTCGAAGCGCTGCTGCACCACCTGGGTCAGCTCGGGGCGGTAGGCTTGCACGGTATTGCGCGCATGCACCTTGGCGCGGCACATCGCGGCCTCGGCATTGCGCAGCAGATCGTCCACCGCCACGCCATCGGCGGGGAACAGCGCCAGGCCTATGCTGGCGCCCAGGTTGAAGCGCTGGCTGCCCACCAGAATCGGCTCGTCCATGGCCTGGATCAGGCGGTCGCCCAGGCGCATCGCGGTCTCTTCGTCCACCAGGCCGCTGAGCACCACCACGAATTCGTCCGAGCCCACGCGCGCCACCGAATCGCTGGCGCGCACCACGTTCACAAAGCGCTCGGTGGTGGTGCGCAGCACCTGGTCGCCGGCCTGGTGGCCGGCGATGTCGTTGACGTCGCGGAAACCGTCCAGGTCGATATAGAGCACCGCCACGCAGGTATGGTCGCGCTGTGCGATGCCGATCTGGCGCGCGATGCGGTCGCGCAAGAGGGCCAGATTGGGCAGGCCGGTGAGGCGGTCGTGCAGGCTCTGGTGCAGCAGCTCGGCCTCGGTCTGCTTGATGCGCGAGATGTCGGTCAGCACGCTCAGGTACTGCACCTCCTGGCCCTGCGATTCATCCGCCGGCACGCGCACCACCGTCAGCCACACCGGCACGGTGTCGCCGTTCTTGTGGCGGTCCACCAGCTCGCCGCTCCACTTGCCGCAGCGCTCGACCTCGGCCCACAGGGCCTGCAGCTTGTCGGGGTCCTGCTCATCCTCGCGAAACAGCCCCGGCACCTTGCCCAGCAACTCGCTGCGGCCGAAGCCGGTGATCTCGCTGAGGGCCGGATTCAGGTCGCAGATCTGCAGCCGCGCGTCGGTGACCATGATGCCCTCGCCGCAATGCTCGAACACGGTAGCGGCACGGCGCGCCTGTTCCATCGCCTGCTGCAGCTGGGTCACGTCGCGCGCCACCGCCACCTGGCCCAGGTAATGATCGTCGTCGAACACCTCGGCCTTCATCACATCCAGGCACAGGCGCGATCCATCGGGCTTCTCGACCCAGTTGAGCACACGCTTGGCGCTGGTCTGCTTGGTCCATGTGGGGGGCCTGGCCAGATCGGCGTCGCGCCGGCCCATCAGCTGGGCCTCGTCGGCACCCACCACGCTCGCGAAGGCCGGATTGCAGCCCTCGTAAGCGCCCTGGGCGTCCTTGAAATACATCGGGTCGGGGATGGCGTTGAGCAGGGCGCGCAGCTTGGCGCGGTCGCGACGCAGGCGCACAAGCTCCTCGCGGCGGCGGCGCAGGCGCACCCGCTGGCTCAGCACCAGGCTGAGCACCAGCCCCAGGGCCACGCCACCGGCCACGCACAGGGTGCTGAGCCAGAGGATGGCGTTGCCGCCGCTGAGCCCCAGCGGGTTGGCAATCGTCTCGGCAGTGGTCTGAGCGCCCGCCCACATGGGCCAGGCCAGCGCCATGGGCACGATGCGTCGGTGCAACAAGGTCAAGCTCATAGTTCCCAACAAACCTTTTATGGCGCCGGCGTCGGCGCAGGTCATCTTCAGAGCACCCCGGCACAGCGGGTGTTCCCTCGTTCTCGGCGTTTCGGAGTGTCGTGAGCTGGCTTGATACTGACTAGGGTTTACAGGGACGATGCCAAGCGCGTTCCCTGCAAAATTGCACGCTTTGCGTCCAGTTCGCCGGCTTCCAGCGCGCCGCCCACCAGATGCACCGAAACCCCGGCGGCCTGCAGCGGGGCCTGCAACTCGCGCAAGGGCTCCTGGCCGGCGCACAGCACGATGGTGTCGGCCGCGATCAGCTGGCCGTCGGCGCGCTTCTCGCCATAGCTGACCCACAGGCCCTCGGGCGTGATCGCCTCGTAGTTGACCCCGCCCAGCATCTCGACGTTCTTCATCTTGAGTGCGGCGCGGTGGATCCAGCCGGTGGTCTTGCCCAGGCCCGCGCCGAGCTTGCCGGCCTTGCGCTGCAGGAGCGTGATGGCACGCGTGGGCGCCTCGGGCGCCGGCCGCAAGAGGCCGCCGCGCGTCTCGCTGGGGTCGCCCACGCCCCAGTGGCGGCGCCAGGCGGCGGGCTCCAGGGTGAGCGACTGGCCGGCCTCCAGCAGGTACTCGGCCACGTCGAAACCGATGCCGCCGGCGCCCACGATGGCCACGCGCTGGCCCACCGGCGCGCGCCCGGCCAGCAGCTCGATATAGCTCAAGACCTGACCCCGCGCCGCGCCCTCCTCCTGGCCCTTGATGCGCGGGTTGCGCGGCGTCACGCCGGTGGCCAGCAGCACCTCGTCATAACCCTTGAGCACGTCCACGCCCACGCGGGTGTTCAGGTGCAGCCGCACCCCCGTCACCTCGATGCGGCGGCCGAAGTAGCGCAGCGTCTCCTGGAACTCCTCCTTGCCGGGGATGCGCTTGGCCATATTGAACTGGCCGCCGATCTCGCCGGCCGCATCGAACAGATGCACCTCGTGGCCGCGCTCGGCCAGGGTGGTGGAGGCCGCCAGGCCGGCCGGGCCGGCGCCCACCACGGCGATCTTTTTCATGCGGCGCTGGCCGTCGGCGGCGATGGGAACGATCTTGAGCTCGGTCTCGAAGGCGGCGCGCGGGTTCACCAGGCAGGTGGAGATCTTTTGCGCAAAGGTATGGTCCAGGCAGGCCTGGTTGCAGGCGATGCAGGTGTTGATCTCGTCCGCGCGGTTCTCCCTGGCCTTCTTGACGAACTCGGGGTCGGCCAGGAAGGGCCGCGCCATGCTCACCATATCGGCCGCGCCCTCGGCCAGCACGTTCTCGGCCACCTCGGGGGTGTTGATGCGGTTGCTGGTGATCAGCGGCGTGGTGATGCCCTCGGCGCGCAACTGATCGCGCAGCTTGTGCGTGACCCAGGCAAAACCGGCCCGCGGCACCGAGGTGGCGATGGTGGGGATGCGCGCCTCGTGCCAGCCTATGCCGGTGTTGATGATGGTGGCGCCGGCCTGGGCCACGCCGCGCGCCAGCTGCAGCACCTCGTCCCAGCTGCTGCCGTCGGGGATCAGGTCCAGCATCGAGAGCCGGTAGATGATGATGAAGTCAGGCCCCACCGCCTCGCGCATGCGCGTGAGGATCTCGAGCGGTAGGCGCATGCGGTTCGCGTAGCTGCCGCCCCATTCGTCCTGGCGCTGGTTGGTGTGAGCCACCAGGAACTGGTTGATGAAATAGCCCTCGGAGCCCATCACCTCGACGCCGTCGTAGCCGGCCTCCCGCGCCAGCTTGGCGCAGCGCACGAAGGCGCGGATCTGGCGCTCGATGCCGCGCGCGCTCAGCTCGCGCGGCGTGAAAGGCGAGATCGGCGACTGGATGCGCGAGGGCGCCACGCAAAAGGGCTGGTAGCCATAGCGGCCGGTGTGCAGTATCTGCAGCGCGATCTTGCCGCCCTCGGCATGCACGGCCTTGGTGATGATGCTGTGGCGCCGGGCCGCGCCAGCGGTGGCCAGGGTGCCGGCAAAGGGCTTGGCCCAGCCCTCGATATTGGGCGCATAGCCGCCGGTGACGATCAGCCCCACCTCGCCGCGCGCGCGCTCGGCGAAGTACACCGCCATGCGCTCGAAATGCTTGCGCCCGTCCTCCAGGCCGGTGTGCATGCTGCCCATCAGCACGCGGTTCTTCAGCGTGGTGAAGCCGAGGTCCAGGGGGGCAAGCAGGTGCGGATAGCTCATGGCGGCGCTCAGGAGAAAGTGGCGGGCCATGCTAGCAGTGGCCTCCACGGCGCTCATGCAGGCAAACCCCGCTTTGGAGAGCTTGCACTACTCGCACGCCCGCCCCGCCCAGACACAGTTCTTCACCGCCGCGACACGCTGGCACACCGCTCAGCAACGTGGCCCGGTTGGAATCGCCCGGACCCTTTTTCCGGAGTGATCAGATGCGATTCAAACCCTGGGCCCATGGCCTGCTCATGGCGGGCGCCAGCCTTCTGCTCGGCGCCTGCGGCGGCGGCAACAGCAGCAGTAGCGGCGATACCAGCTTGCGCCTGCTCAATGCCAGCAGCGGCTATGGTTCGCTGGACCTGACGGTCAACAGCGTCAGCGTCAACAGCAATATCGCCTATGCCAACGCCGGCAGCTATGCCAGCGTCAGCACCGGCGCCACCAGCTCGCAAGTGCTGGCCAGCGGCGTGGGCACCACGGCGGCCAGCACCACGCCCTCGCTGGCCAGCGGCAGCCACTACAGCCTGATCGCCTACGGCTGGGCCGGCGCGCTGCGCACCACCCTGCTGCAGGAAGCGGAAGCCGCCGCCGACAGCGGCAAGAGCAAGCTGCTGGTGCTGAACCTGGCCAGCGACGCCGGTGCGCTCGACGTCTACCTCACCCCCGCCACCGACAGCCTCGACAACGCCACGCCCATCGCCACCAACCTGGCCGGCGGCAGCGGCAGCGGCTACAACAGCATCAACGCCGGCAGCTACCGCGTGCGCCTGACCGGCTATGGCAACAAGAGCGATATGCGCCTGGACATCCCCAGCATCACGCTGGACTCCACCGGCGTCTCCACCCTCATCGTTACCGCCACCGAGGGCGGCGTGCTGGTGAACGGCCTGCATGTGAAGCAGCAGGGCGCGGTGACGAACTACCCCGGCGCGGTGGCACGCGCCCGCGTGGTGGCCGCCGTCGCTGGCAATGCCAGCGTGAGCGGGCTGCTGGGCGAGGTGAGCCTGCTGCCCAGCTCGGTGGCGCCCACCATCGGCGAGTACAAGACGGTGGCGGCCGGCAATAGCGCCAAGCTGGATCTGACGGTGAACGGCCAGGCCCTGAGCGTGGCCAACCCCAGCCTCAAGCCCGGCGGCGACTACACCCTGCTGGTGTGGGGCGATGCGGCCGCGCCGCAGCTGAGCCTGCTGGCCGACGACAACCGCCTGCCCACCACCCTCAGCAGCGCCAAGATCCGCCTCATCAACGGCGTGGCCAGCCTCAACACCGGCCTCACCATGAGCGTGGACTACAGCGCCATCGCCACCAATGTGGTGCCCGGCAGCAGCTCGGCCAATAGCAGCATCCCATCCAGCACGGCCTCGCTCTTGAGCGTCAGCTCGCCCACCTCGGGCACGCCGGTGTTCAGCATCGCCAGCCTGCCGGTGCTCTCCAGTGGCGTCTACAGCGTCTTCGTGATGGGCGGCGCCAGCAATATGCTGGGCACGCTGCGGCGCGAGCGCTGACCGGCTCGTCGGCCCGACATCAGGCTTTCACAGACGCCCACTAGCATCGCGCCGCCGGTTGCCGGTATGCCCTGTCATTGCCCATGTTCCGATGCGCGTTTTTCGTGTTGCTGCTCAGCACCCTCTGCACGCCGCCCGCCCTCGCCCAGGTGCAGGGCAGCGGCGCCAGCTTCCCCTCCAAGGTCTATGAGCGCTGGGCCCAGGCCTATGAGAAGGCCACCGGCGTGCGGGTCGACTACCGCGCCACCGGCTCGGGCGAAGGGCTCAAGAAGATCAGCGCACGCGCCGTGCATTTCGGCGGCTCGGACACGCCCCTGCCCGCCGCCGAGCTCGACAAGCGCGCCCTGGTGCAGATCCCCATGCTGGTGGGCGGCATCGTGCCGGTGGTGAACCTGCCCGGCGTGGCGGCGAACCGGCTGCAGCTCAGCGGCGAACTGCTGGCCGCCATCTTGGCCGGCGACATCACGCGCTGGAACGACGCACGCATCGCCGCGCACAACCCCGGCCTGGCCCTGCCGGCGCTGCGCATCAGACGCGTGGTGCGCGCCGACAAGTCGGGCAGCACCGAGGGCTTCACGCGCTACCTGGCGCTGAGCTCGGCGGCCTTTGCCGAAAGCGTGGGTGCGAGCCAGCTGCCCAAATGGCCCGGCGAGGTGCTGGCGGCCGAGGGCAACGACGGCGTCGGCGCCGCGCTCAGGGCCAACGAGGGCGCGATCGGCTATGTCAGCTACGACCGCGTGGTGCGCGACAGGCTCACCGGCGTGAGCCTGCGCAATGCCGATGGCCATTGGGTCGCGGCCTCGGACCAGGGCTTTCGTTCGGCCATGCGCCACAGCGATCTGGCTGCGCAGGGCAAGGACACAGCCAGCCTCTTGAACCGCCCCGGCGCCGACAGCTGGCCCATCACCCTCACCAGCTTCGTGCTCTTTGATGCGCGCCCGCCGCGCGCCGACAGCGCCGCCATGACGATGCGCTTTCTCTACTGGTGCTTTGTGCATGGCGACGAGCTCACCCGCGGCAGCGGCTTCGCGCCGCTGACGCTGAATGTGCAGTCGCGCCTGTCGGCACGCTTTGCCTCGGTCAAGGCGCAGGACGGCGGCGCGCTGGACTATGCGCTGTTCTGAGCCAGCCAGGCATCGGCCTCCAGCCACTGCAGCTCGCTGAAGACCGCGATACCGGCCGCCCGCAGCAAGGCGACGCTGACGCCCTGCCCCGGCACCCGCCGCGCAGCGAAGCTGCCGTCGTAGATGCGCGCAGAGCCGCAGGAGGGGCTGCCCTCCTTGAGCACGGCCACGCGAATGCCATGCTGGCGTGCCGCCTGCAAGGCCTGCTCGGCCCCGGCCACGAAGGCCGCGGTGAGATCCTGGCCGGCGGCGTCGATCACGCGTGCATGGCCTGCCAGCACCGCGCCGCCGCCCGCACCGGCGCCGATCTCGGCCGGCGCGCGCGGCACCGGCAGACCGCCGGCCAGCTCCGGGCACAGCGGCAGTACCCAGCCTTCGTCCAGCCAGCGCTGCAGCACCGCGCTGTCGCTGCGCTGGCCAAGCCCGTCATAGCGCACCGGCTGGCCCAACAGGCAGGCGCTGACGAGCACTTTTTTGCTGCCGGCCATGCCGCTCATGCGCCCGCCCGGGCCGGTTCATCCAGCACCCGCACGCTGGGCCAGCGCTCGGCATAGCGCTTCTGGGCCAGGCGCTGGCGGTAGGTCTCCAGGCTCACCCGCAGCGGATTGCGGCGCACCACGCAGGCAAACAGATCGTGCAAGCCATGCGGGGCAATCACCGTGAGGCTGTCATCCCAATCCAGCCTCACCCCCACCGCGGTGGCGTACTCGGGCCAGGAAGCCACCGCCTCTTCCAGCGAGCGCAGCGGCGCCACCGCATGGCCGAAGCAGGCCTCGAACCACAGATGCACACCAGCCTGATTGGTCACCTCCCAGGGCAGGCCCGGCCGCATGGCGCACAGCCGTGACTGCAACTCGGCGTCGCGCTCGGACGCCAGGCAGCCCGCGTCGAAGTAGGCCACGTCGATATCGGCAAGCGCCGAGGGCATGGACTTGCCATGCAAGGCATCCCAGACCAGGTTGCGCAAGGCACCCGCACCGATGCACCAGTTGGGCAGGTCCAGGCTGCGCACCGCGCGCAGCGCGTCCATCATCCAGGCGCTGTCGCGCACCAATGCCAGCAGGCGGGCTTGCGGGTCGGGGGTTCTTGTTGTTTGCATAACTGCGCCGACTGTAGCCAAGGTCATGTGCCCTACCAACAGGTGGGCCTGTCCGAGCTGCGGCATGATGCGCCGATGCCCACGCCCTCAGCTCCCCGCAACCATATTGCGCTCGTCGCCGGCCTGCTCATCGTCCTCATCTGGGGCCTGAACTTCCCGATCCAGAAGGCCTTGCTGACGGCCATGCAGCCCGAGGGCTTTCTGTTCCTGCGCTTTGCCCTCATGCCCCTGATGGTGCTGGGCCTGCTGTTCTACCGTTATGGCCTGGCTTGGCCGCGCGTCTCGCGCGCCGACGCCTGGGCGCTCACGCGGCTGGGCTGCCTGGGCCAGGGCCTGCATCTGGCGCTGTCCAGCTACGGCATCCATTTCTCCACGCCTTTTTCCAGCTCGGTGCTGCTGGCCTGCGGGCCGGTGTTCACCCTGTTGATACTGCGCGCCTACGGCCTCGAGCGGCTGCGGCGCGCCCAGCTGATCGGCATCGCGCTGGCGGCGCTGGGCGCCCTGGTCTTCATGTCCGACAAGCTGGCCAATGGCAATTGGCGCGCCAGCGGCGGCGACCTGGTGCTGCTGCTGGCGGCCGCGCTGTTCTCCTATTACACGGTGGCGGCCAAGCCGCTGATCGAGCGCCATGGCGCCGTGCTGGTGATGTGTTATGCCAGCCTGGCCACCACCCTGCCGGTGCTGCTCTACGCCGCACCGGTGGCGCTGCGGGTCGACTGGGCCGGCGTCTCGGCCTGGCTGTGGCTGGGCGCGGCCTGGGCCATCGTGATGATTGGTTTTGTGAGCTGGCTGGGCTGGGGCTGGGTGAATGCGCAGCGCGGCGTGGCGCGCACCGCGCCGCTGATCTACCTGATGCCGCCCATCGCCGGCCTGGCGGCCTGGCTCACGACCGGCGAGAGCTTCACCGCCATCAAGCTGGCGGGCGCGGCGCTGACCCTCTCGGGCGTGGCGCTGGCGCAGTTCGCGCCGCATGCGGCGGTGCTGGTGGCGGCGCCCGAGCCGGATTGACAACAACGGCGCACAGCGCGCGCGCACAGCTCGCCGCCCGACCTCACAGCCGCCGGCGCGCCAGGGCCTTCACGGCCTCAAGCAGCAGCCAGACCAGCAGGCCCAGGCCCAGCGCCGCCAGCAGCTGCGGCGGCGCCACGGGCGCGAAGCGGAACACCTCGCGCAGCGGCGCCAGGCCCAGGCACGCGGCCAGCAGCGCGGCGGTGGCCAGCAACATCGCCCACAGCATCGCATTGGGCCGCAGCCAGGCCTGCAAAAGGCTGGCGCGCAGGTTCCGGTTCGCCAGGATCAGGCCGATATTGCAGGCCACCAGGGCCACGAAGGCGAGGCTGCGCGCCTGCTCGGCGCTGAACTGCTGCGCCAGCAGCCAGCCGAACAGGCCGGCCACGGCCAGCAGCACCAGCAGGCCCTGGGCGGCGCTCCAGGCCATCAGCCCGGCCGAGAACAGCGGCGCCTGCGGGTCGCGCGGCGGCCGGCGCATCACATCGCCCTCCTCGCGTTCGGCCTCGAACACCACCGAGCACACCGGGTCGATCAGCAGTTCCAGAAAGGCGATGTGCACCGGCCCCAGCAGCACCGGCCAGCCCAGTAGCAGGGGCAGCAGCGAGAGCCCGGCGATCGGCACATGCACGGCCAGCACAAAGGCCATGGCCTTGCGCAGGTTGTCGAAGATGCGCCGCCCCAGGCGCACCGCCTGCACGATGGAGGCGAAGTTGTCGTCCAGCAGCACCAGGGCCGCGGCCTCGCGCGCCACATCGGTGCCGCGCCCGCCCATGGCGATGCCGATATGCGCGGCCTTCAGCGAGGGTGCGTCGTTGACGCCATCGCCGGTCATCGCCACCACCTCGCCCTGCGCCTTCAGCGCCGCCACGATGCGTAACTTCTGCTCGGGCCGGATGCGCGCAAACACCTGGTGGCGGCGCACCGCCGCGCGCAGCTGGGCCTCGCCCATTCCGGCCAGCTCGGGGCCGCTCAGCACGCCGGCCGTCGCCGCCAGGCCGGCCTGCGCGGCAATCGCGCGCGCGGTCTCGGCATGATCGCCGGTGATCATCAGCACGCGCAGGCCGGCGGCGCGGCATTGCTCGATCGCGGCCGGCACCTCGGGGCGCAGCGGGTCGGCAAAGGCCACCAGGCCCAGCAGCTGCCAGGCAAAGCCGTCGGGCGCGGCCGGCCAGTCCTGCTGCCCCTGCCAGCCCGCGCGCGCCACCGCCAGCACGCGCAGGCCGCGCGCCGCCAGCGCCCGCGCCTCGGCCCCCAGCGCCTCGGCCTGCGCGGCGCCCAGGCGGGCCAGGCCCAGCACCGCCTCGGGCGCGCCCTTCACCGCCACCACCGCGGCGCCCGCCTCGTCGCGCCAGACATGGGTCATGGCCGGCAGGCTGCTGCTGAGGCCGTACTCGTGCACCAGGCGCCAGCCCGGGTGCAGCGGCACGGGCGGCGATAACTGGCCGCGCGCGCACTCCAGCAGCGCGCGCTCCATCGCGTCGAAGGGTTCGCGCTCGCTGGCCAGCAGGGCAAACTCCAGCAGCTCGGCCGGCAAGACCTGGCCCCAGGGCCGCAGCTCAGCCACCGCCATGCGGTTGAGCGTGAGCGTGCCGGTCTTGTCGGTGCACAGCACGGTGGCCGAACCAAGGGTCTCGATGGTGGCGGCGCGGCGCGTCAGCACACGCTGGCGCGAGAGCCGCCAGGCGCCCATCGCCATGAAGACGGTCAGTATCAGCAGGAACTCCTGCGGCAGCATGGCCATCCCCAGCGAGATGCCCGCCAGCACGGCGGCCAGCCAGTCGCCGCGCGCCAGGCCATAGAGCAGCACCAGGCCGGCGCTGAGCGCGAGGCCCAGCAGCGCGAACACGCGCACCAGCCGGCGCGTCTGGCTGCGCAGCGGCGAATCGGGGCTGGCGATCTCGGCCAGCGCGCCGCCGATGCGGCCGATCTCGCTGGCCGCGCCGATCGCCGTGACCTCGGCCAGGCCCTGGCCGCCCACCACCATGGAACCGGCCAGCACCGCCTCGCCGCGCGACTTGAGCACGGGCAGCGATTCGCCGCTGAGCAGGGATTCGTCGGTCTGCAGGTCGTAGGCCTCGAGCAGGCGTGCGTCGGCGGCGATGCGATCGCCCTCGGCCAGCAGCAGCACATCGCCGCGCACCACCGCCGTGCCGGCAATGCGCTGCGGCGCGCCATCGCGCAGCACCAGGGCGCGCGGGCTGGTGAGGTCGCGCAGCGCCTCCAGCACGCGCTCGGTGCGCTGCTCCTGCACCAGGCTGATCGCCACCATCAGCAGCACGAAGGCCAGCAGCATGAGCGCCTCGCGGCGATCGCCCAGCAGCAGATAGACCAGGCCGGCCGCCAGCATCAGCTGCAGCATCGGCTCGCGCACCAGCTCGGCCAGCATCTGCCAGAGCGTGCGCGGGCGCGATGGCGTGAGCTGGTTGGGGCCGTCCTGCGCCAGGCGCGCGGCCGCTTGCGCGGCGCTCAGTCCTTGGCGTGGCAGGTCGGCTCCGGATTCCATGGCCTGTGCCCCTGCTCCGGGTGACGATCAGCCCCGGGGCTGAAATTCGCGCAAGGCGTCGCTGGCAATCCAGCGGGCGGCGCGTTCGGGGCGCTCGCGCAGCCGCTCGGCCGCGACAATGGCCTGGGCCCGCAGCGCGGCATTCCGCTTGCCGATCTGGCGCAGCGCCCAGTTGACCGACTTCTTGACGAAGTTGCGCGCGTCGCCGGCGGCCGCGTCTATCAGCGGCAGCATGGCCTCGAAATCGGCATCTGGACGCGCCTTGTCGTGCACCGCCAGCACGGCCAGCAGCGAGAAGGCGGCACGCTTGGCGAATTCCTCGCGGCGGCGCGCCCATACCGGGATGCGCGCCCAGGCCAGCGGCGCGCGCCGGAACGCGTTCAGGCAGGCCTGGTCGCACACATCCCAGGCCTGCATGCCATCGGTCCAATGGTTCATTTGCGCCAGCGTCAGCCGGGCCGGCTCGGCCAGCAGCGAGGCCAGGATCTGCGCGTCGGGAATGCCGCTGTCCCACAGCGCCAGCGCCAGCTCATGGTCGGGGCCCAGGCGCTTGCCCAAGGCGCGCAGGGCGGGCACGGCCAGGCCCAGGCGGCCGGCGCCCACCAGGCCGAAGCGCGCCATGCCGGCCAGCTGATCGGGGCGCGCCTGGGCCTGCAGGGCCGCCAGCGCCTCTTGAAGCCGCTGCGCCAGCGGCGCGGAGGGACTATGCGTTTTGGCCATGGCGGGGCGGCTGGTCAGAATGGGCCGCCAGCATAAGCCCGACTATCGGCGGCCGGCGCCAACGCGGACAATCCGCTCACCATATCCAAGCCATCATCATGAGACTCTTCACGCCCATCGCCCTCGCCGCCGCGCTCAGCCTGGCCGCCCTGCTGGCCGCGCCCCAAGTACATGCTGCTGCTGCTGCCGCCGCCGCCAGCGCCAGCATTGCCTGGCAGGAGGCCGCGGGGGATGGCGATGTCGACAAGGCCTTTGCGCAGGCGCGCGCCGAGAAGAAGCCGGTGCTGCTGTACTGGGGCGCCAAGTGGTGCCCGCCCTGCAACCAGCTCAAGGCCACGCTGTTCAACCGCCAGGACTTCATCGAGCAGACGCGCGCCATCGTGCCGGTGCATATCGACGGCGACCAGCCCGGCGCGCAAAAGCTGGGCACCCGCTTCAAGGTGCGCGGCTACCCGACCATGATTCTGTTCAGCCCCGATGGCCAGGAGCTCACCCGCCTGCCCGGCGAGGCCGATGCGCCGCAGGTGCTGAAGGTGCTGCAGCTGGGCCTGGCCGGCGGCCGCCCGATCAAGGCGGTGCTGGCCGATGCCAAGGCCGGCAACAAGAAGCTGTCGGCAAATGAATGGAAGCTGCTGAGCTTCTACTCCTGGGAGACCGACGAGCAGCAGCTGGTGCCGGTGGCCGAGCGCGCCGGCCTGCTGGCCCAGCTGGCCGCGGCCAGCCAGGGCGTGGACGGCGAAACCACCACGCGCCTGTGGCTCAAGGCCCTGGCCGCCAGCGACGAGGGCAAAGGGCTCAAGGCCGACAAGGCCTTGGGCGACAAGGTCCGGGCCGTGCTGGCGAGCCCCGCCGAGTCGCGCCTGCACATGGACGTGCTGACGAATGGCGCGGCCGACATCGTCAAGACCCTGGCACCCGCTGCCGGTGCCGAGCGCAAGGCCCTGGTGGCCGCCTTCGAAGCCACGCTCAAGCGCCTGGAGGCCGATGCCACGCTTTCGCGCGCCGACCGCATCAGCGCGCTGATCGCGCGCGTGGAGCTGGCGCGCCTGGAGGTGGCGCCCAGCGAGCTGCATCCCAAGCTCAGCGCCGGCCTGGTGAACGAGGTCAAGGAACATGCCGCCCGCGCCGACCGCGAAATCACCGACGGCTACGAGCGCCAGGCCGTGATCACCTCGGCCGCTCATGTGCTGGGCCAGGCCGGACTCTGGAAGGACAGCGACGAGCTGCTCAAGGCCAGCCTCGCCAAGAGCCACTCGCCCTACTACCTGATGAGCTCGCTGGGCGGCAATGCCAAGAAGCAGGGCCGCAAGGACGAGGCGCTGAAATGGTACGAGGAGGCCTTCGCCAAGAGCGAGGGCCCGGCCACACGCCTGCAATGGGGCTCGGGCTATTTTGCTGCCCTCACCGAGCTGGCGCCGCAGGATGCCACCCGCATTGAGAAGACCGCCGCCCAGCTCTTCAGCGAGGCCGCGCAGGACAAGGGCAGTTTTTACGAGCGCAGCGCGCGTTCGCTGCAGAAGGTAGGCGGCGCGCTCGCCAAATGGAACGCGAACGGCCAGCATGACGCCGTGCTGGCGCGTCTCAAGACCCAGCTGGACGGCATCTGCGCCAAGGTCGACGCGGCCGACAAGCAGCGCGAGACCTGCGAGGGTCTGGTGAAGGCGCCGGGCAAGAAGGGCTAGGAAGCCAGCAGGGCCGCCAGCTTGGCGGCCACGGTGTGCAGCCGGTCGCTGGGCAAGCCGGCGAGCTGCGCCAGCGGCCGCCAGGCGGCCGCATGCACCTCGTCCAGCTGCGCGCTGAGTGCCTGCGGCGCGGCAGCGTCATGGCCATCCGCCAGCGCCAGATAGGCGTAGTCGTGGTGCCAATGCGCGCCCTCTTGTTTGCGCGGATTGCCGGGAATGGCGTGGCTGTCGATGTCCAGCGGCAGGCCGGCGCACAGCGGATGCGGGCGCAGTCCGGTCACGCCGGTCTCTTCGGCCACCTCGCGCAGCGCCGAGTCCCACAGCGAGCCCGGCGCCTCGTAATGGCCGCCGGGCTGCAGCCAGCGATCCAGCGTCTTGTGATGGATCAGCAGCACCCGGCTCAGGCTGGCGTCCAGCACGATCGCGCTGGTGGTGATGTGCCCGCGCATATTGGCGCGGCCGAACACATCGCCAGCATCATCGGCCAACTGCGCCGATAGTGCGGCCAGGCGCGCCTCTTCCTCCGGGTAGCGCGCCAGATAGCGCGCCAGCTGCGCAATCGCCTCGGCGCGCGGCGTCATGGCAGGCATCCATCGGTACGCGTTGCTGCCAACATCGCCGCCATGCGCGCTGCCGCTACACGGGCGCGGTAGGCGTTGGAGGGCGCGATGCGCGGGCGCGGGAGGTGCATGGGGGCGGCGCCGGGGTTGTTGGCATCGGGGGTCGGATTCATCTGGGTTTGCGTGGTCATCGTTCAATCATTCATGCTTGCATGCATGTGCCGGTGAGACCGAGGGGCGCATCCGGGTGGGGGTCAGGCATTAGAGCCGATGAAGGCATTCAGGCATCGGCAGCATAAGGTCGATTGGATGGGGTCGGCCAGGAGTGGAAGCACGACGATTCCTCCGAGAACGGTCGTCCAGTTGAAACTGTTGCCGCTACGTTAGAGTCGTCACCGCTGCCTACACCGCCGGGGCGCTCGCCATCTGGCAACACAGCACCTCATTGCCAACGAGCCACGGACTCCTATTGCTCCATTCATGTTCAAGCGCATCCTCTCGGCTCTAGCCGGAACGAAAGACGAAACGCCCGCGGTCGCTTCTAGTGGACACACTCAAGGAACGGCCTCATCGCCACCCGGTGGAGAACTTATTACGGTCTATGACGCCTATGGGCGCGAGCTAAAGATCACGCGGCAAGAATGGCGCGACAAGGTATTCCTGCCGAATCTGCGGCAGAAATGGAACGAAGCGAGCGAGCTCTACAACTTGATCGTTTCGGGACTCAAGGATGGCTTTGCGGCCGATCTGAGGCCTGCCGCTGAGCGCTTGCTGGAGATTGATCCGATCCCTGAGCGCAGTCATGCAATCCTGGGCATCGTGCTGATGAAGAACGGGCACCTTGACCTTGCCGAGACTGCGTTGCGATCCGGCATTGAGCAGGCTGGCGAGACTGGAACCCTGCTAACCAATCTGGCCAAGGTGTTTGCCGAACGCGGAGACCAGGGCGACGCGGATGAAACGCTTTGGCGAGCGGTGCAGGCGGACCCCAATTTGGACAGCGGACTGTTATGGTGGGCAGCCATCCATCAGGAACGCGGTGGAGAAACGGGCTACCTTCAGGCGTTGCGCACAGCAGCTGCCCTGCCAGGAAGCTGGCGGGCGAAACTATGGCTGGCACGCCATCATCTTGCACACAAGGACGTTGATGCCGCACGTACGCTGTACGCCGATGTGCTCGCGAGTGGTCTGTTCGACGGCAGTTCGTTGATGATGATTTCTGGCGACTTGGGTAACAACGGTCAGACTCCGCTGATTCTCGAACTGATTGGTCCAGCCTACGACGAACGCAAGCACGATCCGATGACAGGCCTCAACTTGCTGCGCGCTTGCCAGGAACTCGGGAAAGTAGATGAAGGCGAGGCTTTGCTTTCCCGCATGTACGCGTTGGGAATCGCGCCAATCAAGCAGCACCTGGATCTGTTCTCGCAAGCCTTTCAGGACATGCGCAAGCAGATGGCAACAGGTACGCCAATCGAGACCAGTAGTTTGGAGGTCATCACCATCGCCTTGACTCAACCAATCTGGCACTACGGGTTGCGTAGTGCCGACTGGTTCTTTGCACAGAAAGCCACGGGGGCACCGGAGATCGGCTTCTTTCCGCTTTCAAAGATCATGGAAGGCGCCGAACGGGCCGAGTCTCAACGCGAAGACGATTTGGGTCGATTCACCCGAGCCATTCCGCTTTACCTTGCGGAAGCCGCGCACTATTGGAGTGACTACGCAGCGAGCAGCTACATCCTGATCGTCGAAGGCGGCGGCCCAGTTGTCTCAGGAGGTGAAACCGACGGTACTGCGCTCTTCGAAATCGTGCCAAAGGGGATGAAGTACTTCGTAACTGGCAAGATTGGCTGCACGAGAGACGGCGATGATGTTCAGTGGCAAATCGGCCTATGCCTGTGGGATTGCAATACACGGACCAAACATGCCAGCGAAAGCGGCAGGGCAGCGCAGGCTGAACTTGGGGCTCTAGTGCTTGCACTGGAGGAACGGCTACTCACCCACATCGGTTTGAAACGCCAACAGCCACTGGACGTGTTTTATCAGCGCCCTTCGACCGAGGTTATGCCGGTGTATCTGAGCGAGTTGGGCCAAGCCCTCATGTTGACACTGCTCGCCAACGATCACATGCCGAAATCAACAATGTGGGGCGAGCGCGCCATGCTCGAATGGCCGCTCAATATGGCCCTGCACTGGCCTACAGCCGAGGTACCGAAGCTGATGTACATCTCCGGTCTAGGCAAGGCTCTGGACTATCAATCGGACGTTCTAGCTGAGTACAAGGAACGCAGTCTTCAATTGCTACGCGAATGCAATCAGACAACGAGTTTCGCCAGGCGCTTGGCTCCGCTCGTCTGGAAAGCGTTCGGCATGACAACAGAACTGCAGACCCATATGCAGAATCAACCTGCTGATGCAAATCTGGCGTACATAGACTGGTTGAGAAGGGTCTCAGAGTAATGGCACCTCAACTACCGTGAGCAGCATTCAACTGTCTCGCAAGCCAAGCATTGAATGACCGTTTCTTGGTGCGCGACGGGTCGAGACCCGCCGCCGCGCCGCTCCAACGTCAACCATCGCACGCCAGCCTCAGCGTCAACAACCACTGCCCTGGACGGCGCCGCCAGCAACGCCCCGCGGCACCCAAGTGACAGCGGCCGACACCCTCCCTGTGATAGAAGCCTGCCCATGACGAGCACCGCACCCACCTACGCCTTCGAGGACTTCCACCCCGGCCGCGTCTTTGAATTCGGCCAGCGCGTGGTGGAGCGCGATGAGCTGCTGCGCTTTGCCGCCGCCTACGACCCCCAGCCCCTGCATCTGGACGAGGCCGCCGCCGAGGCCTCGGTGCTGGCGGGGCTCTCGGCCAGCGGTTGGCATACCTGCGCCATGACCATGCGCATGATGTGCGACGCCTATCTGCTGGACTCCACCAGCCAGGGCTCGCCGGGCATCGACGCGCTGCGCTGGCTCAAGCCGGTGCGGCCGGGCGACACGCTCAGGGTGCGCATGACGGTGCTGGAAGCGCGCCAGAGCAAGACCCGACCCCAGATCGGCCTGGTGCGCTCGGGCTGGGAGGTCTTCAACCAGCATGGCGAGGCGGTGATGACGATGGAGGGCTGGGGCATGTTCGGCCTGCGTGGGGGACCCTCCGCCTAGCCGCCAGCCGCCGGCTGAATCGGGCAGCTCATCGGCGCCCATTGCCATTCGGGACATGACCGAGGCGGCGCCCGGCCGCGCTGAACATAATCCGCCCCACCAAGGAGGACGGATATGTTTCCCAACAGAGAGGCGCTGGCGCTGCTGCTGATCGCGGCGCTGGGCACGGCGGCCCAGGCCGCTGCCGCCGGCACCGCGCCCTGCCGCATCGAGGGCGTGCCCACCGAGCTGCAGTGCGGCAAGCTGGCGCGCCCGCTGGACCCCGCCAAGCCCCAGGGCACGCAAATCGACATCCACTATCTGGTGGTACCGGCGATGGCGCGCAACAAGCTGCCCGACCCGGTGCTGCTGCTGGCCGGCGGCCCGGGCCAGAGCGCCATCCAGGTGGCGCCCCTGGTGCTGCCGCGCCTGGCGCGGCTCAACAACCGCCGCGACCTGGTCTTCATCGACCAGCGCGGCACCGGCCGCTCGGCCCCGCTGCAATGCGCGGACGACAGCAAGCTGCCCACCGCCGAGGCGCTCGACGGCCGGGCCATGCAGCAGCGCCTGGAGCAATGCCGCGCTGACCTGCAGAAGCTGCCGCAGGGCGATCTGCGCCAGTACACCACCGCCATCGCGATGCAGGATTTCGACGCGGTGCGCGCCGCGCTGGGCACCGCGCAATGGAATCTGCTGGGCGCCTCCTACGGCACGCGCGCCGCGCTGGAATACCTGCGCCAGTTCCCGCAGCAGGTGCGCCGCAGCGTGATCGACGGCGTGGCCCCGCCCGATATGGTGCTGCCGGCCAGCTTCTCCACCGATGGCCAGGCGGCGCTGGACGCGGTGTTCAAGAGCTGCGAGGGCGACGCCGCCTGCCAGGCGCGCTATCCGGCGCTGCGCGCCGAATGGGCCGGCCTGCTGCAAGGCCTGCCGCGCAGCATCAGCCTGCAGCACCCGCTCAGCGGCGAACCCGAGCGCCTGACGCTGACGCGCGAGATGCTGCTGCGCGCGGTGCGCATGCCGCTCTATGTGCCCAGCCAGGCGGCCGCCCTGCCCGCGGCCATCCATGCGGCGCACCAGGGCCGCTTCGAGGGCATTGCCGGCCTGGCCGGGGCGATCAGCGGCAAGAGCGCGCGCCTGGCCATGGGCATGCATTTCTCGGTGGTCTGCGCCGAGGACATGCCGCGCCTGGCGCAGAGCAGCGACCCGCCCGGCAGCGACTTCGGCCGCAGCGACGCCGAGCTCTACGGCCAGGTGTGCAAGCATTGGCCGCGCGGCGAGGTGCCGGCGGCCTTCTACAGCCTGCCGCCGGCCCAGACCCCGGTGCTGCTGCTCAGCGGCGGCGCCGACCCGGCCACGCCGCCGCGCCATGGCGAGCGCGTGGCCAAGGCGCTGGGCGCGCAGGCCCTGCATGTGGTGGTGCCCGAGGCCGGCCACGGCGTGATGGGCATAGGCTGCATGGGCGAGGTGCTGACCCGCTTCATCGACGCCAAGGCGGATGCCGAGGCGCTCAAGGTCGATGCCAGCTGCGCCACCCGCATCCCCCGCCCCACCCCCTTCCTGCCGGTGCAGGCAGCCAGTTCGGCCGCCGGCACGGAGGCGAGCAAGCCATGATCAAGATCAGCCAACTCAGCAAGCAATTCGTCACCCGGCCCGGCGGCTCGGTGTTCAAGCGCGCCCCCAAGCAGATCGTGCATGCGGTGCGCCGGGTCGACCTGGACGCACCCGACGGACGCATCACCGGCCTGTTAGGCCCGAACGGCGCAGGCAAGACCACCACCCTGCGCATGCTGGGCGGCCTGTTCGCGCCCGACCATGGCGAGATCGGCGTGGACGGCATCGACGTGCAGCGCCAGCCGCGCGAGGCGCTGGCCCGCATGGGCATCCTGGGCGACGCGCATGGGCTCTACCCGCGCCTGTCGGCGCGCGAGAACATCGTCTACTTCGGCCAGCTGCAGGGCATGGAGGCCGACGCAGCCAACGCGCGCGCCGAGGCGCTGGCCGAGCTGCTGGACATGCGCCACATCCTCGACCGCCGCAGCGAGGGCTATAGCCAGGGCGAGCGCATGAAGACGGCGCTGGCGCGTGCGCTGGTGCACGACCCCGCCAACATCGTGCTGGACGAGCCCACCAACGGCCTCGACGTGCTCGCCACCCGCGCGCTGCGCGAGGCGCTGCGCCATCTGCGCTCGCCCGCCGGCGGCAGCAAATGCATCGTCTTCTCCAGCCACATCATGCAGGAGGTGGAACAGCTCTGCGACCACGTGGTGGTGGTGGCGCATGGGCGCTCGGTGGCCCAGGGCACGGTGCCCGAACTGCTGGCCCAGGCCGGTGAGAGCCGTTTCGAGGACGCCTTCGTCAGGCTGGCCTTTCAACCCGATCACAGCCAGGAGGCTCAGGCATGAGCAGCACACAAGCTTTCACGCGCCCCCTCAAGGTGGTGTTTTTCAAGGAAGTGGTGGACGCGCTGCGCGACCGCCGCACGCTCCTGCGCCTGCTGATCCCCTCGGTGCTGATGGGGCCGCTGCTGCTGCTGGCGCTCTCGGGCCTGATCGCCTCGCTGGAGGAGCGCGCCGAGCTGCGCCAGATCCAGGTGGTGGGCATCGAACATGCACCGACGCTGCGCAACTTCCTGGAGCGCCAGACCTACACCATCAAGTCAGCGCCCGCCGACTACGAGGCCCGGCTGCGTGCCAGCACCCTGCTGGACCCGGTGCTGCTGGTGGGCAAGGACTTCGAGCAGGAACTCGCCGCCGGCGACCAGCCCACGCTGACCCTGGTGACCGACAGCGCCAACCAGCGCGCCAGCGCCGGGGTGGGCACGCTCACGCGCCTGCTGCAGGGCTTTGGCCGCGAGCGCACGCGCGCCCAGCTGGCGCTGCGCGGCATCCCGGCCGAGCTGCTGCAGCCGGTGACGGTGGAGGAGCGCGACCTGGCCAGCACCCAGGCCCGCGCCGCCAGGCTCACCGGCATCATCCCGATGTTCATCATCATGGCGGTGCTCTATGGCGCGCTCACCGCGGCGCTGGACAGCACCGCCGGCGAGCGCGAGCGTGGCTCGCTCGAGCCCCTGCTGATGAACCCGGCGCCGCACATGGCCCTGGTGCTGGGCAAATGGGGCGCGGTGGCGCTGCTGGGCATGGCCGTGGCCCTGCTGGCCAACCTGAGCTTCATCCCGGCGCAGCAGCTCATCAAGAGCGACAGCCTGCAAGCCATGTTCCAGTTCGGCTGGCATGAGGTGACGAGCTTTTTGCTGCTGCAGCTGCCGCTGGCCGCCGGCCTGGGTGCGGCGCTGATGGCGATTGCGATCCGCTCCAAGACCTTCAAGGAGGCGCAGGCCAGCAGCACCATCATCATCACCCTGGTGGGCCTGGCGCCGATGGTGAGCCTGCTCAACCCCGGCGGCGAGGCGGCCTGGTACTACTGGGTGCCGGGCCTGGCGCAGAACACCCAGATGATGCTGGTGCTGAAGGGCGAGACCCTGGATCTGGCCAAGCTGCTGCCGCCGATGCTGGTGGGCGTGGCGCTGACGGTGGCTTGCCTGTCCTATGTGGCGCATTCAATGCGCAACGCTGTTTCTCGATAGCGGTCAATGGAGCCCCAGCGCGCGCTGCACCTCGCTTTGCCAGGGCAGCGCGTGCACGATCTCGTTGAGCTGGCGCACCGATTCCATCGGCGCCAGCACCTCGCCGGCCGTGTTGATCAGCTGCAGATTGGTGATCAGCGCCATCGGATCGGCCATCGCCACCACGCCATAGGGCAGGCGCACCCAATCCCAGGCCACCCCGGCGGCCCCATGGCCCGACTCGCCAAACCAAAGGGTCTGCCCGGTGGAGGGCCGCGCCGCGTCGCCCGCGACCAACACCCGGGTGCTCAAATGAGCGAACTGCAGACAAGGTGCGCGCTCTGCTTCGCACAATATCCGCGGCCATGCGTACACAATCCAAGCTGGCGTCATCTGCTTTGCTGATTAGGAAAAGAAAAGGTCTGAGTGCCCTGTTCCAGCAGTTTCGGAACTTGCACGACGCGCAGATAGCTGTAAACCTTGTCAGGGCGATGCACGCGAGGGCTGCTCTGTGCCCCGTCATTGAGCTTTGCGAATGTGAAAGGTGCGATGCTGCAGGGTGTGTACCAATCGGTGCTGGAAGCACGAACCCGGGACGAGTTCCGCGGGGAGGTTGTGCGCTTTGCCAAGCAACTCGGTTTCGATCGCGTATCGGCCACCGCGGTTGTTGATCACACCATTGGCGATACCCAGTTCGTCTCTGTTGACAACTGCCCTCCCAGCTTCACCGAGGTGATCAACGACCTCAGCATCGCGCGGATAGACCCAGTGATGCAGCATTGCAAACGCAACAGCGTGCCAATTGTCTGGGACCAGGCGACGTACACGGGGTCAGGCGCAGGAGACCTCTGGGAAACACAGGCGCCATACGGCTACAGAACCGGTATTTGCCTGGCGCTACACCTGCCCGAAGGGCGGCATTTCATCTTGGGTGTCGACCGCGACCAAGACCTGACCTCAAACGCCACCGAGTTGACCCGGCTGGTCGCTGATTTGCAATTGTTTGCTGTGCATGCAGTCGACTCGGCCATGCGCGTGCTGCTGCCCGAACCGGCGCAAATGGAAGCGCCGCATCTCACGCCGCGCGAGGTTGAATGCCTGCACTGGACCATGGAGGGCAAGACCGCCTGGGAAGTCGGCAGCATCCTGAGTATTTCAGAGCGCACCGCGGTCCTTCACATCAACAACGCGATGCACAAACTGGCTTGCACCAACAAGCATTTGGCCGTGCTGAAAGCGCTGCGATTGGGTCTGCTGCGTTAGTCGCGGCCGATACTTCTTGTCCACACTGTAAGACCTGACAGTGCCCAGCGGCGCGTGCGCCTGCTCGAATCTACTCCGTGCACGCAATGGTTGCACCTCAACCAGTTCAGGAGTAGATCATGCAACGCGAAATCACGAATACCTACGAGCAGAGCCAAGCCGCCAAGCAAGAGCGCCAGATCAGCAGCCCCAAGCCACAGCTGCCCGCTGTCGAAGAATTGGACCTTCAGGCCCTGGAACTCGTCAGTGGCGGTGCGGGCGAATATGTCGAGTCGCCCAAGAATGGCTGGTAGTTCGCGAATGATTCCATCCGTCATGCGCTTGCGCCGTGTTTAGGCCCGAGGCTGTTCAAACACAAGGGCTTGCCGCACAGGGCTCGATTTCGCTCGCACGGCCACTGCCCTTGAGCATGCTGACCGCAGCGGCCACGCTCGCGGTGCTTACGGTGGCGGTCTTTCTCTGCACCGCCGAATACACCCGCAAGGCGCGCGTGAGCGGCTATCTGGTGCCCGACCGCGGGGTGCTGCGCATTGCGCCGCCGCAGGGCGCCACGGTGCTGGCCAGGCCGGTTGGCGAGGGGCAGAGCGTGAAGGCCGGTGAGGTGCTGTTCGTGCTGGCGCTGGACAGTGCCAGCCAGAGCGGCGAGGGCATCGCGCAAAGCCTGGCGGAGCGCGAGCAATCGCTGGGTCAGGCCGCGGGCCAGCAGCAGCAGCTCGCACGCGCGCAAGCACAGGCGCTGGAGCTGCGCGTGGCGGGCCTGCAGCGCGAGCTGGCGCAGATCAGCACCGAGGCGAAGCTGCAGCAGGAGCGCCTGACCCTGGCCGAACAGGCACAGGCCCGCCTGGAGGCGCTGGGGCGCGAGCAGTTCGCGTCCAGCGCCCAGGTGCAGGCCAAACGCGAGGAGTTGCTGGGTTTGCAAGCTCAGCAGCAGGCCCTGGCGCGCCAGCGCGAGGGCCTGCACAGGGAGTTGCTGAGCTTGCAAGCCCAGCAGCGCGAGCTACCGCTGCGCCAGCAGGTGCAGCAGGGCGAGATCAGCCGCGATCTCGCCAGCCTCAAGGCCCTGGGCCTGGAGACCGAGGCCAAGCGTCGGCTGGTGCTGCGCGCGCCCAGCGATGGCATCGTCAGCACCTTGCAGGCCGAGCCCGGCGAGCCGGTGGCGGCGGGCGCGGCGCTGGCCAGCCTGCTGCCCGCGCAGACCCGCATGCTGGCCCAGCTCTACGCGCCCAGCAGCGCGGTGGGCTTTGTGCGGCCGGGCCAGGCGGTGCAGCTGCGCTACCAGGCCTATCCCTACCAGCGCTTCGGCCAGCAAAAGGGTCAGGTCTTGCAGGTCTCGCGCACGCCGCTGGGCGCCAGCGAGCTGGCCAGGCTGGCCCTGCCCGCCACGCTCAGCCAGGGGCCGGCGAGCGAGCCGCTCTACCGCATCACCGTGCAGCTGGAGCGGCAGACCGTGGCCGCCTACGGGCAGGAACAGGCGCTGGCGGTGGGCATGCAGCTCGATGCCGATGTGCTGCTGGAGAGGCGCCGCCTGATCGAGTGGATCTTTGAACCTCTGCTGAGCCTGGCACGCCGTGTCTGAGAAAGCCATGCTGCAACGCTTGAATCTGGGCCCCGGCTGGGGTCATCGCCGCGCGCCCATGGTGCTGCAGGGCGAGGCGGCCGAATGCGGCCTCGCCTGCCTGGCCATGGTGGCCGGCGCGCATGGCCAGCGCTGGAGCCTGGCCGAGCTGCGCGGCCGCTTCGCGGTCTCGCTGAAGGGCGTGACCATGGCCGCCCTGGTGCGCATGGCCGGCCAGCTGGGCCTCACCGGCCGCGCGCTGCGCGCCGAGCCCGAGCAGCTCGCGCAGCTGCATCTGCCCTGCGTGCTGCACTGGGACTTCAATCACTTCGTGGTGCTCAGCGAGGTCGGCGCCGGCGGCGCGCTGATCCTTGATCCGGCGCGCGGCGAGCGCCGCCTGAGCCTGGCCGAGCTGGGCAAGCATTTCACCGGCGTGGCGCTGGAGCTGCGCCCCGGCCAGGACTTTGCGCCCAAGGCCGCCGCGCCGGCGCCGCGCTGGCACGCACTGCTGGGCCGCATCAGCGGGCTTAGACGCTCGCTGGCGCAGATCCTCGTGCTGGCGCTGGCACTGGAGCTGCTGGCCCTGCTCTCGCCCTTTTTGCTGCAATGGGTGGTGGACGGGGTGATCGTCAGCGCCGACCGCGATCTGCTCGTCACCCTGGGCCTGGGCTTCGGCCTGCTGGTGCTGCTCTCAGGCGCCATCGGTGCGCTGCGCTCCTGGGCGGTGCTCTACCTCTCGGCCTCGCTGAATCTGCAGTGGCTGACGAATGTGTTCGCGCATCTGCTGCGCCTGCCGCTGGCCTGGTTCGAGAAGCGCCATATGGGCGATATCTGGTCGCGCTTTGCGAGCGTGCAGGAGATCCAGAAGACCCTCACCGGCAGCTTCATCGAGGCGTTGCTGGACGGCACCATGGTGCTGATCACGCTGGCGATGATGGCCGTCTACAGCCTGCGCCTGAGCGCGCTCGCGCTTGCCGCGGTGGCCGGCTACGCGCTGCTGCGCTGGGCCTTCTTCCGGCCGCTGCGCGAGGCGGCGCAGGAAACCCTGGTGCACGAGGCGCGCCAGAACAGCCATTTTCTGGAGAGCCTGCGCGGCGCCCAGGCCATCAAGCTCTTCAATGCCCAGGCCGACCGCGGCTCGCGCTTTGCCAACCTGGTGGTGGAGCAGATGAATGCCAGCCTGGTGGGGCGCAAGCTGGACCTCTGGATGGGCCTGGGCAACAAGCTGCTGTTCGGCCTGGAGCGCGTGGCCATCGTCTGGCTGGGTGCCCTGCTGGTGCTGGACCGCGAGCTCTCGGTGGGCATGTTGTTCGCCTTCCTGGCCTACAAGGAGCAGTTCAGCCTGCGCGTCAGCGCGCTGATCGACAAGGCGGTGCAGCTGACCATGCTGCGCCTGCAGGGCGAGCGCCTGGCGGACATCGTGCTGAGCCCGGCCGAGGCGCTGGCCAGCAGCGCGCCCTGCCCCCTGCCCGCGGACGCCGGCCTGACGCTGAAGCAGCTGCATTTCCGCTATGCCGAGGGCGAGGCCGAGGTCATCAGCGGCTGCAGCCTGGAAATCGCCGCCGGCGAATCGGTGGCCATCGTCGGCCCCTCGGGCTGCGGCAAGACCAGCCTGCTGAAGCTGATGCTGGGCATACACCAGCCGCAGCGGGGCGAGATCCTGGTGGGCGGCGTACCGCTGGCGCAGCTGGGCCTGCAGCATTGGCGCGAGCAGATCGGCACGGTGATGCAGGACGACCAGCTCTTCGCCGGCAGCCTGGCCGACAACATCTCCTTCTTCGACCCCGAGGCCGACCCTGCCTGGGTGGCCGAATGCGCCGGCCTGGCCTGCGTGCACGAGGACATTGCCGCCATGCCCATGGGCTACCAGACCCTGATCGGCGACATGGGCTCCAGCCTCTCGGGCGGCCAACGCCAGCGCGTGCTGCTGGCGCGCGCCCTGTACAAGCGCCCGAAGTTCCTGTTCCTGGACGAGGCGACCAGCGCCCTGGACGCCGAACGCGAGCGCCAGGTGAATGCCAGCCTACGCCAGCTCTCGATCACGAAGATAGTGATCGCTCACCGGCAGGAAACCATCGCAGCGGCGCAGCGCGTCATCAATCTGCAGGGCGGGCGGGTGGCACAGGATCTGCGCACGGTGGCCGGCGTGCAGGCCTAGCCGCCGCAGCTCAGCGGCGGCGCGGTTTCCCGCTCCATCCAACCCAGCCAGCGCAGCGCCTGTTCGCGCGATTCGCCACACATCAGCTCACTGGGCTGCAGCGAGCCGCACACGGCGGGGCGCTCGGGGCGGCCGAAGATCTTGCAGCGGTCCTGCTCGTCGAGCTGCACGCAGCGCATGCCGGCCGGCTTGCCCTCCGGCATGCCCGGTATGGGCGAGCTGATGGAGGGCGCGATGCAGCAGGCAGCGCAATGGTCTCGGCAAATCATCATCGCGATATTGTCGGGGCGGACATGGCCGGCGGCCGTGACTTATCCACAGCCCCTTGCGTAAAATCCAGGGTTTGCCCGCGCCACTTTGCACATCCCTGCCAAGGCGCCGAATCGAGGCCTCTTCTCCCATGCTCTATCCCAAGGAATTCGACGTCATCGTGGTGGGTGGCGGCCATGCCGGCACCGAGGCCGCGCTGGCCGCCGCGCGCATGGGCGTCAGCACCTTGCTGCTGACCCACAATATCGAGACCCTGGGCCAGATGAGCTGCAACCCCTCGATCGGCGGCATCGGCAAGGGCCATCTGGTCAAGGAAGTCGACGCCCTGGGTGGCGCGATGGCCGCGGCCACCGACGAGTCGGGCATCCAGTTCCGCATCCTCAATGGCTCCAAGGGCCCGGCGGTGCGCGCCACGCGCGCCCAGGCCGACCGCGTGCTCTACAAGGCCGCGATCCGCGCACGCCTGGAGAACCAGCCGAATCTCTGGCTGTTCCAGCAAGCGGTGGACGATTTGATGGTGGAGGGCGAGCGCGTGGTGGGCGCCGTCACCCAGTCGGGCCTGCAGTTCCGCGCCCGTGCCGTGGTGCTGACGGCCGGCACTTTTCTCGATGGCCGGATCCATATCGGCATGCAGAACTACAGCGCCGGCCGCGCCGGCGATCCGCCGGCGGTCTCGCTGTCGGCGCGGCTCAAGGAGCTGAAGCTGCCGCAGGGGCGGCTGAAGACCGGCACGCCGCCGCGCATCGACGGCCGCAGCATCGACTTTTCAAAATGCCAGGAACAGCCGGGCGACCTGGACCCGGTGCCGGTGTTCAGCTTCCTGGGCAACGCCGCCCAGCACCCGCGCCAGCTGCCCTGCTGGATCACGCACACCTCGGCGCGCACGCACGAGATCATCCGCTCGGGCTTCGACCGCAGCCCCATGTTCACCGGCGTGATCGAGGGCGTGGGCCCGCGCTACTGCCCCAGCATCGAAGACAAGGTGAACCGCTTTGCCGACAAGGACAGCCACCAGATCTTCCTGGAGCCCGAGGGGCTGACGACGCACGAGTTCTACCCCAACGGCATCTCCACCTCCCTGCCCTTCGACATCCAGCTGGCCGCCGTGCGCTCCATCCCCGGCCTGGAAGACGCGCATATCCTGCGCCCCGGCTACGCCATCGAGTACGACTACTTCGACCCGCGCGAGCTGAAGAGCAGCTTCGAGACCCGCGCCATCCAGGGCCTGTTCTTCGCCGGCCAGATCAATGGCACGACCGGCTACGAGGAGGCCGCCGCCCAGGGCTTGGTCGCCGGCCTGAACGCCGCCCTGCAGGTGCAGGGCCGCGGCCCCTGGCTGCCGGCGCGCGACCAGGCCTATCTGGGCGTGCTGGTGGACGACCTCATCACCAAGGGCGTGACCGAGCCCTACCGCATGTTCACCAGCCGCGCCGAGTTCCGCCTGCAGCTGCGCGAGGACAACGCCGATATGCGCCTGACCGAGATCGGCCGAGAACTGGGCCTGGTGGATGACGCGCGTTGGGATGCGTTCAACCGCAAGCGCGATGCTGTTTCACGTGAAACAGAGAAGCTCAAGTCGACCTGGGTGCATCCCGGCATCCTGCCGGCGGATGATGCCGAGCGGCTGGTGGGCAAGGCGCTGGAACGCGAGTACACCTTGATCGACCTGCTGCGCCGCCCCGGCGTGGTGTTCGACACCCTGAGCGAGGTGAGCCGCATTGCCCGCCCCGAGGCCGATGTGTCACGCGCAAGCCTGAACGCCGAGCTGGGCGAGACCCTGGCTGCGGCGGTGATCGAGCAGCTGGAGACCAGCGTCAAGTACGCCGGCTACATCAACAAGCAGGTCGAGGACGTGGCGCGCGCCGCGCATTTCGAGAACCTGCGCCTGCCCGCCGAGCTGGACTACAGCCAGGTGGCCGCCCTCTCCTTCGAGGTGCGGCAGAAGCTCAGCAAGCACCTGCCCGAGACCCTGGGCCAGGCCTCGCGTATCTCGGGCGTGACCCCGGCCGCGATCTCGCTGCTGCTGGTGCACCTCAAGAAGGGCCGCTTCAAGGGTTTTGACAGCATCCCCTCAGCCCAAGCCACCAACGACGACAGCAACGCCGCCGCATGACGACAGCAGACATCGCATCGCTGCGCCCGCCCCTGCAGGCGGCCGCGCAGACCCTGGGCCTGACGCTCAGCGACAAGCAACTCGAGCAACTGCTCGCCTATCTGGACCTGATCCAGAAATGGAACAAGGTCTACAACCTCACCGCCGTGCGCGATCCCCAGGCCATGCTGACCCAGCATCTGGTGGACAGCCTGAGCCTGCTGCCGGCGCTGCGCCGCCATGCCCAGGGCCAGCCTCTGCGCCTGATGGACGTGGGCAGCGGCGGCGGCCTGCCGGGGGTGGTGGTGGCGATCTGCGAACCCGCCATCGACGTGACTTGCGTGGACGCCGTGGCCAAGAAGGCCAGCTTCATCAAGCAGGTGGCGGCCGAACTGGGCCTACCGAATCTGCATGGCGAGCATTCGCGGGTCGAGGCGCTCAGGGTACCGGCCTTCGATCTGATCACCTCGCGCGCCTTTGCCTCGCTGCTGGACTTCACCACCCTCACCCGGGCACACCTGAAGCCTGGGGCGATCTGGCTGGCCATGAAGGGCCAGCACCCCGCGGAAGAACTGGCCGCTCTCCCCACCGACCTGGACGTGTTTCACGTGGAACAACTGCAGGTGCCCGGCCTGGATGCACAACGCTGTCTCATCTGGATCAAACCCAAGGCCTGATCGCAGCTACCATCCTGCCTGCACAAAATATAAGACCATGGCCAAGATCTTCTGCGTTGCCAATCAAAAAGGCGGGGTCGGCAAGACCACCACCACCGTCAACCTCGCCGCCGGCCTGGCCAAGGTGGGCCAGCGCGTGCTGGTGGTGGACCTGGACCCGCAGGGCAATGCCACCATGGGCTCGGGCATAGACAAGCGCGCGCTGGAGTTGAGCGTGTACGACGTGCTGCTGGAATCCGCCAGCGTGGCCGAGGCCAAGCAGCACAGCGAGAAGGCCGGCTACGACGTGCTGGGCGCCAACCGCGAGCTGGCAGGTGCCGAGGTCGAGCTGGTGGAACTGGAGCGGCGCGAGCGCCGCCTCAAGACCGCGCTGGCCGCCGCCAGCGCCGACTACGACTTCATCCTGATCGATTGCCCGCCCTCGCTCTCGATGCTGACGCTCAACGGCCTGTGCTGCGCCCACGGCGTGGTGGTGCCGATGCAGTGCGAGTACTTCGCGCTCGAAGGCCTGTCGGATCTGGTCAACACCATCAAGCAAGTGCATGCCAATCTGAACGCCGACCTGCAGATCATCGGCCTCTTGCGCGTCATGTTCGACCCGCGCATCACCCTGCAGAACCAGGTCAGCGATCAGCTCAAGGCGCATTTCGGCGACAAGGTGTTCGACACCGTGATCCCGCGCAATGTGCGCCTGGCCGAGGCGCCCAGCTATGGCCTGCCCGGCGTGGTGTTCGACCCCAGCTCCAAGGGCGCCCAGGCCTTTGTGGACTTTGCCCGCGAGATGGTGCGGCGCATCGGCTCGATGTGATGTTGGACGCAGCGCCGCTGGCTGATGACCTGGCGCTCAGGGCCGAGCAGGCCGGTCTGAACGCCAGCGCGCCGCCGCAAGAGGCCTGGGTGGATGGCTGGCTGATACGCCTCTCCCCCGGCAAGGCCAAGCGCTCGCGTTGCATCAACGCCCTGCAGGCCGGTAGCCTGCCCCTGGACGAATTGCTGGCGCGTTGCCAGGCCAGCTTCGACGCGGCCGGCCTGCCCCTGGTGCTGCGCATCACGCCTTACAGCCAGCCGTCCGATCTGGACCGGCTGCTGGCCGAGCGCGGCTGGTTCGAGTTCGATGCTGCCGATGTGATGGTGCGCGAGCATCTCCTGGATGCGGGCTGGAAGGGTCTGCCCGAGGGTCAGGTCTTGAGGGCCCTGGATGCCGCAAGCTATGCGCAGACCGTGGGCGCGCTGCGCGGCTCCAGCGCCAGCGAGATCGCGGCCCACGCCGAGCGCCTGCTGGCATCGGCCGTTCCCTACCAGGGCTTCATGCTGCAGCGCAGCGCCGACGGCGCCCTGCTCTGCTGCGGCCAGTTTGCGCGCGAGGACGCAATGGTCGGGCTGTTCGACATCTTCACCCCGGCCGAGCAACGCGGCCAGGGCCATGCCGAGCAGCTGTGCCGGGCCCTGCTGCAGGAGGCGGCCTCACAGGGCGCGCGCCAGGCCTATCTGCAGGTCGGGGCCGAGAACGCGGTGGCGCAGCGCCTCTATGCCCGCCTGGGCTTTGTCTGGGCCTATCGCTACCACTACCGCAGCCACGACCCGCGCGCCGCCGACTGAACCTCGTCAGTCGCGCGGCTTCCAGACCTTGAGCAGGATGTGGCGGGTGAAGCCCGGCACATAGTCGTGCACATGGGCGATGCAGGCATAGCCCAGGTGCTCGTAGATCTGCGCGCTCTCGTCCGAGAGGGTTTCGATCAACGCATCCACGCAGCCGCGCCGCAGCGCCTGGGCCTCGATCTGGCGCAGGCACTCGCCGCCCAGGCCCTGGCCGCGCCTATCCGCCTCCACCCAGAGGTAGTTGACGTAGAGCCTGCCAAACTCGGTGCGGCCGGTGGCCCCGGCCAGCAGCGCATCCCCTTCGTAGAGCGCGCAGGCGATGTCGCGCGCATCGCTGCCCTGGGCCTGCTGGCGGCCGTACAGGAACACGCCTTCGCGCACCGCGTCCAGCGCCGCCTGCGGCACCTCCTCGTCGCGCCGCCACTGACGCTGCACGCTCAAAGTCCGAGGCTTTCTTCCAAGCCAAGGTGCACATTCATCGCCTGCACCGCGGCACCGCTGGCGCCCTTGCCGAGGTTGTCCAGGCGCGCCATCACGAGGATCTGCGTCTCGCTGCCGAACACGAAGATGTCGACGCGGTTCGTGTCGTTGCAGGCCTGCACGTCGAAGAAACCTTCCTCCAAGGTGGCCGGGTCGCGCAGCGGCATCACGCGGATGAAGCGCTCGCCCTCGTAATGCGCGGCCAGTGCCTCGCGCACCTGCGCGGGCGTGCTGCCGGCGCGCAGCTGGCTCAGGTGCAGCGGCACCGACACCGCCAGGCCCTTGTAGAAATTGCCGACGATGGGCTGGAACACCGGCGCATGGCGCAGGCCGGTGTGCGCCATCATCTCGGGCAAGTGCTTGTGCGTCAGGCCCAGGGCATAGGGGCGCGGCGCCTGCAGCTTCGCATCGCCACCCGCTTCATACTGGGCAATCATGCTCTTGCCGCCGCCCGAATAACCCGTGATGGAGGTGGCCGAGACCAGGGCATCGGCGCCCAGCAGGCCGGCATCCACCAGGGGGCGCAGCGCCAGGATGAAGGCGCTGGCATGGCAGCCCGGGTTGGCGATGCGCTTGGCGGCGCGGATGGCCTCGCGCTGGCCCCGGCACAGCTCGGGCAGGCCGAAGGTCCAGCCCGGCACGGTGCGGTGCGCGGTGCTGGCGTCGATCAAACAGGTGTTGGGATTCGTGATCATCGCCGCGGCCTCGCGCGAGGCTGCGTCGGGCAGGCACAGAAACGCCACGTCGGCGGCGTTCAGCAGGCGCGCGCGCTCGGCAGCGTCCTTGCGTTTGTCGGCGTCAATGCGCAGCACCTCGATGTCCTGGCGCGCGGCCAGGTACTCGTGAATACGCAGGCCCGTCGTGCCCTCCTGGCCATCCACAAACACCGCGTACGTCATGACTTCTCCAGCACAATCCAAACAAAAGGACTGAAAGCATAAAGCCAAACAAAGCATGTCGGACCACCCTGTTTACCTCTTGCCCGGCTGGCAGAACTCGGACCCCGAGCATTGGCAGAGCCGCTGGGAGCGCGAGCTGGGCCACCGGCGCATAGCACAGGCCGACTGGGATTGGCCGCGCCGTGGCGACTGGATGGCACGCCTGGACGAGGTGCTGCTGGGCGACGCCCGCCTGCCGCAACAGCCGGCCCTGCTGGTGGCTCACAGCCTGGGTTGCCAACTGGTGGCGAGCTGGGCCGAGCACAGCCGGCACACGGCGCGCGTGGCCGGCGCGCTGCTGGTGGCGCCGCCCGACACCGAACGCGAAGACATGCCGCCGCAGCTGCACAACTGGCGGCCGATCCGGCGCCGCGCCCTGCCCTTTCCCGCCATCGCGGTGGTGAGCAGCGACGACCCCTTTTGTGCGCCCGAGCGCGGCGCACAGATGGCCGCCGATTGGGGCGCCAAGCTGGTGATCGCCGGCGCGCTGGGCCATCTCAACAGCGCCTCCGGTCTGGGTGCCTGGCCCGCCGGCCAGGCCCTGCTGGCCGAACTCCGGCAGTAAGGGACAATCGCAAGCTATGGTGACAAAAAAACCCAAGGGCCTTGGCATGGGCCTGGAGGCCTTGCTCGGCCCCAAAGTCAGCGAATCCGCCACGCCCGCCGGTGAGGGTGAGCCCAGCCAGCTGAGGCTGGAGCAGATGCAGGCCGGCAAGTACCAGCCACGCACGCGCATGGACGAAGGCTCGCTCTACGAGCTGGCCGAAAGCATCAAGGCGCAGGGCATCATGCAACCGATTCTGGTGCGCCCGATCGCGCCGGATGGCGCGGTGCGCTACGAGATCATCGCCGGTGAACGGCGCTTCCGCGCCGCCAAGCTGGCGGGTCTGCGCGAGGTGCCGGTGCTGGTGAAAGCGGTGCCCGACGAGGCCGCCGCGGCGATGGCGCTGATCGAGAACATCCAGCGCGAAGACCTCAACCCGCTCGAAGAAGCGCAGGGCCTCAAGCGCCTCACCGACGAGTTCGGCCTTACCCACGAGCAGGCCGCCCAGGCGGTGGGCCGCTCGCGCAGCGCCGCCAGCAATCTCTTGCGCCTGCTCAATCTCGCCGCGCCGGTGCAGAACATGCTGATGGCGGGCGACTTGGACATGGGCCACGCACGTGCGCTGCTCGCCCTGGACGGTGCGCACCAGATCACCTGTGCCACCGAGATCGCCGCCAAGAAGCTCAGCGTGCGCGAGGCCGAGAAGCTGGTACAGCGCCAGGGCGCGGGCCGCCAGACGCCCTTGCTGCGCGTCAAGAACGACAAGAGCCGCGACCTCTTGCGGCTGGAGGAAGAACTCTCCGATCTGCTTACCGCACAGGTCGAGATCGTGGTGAAGAAGCGCACCAAGCGGGGCGAACAGGGCGAGCTGACGATACAGTTCGGTTCGCTCGAAGAACTCAACGGCCTGATCGACCGGCTGCGCGATCCGCAGTAAGCGGGCCCCGCGTCAACAAGACCTTTTCATGCACGTTTGTGGCCCCGCAAAGGGCGCTCGACATGCACCACTGAAGAGAGTGTGAAGGGCATCACAGCCCGCGCCGCACACATGGCTGCGGATGGGCGTAGCATGGTGCCAAGCGATCGAAATTGTGGTGCCGGTACTCCCCTCCTTTTCGGGGCATTGGTGCATAAGCACGGTACGAAGCTGCAGACATGCTGAGCTCAGGAAAGCTCTGCAGGCGCCTTGCATCAGGACGCCGCCAGAACTTCCCAGACGACGCCGGAACCGCTGCCGGACCCGGCGTCGCCTCCCACGTACACAGGAGGTCAGCATGGACGTGATCAGCAGCTTTGCCGCACGCTACGAACGCACCCGCGTCGAGGAACTCACGCTTGAGGAATACCTCGCCGAGTGCAAGCGCAATCCGCTCGCCTATGCCAGCGCCGCCGAGCGCATGCTGCAGGCCATCGGTGAGCCGCAGTCGGTGGACACCCGCCATGACCAGCGCCTCTCGCGCCTGTTCGCCAACAAGACCATCAAGCTCTACCCCGCCTTCGCCGAGTTCTACGGCATGGAAGACGCGATCGAGCAGGTGGTGAGCTATTTCCGCCATGCCGCGCAAGGCCTGGAAGAGAAGAAGCAGATTCTCTACCTGCTGGGTCCGGTGGGCGGCGGCAAGAGCTCGATCGCCGAACGCCTCAAGCAATTGATGGAGCGCGTGCCCTTCTACGCGCTGGCCGGCTCGCCGGTGAACGAGTCGCCGCTGGGCCTGTTCGATGCCGTCGAGGACGGCCCGCTGCTGGAGAAGGAATACGGCATCCCGCGCCGCTACCTGAACCGCATCCTCAGCCCCTGGGCGGTGAAGCGCCTGGACGAGTTCGGTGGCGACATCCGCCGCTTCAAGGTGGTGAAGCGCTATCCCAGCGTGCTCAAGCAGATCGGCGTGGCCAAGACCGAGCCGGGCGACGAGAACAACCAGGACATTTCCTCGCTGGTCGGCAAGGTCGATATCCGCAAGCTCGAGACCTATGCGCAGGACGACCCCGATGCCTACAGCTATTCCGGTGGCCTGTGCCTGGCGAACCAGGGCCTGCTGGAGTTCGTGGAGATGTTCAAGGCGCCCATCAAGGTGCTGCACCCGCTGCTGACGGCCACGCAGGAGGGCAATTTCAAGGGCACTGAGGGCTTCGGCGCGATTCCCTTCGACGGCATCGTGCTGGCACATAGCAACGAGAGTGAGTGGAAGACGTTCCGCAACAACAAGAACAACGAGGCCTTCCTGGATCGCATCTACATCGTCAAGGTGCCTTACTGCCTACGCGTCAGCGAAGAGGTGAAGATCTACGAGAAGCTGATCCGCGGCTCATCGCTGGCCGACGCCAAGTGCGCCCCCGGCACGCTCAAGATGATGAGCCAGTTCGCCATCCTGACGCGCCTCAAGGAGCCCGAGAACAGCTCGCTGTACTCCAAGATGCAGATCTACGACGGCGAGAACCTCAAGGACACCGACCCGCGCGCCAAGAGCTACCAGGAGTACCGCGACTACGCCGGCGTCGACGAAGGCATGAGCGGCATCTCCACGCGTTTTGCCTACAAGATCCTCTCCAAGGTCTTCAATTTTGATTCCAGCGAGGTGGCGGCCAACCCGGTGCACCTGATGTATGTGCTGGAGCAGCAGATCGAACGCGAGCAGTTCCCCAAGGAGCTGGAAGACAAGTATGTCGGCTTCATCAAGGAGCATCTGGCACCGCGCTATGCGGAGTTCATAGGCAAGGAGATCCAGACCGCGTATCTGGAGAGCTATAGCGAATACGGCCAGAACATCTTCGACCGTTACGTCACCTATGCCGACTACTGGATCCAGGACCAGGAGTACCGCGACACCGACACCGGCGAGGTGTTCGACCGCTCGGCCCTGAACGCCGAGTTGGAGAAGATCGAGAAACCGGCGGGCATCAGCAACCCCAAGGACTTCCGCAACGAGATCGTCAACTTCGTGCTGCGCGCGCGTGCCAACAATGCCGGCAAGAACCCGGCCTGGACCAGCTACGAAAAGCTGCGCACGGTGATCGAAAAGAAGATGTTCTCCAACACCGAGGAGTTGCTGCCGGTGATCAGCTTCAACGCCAAGGCCAGTGCCGACGAGGCCAAGAAGCATGAGAACTTCGTGCAGCGCATGGTGGACAAGGGCTACACGGCCAAGCAGGTGCGCCTGCTCTGCGAGTGGTACCTGCGCGTAAGGAAGAGTTCTTGAACCAGGAGCACAAATGCTGCAACAGATCATCGATCGGCGGCTCTCGGGAAAGAACAAATCGATAGGCAATCGCGAGCGCTTCCTGCGCCGCCACAAGGAGCAGATCCGCGAGGCGGTGCGCCGCGCCGTGGACGGGCGCGGCATCCGCGACATGGAGCGCGGCGAGGATGTGCATATCCCCAAGAAGGACCTCAGCGAGCCGGTGTTCGGCCATGGCGAGGGCGGGGTGCGCGAGGTGGTGCGGCCGGGCAATACCGAGCATGTGAAGGGCGACCGCGTGCCCAAGCCCAAGGGCGGCGGCCAGGGCCAGGGTGGCGGCAAGGCGAGCGACTCCGGCGAGGGCGAGGACGATTTCGTCTTCCACCTCAGCAAGGAGGAATTCATGCAGGTCTTCTTCGAGGACCTGGCCCTGCCCAATCTGGCCCGCACCACCCTGGCCGACACGCCCGAGTACAAGACCCACCGCGCCGGCTATACCAGCGACGGCACGCCCACCAATCTGCATGTGGTGCGCTCGATGCGCGGCGCACTCGCCAGGCGCATTGCCCTGGGCATGGGCAAGCGGCGCGAACTGCATGAACTGGAAGAGCGGCTGGAACTGCTCAAGCGCGAGGACGCCGGCAAGCCCGATGTGAAGGCGCTGATCGCCGAGACCGAGGCGCGCATCGCGCTGCTGAAGGAACGCGTCGCCAGGATTCCCTTTCTCGACCCCATCGATCTGCGCTTTCGCAGCCGCGTCCGGGTGCCGGTGCCGACCACCCGCGCGGTGATGTTCTGCCTGATGGATGTGTCGGGCTCGATGGACGAATCGCGCAAGGACCTGGCCAAGCGCTTCTTCATCCTGCTCTACCTCTTCCTGACGCGGCACTACGAGAAGATCGACGTGGTCTTCATCCGCCACCACACCCAGGCCCAGGAGGTGGATGAGCAGAACTTCTTCCACGCCACCGAAACCGGCGGCACGGTGGTCTCCTCGGCACTGGTGCTGATGGAGCAGATCATCCGCGAGCGCTATTCCCCCACCGAATGGAATATCTACGGCGCCCAGGCCAGCGACGGCGACAACTGGCACCACGACAGCGGCCGCTGCCGCGAGTTGCTGGCCGAGAAGATCCTGCCCCTGTGCCGCTACTTCGCCTATGTGCAGGTGGCCGAGCAGGAGCAGAACCTCTGGGAGGAATACAGCAAGCTGGCTGACGAGGGCTACGCCTTCGCGATGCGCAAGGCGGTGGAGGTGGCGCAGATCTACCCGGTGTTCCGTGACTTGTTCAAGAAGGAAGGAGCAAGCACATGAGCGACGCAGAAAATCGCCGCAATATCGGCCGTGCGGCCGATAGGCACGAATACGGCGGGCGCCGTTGCAGTCAGCCTCAGCGTGAAATGAAACCATTGGCCAAGCGCCCCGCCCAGCACCTGCCTAGTCCCAGCGACTGGACCTTCGAGCTGATCGACGAGTACCACGACGTGATCCGTGCCACCGCCGAGCGCTATGGCCTGGACACCTATCCAAACCAGCTCGAAATCATCACCGCCGAGCAGATGATGGACGCCTACGCCTCGGTGGGCATGCCGGTGAACTACCGACATTGGAGCTATGGCAAGGAGTTCATCGCCACCGAGCGCAACTACAAGCGCGGCCAGATGGGCCTGGCCTACGAGATCGTCATCAACTCCGACCCCTGCATTGCCTACCTGATGGAGGAGAACACCATGGCAATGCAGGCCCTGGTGATCGCCCATGCCTGCTACGGCCATAACAGCTTTTTCAAAGGCAACTACCTGTTCCGCATGTGGACGGACGCCTCGTCCATCATCGACTACCTGGTCTATGCCAAGAACTTCGTGGCCGAATGCGAGGAGCGCCATGGCATGGACGCGGTGGAGGCCTTGCTGGACTCCTGCCACGCGCTGATGAACCATGGCGTGGACCGCTATCGCCGCCCGGCCAAGCTCTCGCTGGCCGAGGAGCGCGCCCGGCTCAAGGACCGCGAGCATTACGCCCAACAGCAGATCAACGACCTCTGGCGCACCCTGCCGCGCCGCGCCGACAAGGAGGCCGAGGCACTGGGCGCGCGCCGCTTCCCCGAGGAGCCGCAGGAGAACATCCTCTACTTCATCGAGAAGAACGCGCCCCTGCTGGAGCCCTGGCAGCGCGAAGTGGTGCGCATCGTGCGCAAGATCGCCCAGTACTTCTACCCGCAGCGCCAGACCCAGGTGATGAACGAGGGTTGGGCCACCTTCTGGCACCACCGCCTGCTTAACCAGATGTATGACGACGGGTACTTGAGCGACGGCATGATGATCGAGTGGCTGAAGTCGCACACCAATGTGATTGCCCAAGCGCCCATGGCCAACCTCAACCCCTATGCGCTGGGTTTTGCCATGTACACCGACATCAAGCGCATCTGCGAGGCACCCACCGAGGAGGACCGCCGCTGGTTCCCCGACATCGCCGGCAGCGACTGGCTGCCCACCCTGCACCATGCGATGCGCAACTTCAAGGACGAGAGCTTCATCGGCCAGTACCTCAGCCCGAACCTGATGCGCGAGTTCCGCCTCTTCTCCATCGTCGACGACGAGAAGCTCAAGGATTACGAGATCTCGGCCATCCATGACGAGTCTGGCTACCAGCATGTGCGCGAGGCACTCTCCAAGCAGTACGACCTCTCCACCCGCGAACCCAATATCCAGGTCTGGAACGTCAATCTGCGCGGCGACCGTTCGCTGACACTGCGCCACACCCAGCACATGAACCGGCCGCTGCACGAAACCGCTCAGGAGGTGCTCAAGCATGTGGCGCGCCTGTGGGGCTTTGCCGTGCATCTGGAAAGCGCCAACGCCCTGGGCGACATCACCCAGCGTTGGAGCGTGCCCGCCCCCGAGCACTGAGCCTTGAATTGCGGGGCTTAGGTGCCGCACTTGCGGCGTGCGCAAGGCGGGCCGGCTCCTAGAATTTGCAGGCTAATGCTTGCCCAGGGAGTTCCCATGTCCGTGCTCATCAACTCTCGGCCCGGCCGCCTGGCTGCCTTGGGCGTGGCCGCGCTATGGGCCACATGCCTGGCAGCCTGCGGTGGCGGGGGCTCCTCCGACAGCAGCGGCAGCAACCCGACCGACAACCTCTACGCCGCCAGCTCCGAGGCGCAGAAGGCGGTGGAAGGCAGTCTGAGCGCCGCCAATGCCGCGGTCAGCAAGAGCGTGGTGCTGGGCCAGAACCCCTTGTTCGACCTTGGCAGCCCCAGCGCCACAGCCGCCGCGAAGGCCGCGGCCAGGCCGCGCGCGCATGCCGTGCTCAGCAAGCCGCAAGCCGTCGAGGCATTCACCTGCGTGGAACTGGAGCTGTTCACCGGCCCCTGCACCGGCTCGGCCACGGTGGAGGCCAATTTCGCGGCAGGCGCCGCCAAGATCCCGGCCGGCAGCTTCATCGCGATGAGCTTCACAAATCTGGCCGGACCGGTCGACACGCTAGCGATCAGCATGAGCGGCCAGTACCGCATCGACTTCCTCAGCGAGGTCGACAGCAAGGCCAGCAGCTACGCCAACGCCCACCTCAAGCTCAGCACCACGGCCTTCGCCGGCAAGCTGGGCGACTACAGCTTTGGCCCCGATAGCTCGGTGGCCCTGGTGGACTACGACGCCAGCGGCGCCCCCACGCTCACCATCGGCGAGCTGGTGCTGAGCAAGGTCCAGCTGGAAGGCCCGCTCAGCAACACCCAGTACCGTCTGGCCAACGCCCAGGTGCGCCAGCCCTACTGGGCCAGCGGCAGCAGCAACAAGATCGACTACCTGCTCCAGCCCTGGGAACTGAAGGCCGCGCGGCCCGCCCCGGGCTCGACCGCCACGCTGGCCGCCAGCAACGCCGCCAGCGCCAAGGTGGAGGTCACCGCCTCGGCCGCCGCCAGCGTGGTCTATGCGGTGCAGATCAGCGCGGCGGGCACCACCAAGCGCTACACCGTCACCGCCAGCTATGCCAGTGGCAGCGACACGCCCAGCTACGGCGTTGCCGAGTTGAACTAGATGCGAAAGATCTTGCCTGGATTCATGATGTTGTGAGGATCCAGCGCGCGCTTGAGCGTGCGCATCAAGGCCACCGCCTCCTCGCCCGCCTCCTCGACCAGAAAGCCCTGCTTGTGCAGGCCGATGCCATGCTCGCCGGTGCAGGTGCCCTCCAGCGCCAGCGCGCGCGCCACCATCTGGTGGCTGAGGCGCTCTGCGGTCTCGCGCTCATCGGGCTTGGTCGGGTCGATCAGATAGCCCAGATGGAAATTGCCGTCGCCCACATGGCCGACGATGAAGTAGGGCATGCCGGCCTCCTCCACCTCCCGCACCGAGGCATTGATGCTTTCTGCCAGACGCGAGATCGGCACGCAGGTATCGGTGGTGACGCAACGGCAACCCGGCCGCGTCTGCAGGGCCGAGAGATAGGCATGGTGGCGCGCGGCCCAGAGCCGGCTGCGCGCCTCGGGCGTGGTGGCCCAGTCGAAGTCTTCGCCACCGAATTCGCGCGCAATCTCCTGCGCTGTGGCGGCCTGCTCGGCCACGCTGGCCGGCGAGCCATGGAATTCCATCAAGAGCATGGCGGCCTCGCGCAGGCCCAGGTGGTCGTGCAGGTTCACCGCCCGCACCGTGTTGGCGTCCAGCAGCTCGCAGCGTGCGATCGGCACGCCCATCTGGATGATCTGTATGGTGGTCTGCACCGCCGCGTCTACGCTGGGAAAGAAGCACACCGCCGCCGACACCGCCTCGGGCAGCGGATAGAGCCTGAGCGTCACTTCGGTGATCACGCCCAGCGTGCCCTCGCTGCCCACATACAGGCGGGTCAGGTCGTAGCCGGCGCTGCTCTTGCGCGCACGCGTGCCGGTCTGCACGATCTCGCCCTGCGCCGTCACCACCGTCAGGCCCAGCACGTTCTCGCGCATGGTGCCGTAGCGCACCGCATTCGTACCGCTGGCGCGCGTGGCCGCCATGCCGCCCAGCGAGGCATCGGCGCCCGGGTCGATGGGAAAGAACAGGCCCTGGTGACGCAGCTCGTCGTTGAGTTGCTTGCGCGTCACGCCGGCTTGGCACCTCACGGTCAGGTCCTCGGCATGCACGCGCAGGATCTTGTTCATGCGCGACACATCCAGGCTCACCCCACCCTGCACCGCCAGCAGATGGCCTTCCAGCGAGGTGCCGGCGCCATAGGGGATCACCGGCACGCGGTGCTGCTGGGCCAGCGCCACGACCAAGGCCACCTCCTCGTTCGTTTCGGCAAACACCACCGCATCGGGCGGCGGCACGTCGAAGGGCGACTCATCCCGGCCATGCTGCTCGCGCAGCGCCAGCGCCACCGAGCAACGGCCGCCAAAGCGTGCTTGCAAGGCCAACAGCATGGCCGGCGGCAGCGGCCGCGGCGCGTCATCGGGCAGCAGCTCAAGGGGCATGGCAGCATGCATGGCAAGGTCCTTCGAACCGGTGGAAGCTGCATTCTAGGAAGCGCGGGCTGAACCCATGCTGAAGGCTTGCGCTCACGCAAGCTGCGCCACTTGTGCGGCCGACGCCGCGGTGCCACCATCGTGCCACGCGCACAGCCTGGAGGCCCCCTATGTCCGACCTTGTTTCATCCCTGCTGATCCTGTTGGTGCTGGTGCTGGCCCTGGCCGGTGCGGTGCGCTTTGATCTCTTGCCTGCCATCGTGCTGAACCTCTTCAAGGCCCCCAGCCCGCCGGTACCGCCGCCACCCACCGAGCTGCATCATCGCGCCGGGTTCCCCGAACCTGCCGAACCCGCGCAATCGCAGATGGCGCGCAAGCCAGACTTTCATCGCAGCGGCCGGCGCGGCTGACGCCCTGCCGCGAATAAGGGCTGGCCGGCCCCGGCCCGACTGCGTAGACTAGCAATGGCCAAGTCAGCGGTCCTGTTGCCCAAGAGCACAGGTGGGAGCACGCGCTGAGTCGTTCGGGTGGCATGGCTGCCGCCCTTTTCGCGCTCTAAGGAGAATCTCCATGAGCCTGCTGAACCGACTCACCATCCGCCGCAAGCTCCTGCTGTTGAGCCTGCTGGTCCTGCTGGCACTCAGCATCCCCTCGGCCTTCCAGATCAAACAGGCACGCGACCTTGCCGCCGCCGCGCAGGGCGAGCTCGATGGCCTGGCGCCGGCACGCCAGCTCGTCAAACTCACCCAGCTGACCCAGCAACACCGTGGCCTCTCGGCCGCGCAACTGGGCGGTAACAGCAAGGTTCAGGACGCGCGCGCGGCCAAGAACGCCGAGGTCCAGAAGCAATTCGCCAAGCTGGGCGACATGCTGACCCAGCTGGAGTTGACCGAGCCCATGCGCAAGACTTGGCAGAACGCCCAGCAGCAGTGGCAGACGCTGTCCGGCGAGGTCGACGCCAAGTCGCTGAAGGCGGCGCAAAGCAGCAGCAAGCATGCGCAGCTGATCGCGGTCTACTTCACCCTGCTCGATCAGCTGGTGGACCAGTCGGGGCTGATCCTGGACCCCGAGGCCGCCACCTACTTCCTCATCACCGCCAGCCTGGTCAAGCTGCCACTGGCCACCGAGGCCATGGGGCAGGCGCGTGCGCGCGGTGCCGGCTTCCTGGCCGAGGCCCAGATCGGCCCGGAAGGCCGCACCATGCTGACCGGCCTGGTTCAGCAGGCCTCGGACCAGCACAGCGGCATGGTCGCGGCCTTCGAAAAGAGCTTTGCCGTCAACGCGGACTTGCGGCAGCTGCTCGGCGGCCAGGTCAGCAGCCTGGCCAGCCAGGTGGAAGGCTCTTTGCAGCTGACACGCCAGGAGCTCGTCGCCGCCACCGAGCTCAAGTACCCGGCGCCCGACTACATCGCCAGCTACACCAAGACCATAGACGCGATGTTCGTCTGTGGCGAGCAGGCCATGGACGCGTTGGAGAAGCTGCTGAGCCAGCGCCTGCACGAGCTGCAATGGAGCAGCTGGATCGTGCTGATCCTGCTGGCGCTGATGATGACCATCATCCTGCTGTTTGCACGCGGCATCTCGCGCAGCATCGTCGTGCCGCTCGGTCACGCGATGGCATTGGCCGATCAGATTGCGCGCCGCGATCTGAGCGGCGACGTCGATGCCAGCTCCAGGGACGAGATCGGCCAACTCAACCAGTCGTTGCTGGCAATGCGCGACGGCCTGCGCGGCGTGATTGGCGAGGTGCGTGGCAATGCCGACCATGTAGCCCACGCCTCGCAAGAGCTGGCCCAGGGCAACAACGACCTCTCGCAACGCACCGAGCAGCAGGCCTCGGCACTGCAGCAAACCGCCAGCTCAATGGAAGAGCTGACCGTGACGGTGCGCAGCAATGCCAGCCAGGCGGCCGAGGCCAGTGGGCTGGCTCAACGTGCCTGCGAGGTCGCACTGAACGGCGGCCAGGCGGTGGCGCAAATCATCAGCACCATGGGCGATATCGAGGCCAGCAGCCGGAAGATCGAGGAGATCATCGCGGTGATCGACAGCATCGCCTTCCAGACCAATATCCTGGCCCTGAACGCCGCCGTCGAGGCGGCCCGCGCTGGCGAGCAAGGGCGCGGCTTCGCGGTGGTGGCCTCCGAGGTGCGCGCGCTGGCGCAGCGCAGCGCCGAGGCCGCCAAGCAGATCAAGCAGCTGATCGCCACCAGCGTCGATCAGGTGGGCGCGGGTGCCAAGCTGGTGAATGGCGCGGGCGTCACCATGCAGGACACCGTCAACTCGATCCGTAGCCTGGCCGAAATGGTGGCGCGCATCAGCCAGGCCTCCTCCGAGCAGACCGGTGGCCTGGTGCAGATCAATGAGGCGGTATCGCATATGGACGAGCTGACGCAGCAGAACGCTGCCCTGGTCGAACAGACCGCGGCGGCCGGCATGAGCTTGCGCGAACAGGCGGAACATCTGGCCGAGTTGGTGAACACATTCCGCGTGCCCGGCATGGGCAGCAAGGCTTGAGGCAAGATGCGGGCTTTACCGGCCCGCAGAGCTTCATACGAACAATGGCAAACCGACTTTCCCAGATAGCCACCCGCACGGGTGACGACGGCACCACCGGCCTCGGCGATGGCAGCCGCGTGCCCAAGAACCACCTGCGCGTGCAGGCCATGGGCGATGTGGACGAACTCAACTCCCAGCTCGGCGTGCTGCTGGCCGAGCCCCTGCCCGAGGCTGTGCGCGAACTGCTCATCACCATCCAGCATGAGCTTTTCAACCTCGGCGGCGAACTCTGCATGCCGGGCTATGCGCTGCTAAAGATGGACGCGGTGCTGCGCCTGGACCAGGCGCTGGCCGATCACAACGCCAATCTGCCGCGCCTGAAGGAATTCATCCTGCCTGCCGGCACGCGCAGCGCCGCCATCGCCCATGTGTGCCGCACGGTGGCGCGGCGCGCCGAGCGCGCCGTCGTCACCCTGGCCGGCGCCGAGACCATCAACGAGGCGCCGCGCCAATACCTGAACCGGCTCTCCGACCTGCTCTTCGTGCTGGCCCGCGTGCTCAACCGCGCCAACCTCGACGGCCTGGGCGGCGACGACGTCTACTGGCACAGCGAACGCCTGAAGCAGCAGGGCGACTGAGCGTTCAGTCCAGCGCCGCCGCTGCTTCTTTGAGCCGCTGGGCGTAGGCCTGGCGCAGCGCGGCCGGCGCCTCCACCCGCACCTGGCCGGCATGACGCAGCAGGTCCATCAGCAGCTCGGTGGCGTCCACATAGGGCAGCTCCAGGCGCCAGCGGCCGTCTTCCAGCCAGGCGCTGCGCTGGCTCGGATGCCATTCCTCGCGCGCCACCCATTGCGCCGCCGCGGCGCTGAACACCAGCGTCGCCCATTGCGTCTTGCCGCCTGCAAAGATGCCGTAACCCTGGTCCAGCTCGGCCTCCAGCTGCTTGCTGCTCACCGCCTTGGCCTTATCCTCCAGCGCTTGGGCCTGCTCGATGGCATCGAGCGCGAAGCGCCGGAAACCCTCGCTCTGATGGCACCAGGCGTCCAGGTACCAGGTATTTCGGTAGTGCACCAGGCGCTGCGGTGAGACCACGCGCTCACTGACGCTGGCACCACCGGCTGCACGTTTGCGATAGCGCAGGCGCAGGCGCTGGCGCTTCACCACCGCACTGCCCACCGTCTCGAAATGCTCGGAGGGCACGCGCCGACGGGCGGTGACGATGAGCTTGACGCGCCTGGTGAGCTCGCGCGCCTCGGCCTCGTCGCTGCCCAGCATGCCGCTGAGCTTGTCGAACATGGGCTGCAGATGGCGCGTCAGCAAGCCCTCCTCGTCCAGGCTGGACATCAGCTGGTGCATGGTCAAGAGCGCATGCAGCTCCTTCTCGCTGAACCAGACGCCGGGCAGCTCATGTTTTGCGCCGCGCCATTGCTGGCCGAAGCGGTAGCCATTGGCCATGGCGTCGTACTCGATCGGCGCATCCATACGCTCGCGCAGGTACTGCAAGTCGCGCTTGAGCGTCGCGGGCGAGACCTCCAGCGCCTCCAGCAGCGCGGCGAAGCTGACGCATTCGCGTGCGCGAATCAGCATCTCGATCTTGTAGAAGCGCTCGGTCCGGTCCATGCCCTCTCCCGTATTTACCCCTGGTTTGAGCTGGCTCACGCCATGAGCTAGCCAGCGCCCACACTGTGCCATATGGTTCCTGACAAGCGTGTGGCAGGTGCCTTAACTGGAGCAACAACCATGGCACAGATCGCAGCAGCATCCCGCGTTACCCAAAGTCGCATCCCCGCGCAGATCGAACTGGGCATCACGCCCGACGAGGTCCGGATGCCGGATCTGGCCCCCCTGCCCGCCGGCAAGCGCGTCGGCTTCGAACTCGGCTGGGACTACGCCCATCATGGCGTCACACCACCGGTCGAACACCTGTTTAGCAACTCGCCGCTGCGCCAGGGCTGGCAGGCCGGCCAGGCCACCTTCGGCCGCCGCACCCTGAAGGCACGCCCGCACACCCTGCTGTGGCTGCAGCTGCGCACCCATGCCTGGACACGCGGCCGCCACTTCGAGACCCTGCTGCTGACGCCCAACTACCTGCAGCAGCTCGACACCGACTGGTGCCCCATCACCCGCCATGCGCTGGACCAGCGCTCGGTCGACCGCGTGCGCGACGACGCCGGCTATGCCGCCGGCAACCTCGCGGTGATGAGCCCCGCCGCCAACCAGGCCAAGGCCGGCCATGGCTGGGCCGAGGCCAGCGAGATCGCGCGCAGCCTGGCCATCGGCCCCTTCAAGGAAATCGCCGGTCTCGGCAGCCAGGAATGGCAGCGCATTGCCGTGCTGTGCAGCTTCGTCACCGAGCTGCCGCATGAACAGGCGGCACTGATCCCGCTGCATCTGCTGCCACCGAACCGCCTGCGCCTGTTCAATCCCATCCAGGCCTTGCAGGCCCTGGTGACGAGGCAGCTCGCCACGCCCGGCTGGAGCCAGCGCCTGGCGCGCATCGAGGCGCTGCTACCCGCCGATGCCCTGCGCGCCGACTTCAACCGCTTTGTGCTGGCCCTGGTGCCGCGCGTGCTGCAGCGCCAGGGTCAGCTGATCAAGCCGCAGGAGATCCGCTGGGCCCTGGAAGATGCCTGGAGCGACGCGCTGGTGCAAAAGCGCTGGGCCAGGTTTGCCCTGCACATGACGGCGACCCAGGCCGAGGCAGTGCTGCACAAGGCGGTGGCCAAGAAGCTTTGCCCCTTGCGCGTGCAACAGCATGCCCATGCCACCGAGGGTTGGGCCCTGCCCTGAGAGCCGCTCGCTCAGCTCAGGCCGGCAGGCCCTGGTGCAGCCGCTCCAGCGTGCCCGCCTGGTCTTGCAGGGCCACGAAATAGCCTTGCTCGGCGAACCATTGAGCCCAGTTCATGGCCAGTTGCCTGTTCGGTAGCCAGGGCCCGGTTCTGTCCATCTGCACTCGGTTCTGGCGGCGTTCGTAGAACACCACCCTCCACATGTTCTTCGAGATCTTGTTATCAAAACTACTCATAGCGCTAGCAATGTATCAAGACCCGGCAAACGTCGCTGCGAACTACTCCTCATAGTTCGGCCACCAGCATTTCGACGCTACGCAAATCGCACATGGCGCGCGCCATTGCGCTGCGACTGCGCTTCAGCCAGAGCTGCAGGGCGGGATCGTCGCTCACCAGCAGGCCGGCCTGGCCGGCCGCGGCCAGTTCCAGCGCCGACCAGGCCGCTGCCCCCAGCCCGGCGGGCGCGGGCTTGGACAGTGGCCGCAGCACCTCGGCATAGGGCAGGAAGTCGGCCAGCAACTCCTGCTGCTGCGCCGGGTTCAGGCCGAAGCCCGCAAAGGCCAGGCCGCGCATCAGCTGTTGCGCCATCGCCGGGCTGACCAGGGGCCGGATGCGGCCCGCTTGCCAGGCCTGGCGCAGCGCCGTGGCGCGGCCATCGCCACGCAGCAGGCTGGCCAGCAGCACGCGTGCATCGATGGCCACGCGCAAGGCCTGCGCGGCAGTGCTTTTTCGACCACTCATTTGCGGCCGACGCGGCGCGCGCTGCCACTCAATGGTTTTGCGGCCGTTTTCTTGGCCACCAGCGGTTTCTTTCTGGCCGGCGCTTTTCTGCGCGCCGGCGGTTTTTCCTGAGCCAGCGCCCTCTCAATGGTTTTGTCGCTCAGATCGAGCTCGGCCAGCTTGGCTCTGAGGGCATCGCCGCGCTGGATGCGCACCGGTGTCAGCACGATTTGCCCGGCCTTGGTCTGCACGTCGAAGTACTGCACCGGACCCAGTGCTTCCGTCACGCTTTTCGGCAGGGTCAATTGATTCTTGGAGGTGATCTTCGCGAGCAATTGGAGGAGAGTCAGAAAGTAAGGAGGCATTACTTTAGCGCTTTCCGACAGTCGCCCGGCGCTCAGGCAAGACATGACCCCATGCGCCATAAGTGAGACGCGCAACTAAATAGTCATGCTTCGAACGAAAAAAAGCCCGGTCGTGCCGGGCTCTCTGATTCTTTCCGTCCGGCCGCTCAGACCAGCGAGCGCTGCAGGCGCAGCTCCTCGAGGCGCACATTGCCCACCTCGGTGGTCTTGGTGGTGTTGAGCTCGCGCTTGAAGCCGGCCAGCTCGAAGAAGCGCAGCGCGCGCTCGTTGCGCAGATAGGTCCACAGCGTGACCTTGGTGCAGCCCTCTTCCTGTAGGCCGTCGCGGGCGGCGTCCCACAGCGCCAGGCCCACGCCCTTGTCCCAATGCTGGGGCGCCGCATACATGGCCCAGATCTCGCCGGTGCTGGAGGGCGTGCCCTTGTCTCTCGAACGGTCGAAGCCCACAAAGCCCATCATCTCGTTATCGATGTGGGCAACCATCACCTGGGGTTCGCAGAGGTCGATCGCCTCGCGCCAGAAGGCCTGGCGCTTTTGCACCGAGAAGCTGTCCAGCGTGGCTTCGGGCAGCAGACCCTTGTAGGCGTCCTGCACGGCTGCGACGTGGATTTCGGCAATGGCTTTGGCGTCGCGCAGGCTTGCGGGACGTACCTGAATACTCGGCATACGAAGAACCAGTGGGTCGAAAATGAAAACGAAGGGCGGAATTTTCCCAGCGAAATACGCCATCCCGGCCGCTTGACAGCGCGATATTTTCGTCTTCAGTTTGCGTGCAGCAGCGCCTGGCCATGGGCTCGGCGGGTCTTGGCATAGTCCTGCACGCAGCGCTTCAGCGCCGTCCTGGCGCTGCGTTGCAGGCGCGCGAGCAAGCCATGCACCACCGGCACGCCGCCCAGCTCGGCGGCATAACGCTGGGCCAGATCGTCCTGCATGCGCAGCAGCAGATGGGCGGTGGTCTGCGCATCTGCCAGCGCGCGGTGCGCGCGGCCGGTGTCGGGCAGGGCGTGGTAGCGCGCCAGCGTGCCGAGCTTGCAGTTCGGCGCCTCCGGATAGAGCCGCCTGGCCAGCAGCACGGTGCAGGCGAACTCGTGCGCCGGGTCGCGCTCGCAACCGGCGCGCTCGAGCTCGAAATGCCAGAAGCCGCGATCGAAAGACGCGTTGTGCGCCACCAGCGGGCAGCCTTGCGTGAAGCGGGCCAGCTCGCGCATCACCGCCTCGGCCGGCGGTGCCTTGGCCAGCATGGCGTTGCTGATGCCGGTCAGTTGCTCGATGAAGGGCGGCACCCAGACCCCCGTGCGCATCAGGCTCTGGAACTCGTCCACCACCCGGCCATCGCGCACCAGCACAGCGGCAATCTCGGTGGCCCGGCCGCCGCTCTGCGGCGACATGCCGGTGGTCTCGAAGTCGATGACGGCAATGGTCTCGGACATGGCGGTTCAGCGCTTGGCGGGGTACTTCAGCGCGTTCTTGGCCAGCTTGGCCTCCACCGCCGCGGCCACATCGACGCCGCTGTGGTCGGCGATCTGCAGCAGGTAGAGCAGCACATCAGCAATCTCCTCGCCCAGGTGCTGCTGCCTGGCGGGATCCTGTGCGATCGCCTGCGATTCCTCGGGCGTCAGCCACTGAAAGATTTCCACCAGCTCGGCGGCCTCGACCACCATGGCCATGGCCAGGTTCTTGGGCGTCTGGTAGGGCTCCCACTGGCGCTCGGCGGCAAAGGCGCGCAGTCGGGATTGGAGCTCGGCGATGTTCATGGGCCGCGAGTGTGCATGGGCCGAGCGCCGCCGCCAAGCGCAGCGTGCGCCAGGGCTGCGGCAGGACAACAGCATAGAAAAAGGGGCGCCCACTGTTTTCAACAACATTGTTTTAGATAAGGAATTGGTAGCCGTAGTAGAGCCGGCGCGTTTCTGTGGATAAGCGCATTTTCTCCAGTCAAGACAAGGGCTTGGAAAATTCACAAGCATGTGCGCGCGGGCCTCTTTTGTGGGCGCATTGATCTACAACAACTTGGCCACGAGGCCCCTGCCTGTGGACAACAGCCTTGTTGCGCAAGACTTGTCCACAGACTTGTGACTGGACAGGCCAGCGGCCATGGTGCAGGCGTCGAAATCTGCATTTCCACGTACAGACTTCGGCCCTGTTGCCATGCAACATGCTGCGCAATACCCCAAGGAATCGCGCCATGAAGTCCAGCCAGCCCATCTACAAATCGCTTTATGCCCAGGTGATCTTTGCCATCTTGGTGGGGGTTGCGCTGGGGCATTTCTATCCCGAGAGCGGCGCCGCCATGAAGCCGCTGGGCGATGGCTTCATCAAACTCATCAAGATGATGATCGCGCCCATCATCTTCTGCACCGTGGTGGTGGGCATCGCCGGCATGGAAGACATGAAGAAGGTCGGCAAGACCGGCGGCCTGGCCCTGCTGTACTTCGAGGTCGTTTCCAGCCTGGCGCTGGTGATAGGCCTGCTGGTGGTGAACCTGGTGCACCCCGGCAGCGGCATGAATGTGGACCCGGCCGCGCTCGACACCAAGGGCATCGCCGCCTACACCGGCCCCGGCAAGATGCAGAGCACCACCGATTTCCTGCTCGCCATCATTCCCAGCACCGTGGTCGATGCCTTTGCCAAGGGCGAGATGCTGCAGGTGCTGCTGATCGCCACCCTATTCGGCTTCGCCCTGCACCGCTTCGGCGGCCGTGGCACCCTGGTGTTCGACCTGATCGAAAAGGGCTCGCATGTGCTCTTCGTGATCATCGGCTACATCATGAAGCTGGCCCCCATCGGCGCCTTTGGCGCGATGGCCTTCACCATCGGCAAGTACGGCCTGGGCTCGCTGGTGCAGCTGGGCCAGCTGATGGCCAGCTTCTACCTGACCTGCCTGCTCTTCATCTTCGTGGTGCTGGGCGGCATCGCGCGCGCCCACGGCTTCTCGATCTGGAAGTTCATCAAGTACATCAAGGAAGAGCTGCTGATCGTGCTGGGCACCTCGTCGTCCGAATCGGTGCTGCCGCGCATGATGGCCAAGATGGAAATCCTCGGTGCGCGCAAGTCCACCGTGGGCCTGGTGATCCCCACCGGCTATTCCTTCAACCTCGACGGCACCTCGATCTACCTGACCATGGCCGCCGTCTTCATCGCCCAGGCCACCAACACGCCCATGACCCTGACCCAGCAGCTCACCCTGCTGGCGGTGCTGCTGCTCACCTCCAAGGGCGCGGCGGGCGTGACGGGCAGCGGCTTCATCGTCTTGGCGGCCACGCTCTCGGCGGTGGGTGGCGTGCCGGTGGCGGGACTGGCCCTGATCCTGGGCATAGACCGCTTCATGAGCGAGGCGCGCGCCCTCACCAACCTGATCGGCAACGGCGTGGCGACCCTGGTGGTGGCCAAGTGGACCGGCGATCTGGATGTGGCCCAGATGCAGCGCCACCTCAACAACGAGACCGCGCTGGAGGCCGATGCGCCCGAGCAGGTGCTCGACGCGGTGGACCAGCACATGCCGACCAACAAGCCCGCCTGAGCGCTGCCTACTCGATGCCGATGACCTTGTGCATCTGCACCGAGAGCCGCCATTGCGGATGGGCCATGCAATAGGCCACCGCATCGCGGGTGTGCTGCTTCTGCAAGAGCGGCGAGTCCATGGGCTGCAGGAAGAAATGCTGGAACTGCAGGCCCGCGAAGCGCTCGGGCCGCGCCAGTGGCTGCGGGAACACCAGCTTCAACTCGTCGCCCCGGGTCAGCACGATCTCGGCATCGGCCTTGGGGCTGACGCAGATCCAGTCCAGCCCGGGCGGCGCCGGCTGCGTGCCATTCGTTTCCACCGCAATCTCGAAGCCGCGTGCATGCAGCGCGGCGATCAAGGCCTCGTCCACCTGCAGCAGCGGCTCGCCGCCGGTGCACACCACATAGGGCTTGCCGGCTTGGCCCTGCGGCCAGCGCGAGGCGATCGCCTCGGCCAAGTCATCGGCCGTGACAAACTTGCCGCCGCCCTGGCCATCGGTGCCGACGAAATCGGTATCGCAGAAATTGCAGACCGCGTCGGCGCGGTCCTGCTCGCGCCCGCTCCAGAGGTTGCAGCCGGCAAAGCGGCAGAACACCGAGGCTCGGCCCGCCTGCGCGCCCTCGCCCTGCAGCGTATAGAAGATTTCCTTAACGGCGTAAGTCATACCGGTATCAGCTCATCCGCTGCCGAGGCGCTCACGATCGCGCCCGAACCGCGGGTTTCGTACATGTCCACCCGGTCCAGCTGGGGCAGCACGGCGCGGCCCTTGGCCAGCACCCAGGCCGAGAGGCTGGCGGTGTCGCCGTCGGGCAGGTCGGCGATCTCGTAGAGCGGGCGATGGTCGATGGCCTTGAAGATCGGATCGAACAGCGTCTTCACATCGCCGAAGTCCACCGTCCAGCCCATCAGCGCGTCGAGCTCGGCGCTGAGGTGCAGGCGCAGCGTGTAGGTATGGCCATGGATGGCGCGCAGCGGGCTCGCCGCCGGCGCGCGCTTGAGCTGGATTGCACTGTCCAGTGTCAGCTCCTTCCAGATGCGGTACTGGCTGCCGTCGAAGTTGGCGCCGCAGCTGCCGGTCTCGTACACCGTCACCCAGCTCAGCTCGGGCAGCAGCGGCTTGATGCGCGCCCACAGCCAGGCCGAGATCACCTCGCTGGTGGGGTTGGTCAGGCCCTCCAGCTCGTTGAGGCATTGGTAGTTGAGTTGGGCATGCAGGGGCGCCCAGATCTCGTCGAGGTGGTCGTAGTCCACGCTCAGGTCGCGCTCGCCCAGGTCCTGGTTGGCATGCAGGATGACCTCGAAGCCATGGCCATGCATGCGGCCGCATTTATGCCCCAGCGGCACGTTCGGAAGCTGGTGCGCGGCCTGGAATCGGTAGCGCCGCCAGACATGGGCCTGGCCGTTCACATCCAGATCCACGCCGGAATGCTGGGTGCTCTGGATGCCGATCTGCTGGATGCCCGGCACGCCGTACTCGGCCGCCAGGCGCTGGCGTATCCAGCGCGCGATGTTCTCGTCGGTGGGCTGCTCGATATGGAGGTTCAGCAGCGCATGGTCCAGCGGGGCCACGCAGGCCAGCAGGCGCCGGCGCAATTCCTCCACCTCGGCACCCGGGAAGGGCGCGAAATCGGCCGGCAGCATGGCACGCACGCTGGCGAAATAGCTGTGGCCATGCAGGCCATGGCTGCGGTGGCCAAGGGGCAAGGCGCCGATCTGGCAGGCCGACTCGAAACCGGCCGATGCCACATGCAGGGTGGAGGTGTTCATGGAAGCGGGGAGCTGTGTGGGCGTATTTTCGCACCGCACTCTCTATCAATTGAATTTGAAGCTTCTCAAGGTGGTAGTCGTAATAGAGCCAGCCTGTATTTGTGGACAAGCGGCTTTTGTGCAGGCCTGACAAGCGCTTAGGCGCCGCCAAAGCATGTGGGCCGGCGCGCACATTGTTCCGGCCCGGGCGATAACAACTTCGCCGCGCGGCCGGCGCCTGTGGATAAGCACCAAGTTGTTCAAGACTTGTGCACAGACTTATTCATCCATGGCCACGCCGGTAGCGCAGCAGGCGGCCGCGGTAGGCCTGGGCCGGCGGCAGATCGCGGTGCAGCAGGGTCTCGTCCAGGCGGTAGCCCAGGGCGGCCATGCGCTTGCTGAAGGCCGAGCGGTTGCCGCGCTCGGGGTCGACGATCAGCACCTCGCTGATGGGCGTGGCATGGCGCTCGATGAAGAGCGGCAACGCGCCGCCCTCGTCGCGCTCGTACAGCACGTCGCTGCCCATGATGAGATCGAAGCGGCCCTGCACCCCGGGCGTGAGCTGGGCGCCCTGGCGCTCGGCCGGGGCGGCCGACCAGTCGCCATGGCAGTAGCGCATCGGCGCGAGCCGGTTGAGCAAAAGGTTCTCGAGCAGAAAGGCGCCCGCCAGCGGATGGCAGTCGCTGGCGGTCACCAGGGCGCCGCGGCGGTGGCTCACCAGGCTGGCCAGGGCCAGGCCGCAGCCGATCTCCAGAATGCTTTCGCCCGCGATCAGCGGGCGGTCCGCCATCGCCTGGGCCAGCCGCAGGCCCGAGGGCCAGAGCAGGCCGAACAGCGGCCAATGGGCGCTGGAGATGCCCAGGGCCTCGGCCTGGCCCAGCGGGTCGGCGTACTGCTGCTTGTCGAGCAGCGAGCGGATCTCGAGCGCGGCCACCCCATCGAAGTGGACGCGCTCCTGTTTGACCTGGTACCCGGGCATGCCTGGCTCCCATGCGTGATGCGTGAATCGGCGCAATGCAGCACAGGGCTGTGGGGCAAGACGGCGCTTTGAGTGTAGTCCTCAGGCCTTCAGGCGCAGCGGCAGGTGCCGTAGCCTTTGCTGCGTGAGGGCAAACAAGGCATTTGCCAGCGCCGGCGCGATCGGCGGTGTGCCGGGTTCGCCCACGCCGCCGGGCGCGGCGCTGCTGGGCACGAGATGGGTTTCCACCCGCGGCATCTGCGCCAGGCGCAGCACCTCGTAGCTGGGGAAGTTGTCCTGCTCCACCGCACCGTTCTTGATCGTGATCTCGCCGAACAGCGCCGCACTGAGGCCATAGACGATGGCGCCCTCCATCTGCGCCCGCACGGTGTCGGGGTTGACGACGATGCCGCAGTCGAGCGCACAGACCACCCGGTGCACGCGCGGTTTGCCGCTGTCTTCCAGCGAAACCTCGGCCACCTGGGCGCAGATCGAGCCAAAGGATTCATGCAGGGCGATGCCGCGCGCATGGCCCGCTGGCAAGGCCTGACCCCAGCCGGCCTGGGCGGCGGCCAACTCCAGCACGGCGCGATGGCGCGGCTTGGCGGCCAGCAGGCCGCGGCGGTATTCGAACGGGTCCTGCCCGGCGGCATGGGCCAGCTCGTCGATGAAGCTCTCGGTGAAGAAGGCGTTGTAGGAATGGCCCACGCTGCGCCAGGAGCCCACCGGCACCGGCGTGGCCACGCGCAGCTGGCGCACACTCAGGTGCGGCAACGCATAGGGCAGGTCGAAGGCGCCCTCGATATGGTTCTTGTCGGGCGCGTCCATCGCCATGCTGGGCAGCAGGCGCTGCATGGTGGACTGGCCCACCGAGGGCGCCGCCACCCGGTTCAGCCAGGCCAGCGGCCGGCCTGCCTCGTCCAGCGCCGCCTCGAAACTGGCCATCGCCGCGGGCCGGTACATATCGTGCTGCATGTCCTCCTCGCGCGACCACAGCAGCTGGACAGGCCGGCCGGGCAGGCGCATGGCAATCGCCACCGCCTCTTCCACCATGTCCAGCTCGAGCCGGCGGCCGAAGCCGCCGCCCAGCAGGGGCACATGCAGTTCCACCCGGTCGCTGTCCACGCCGGCCAGCTGCGCCGCACGCCAGCGCGCCAGCGAGGCCACCTGGGTGCCGCACCAGAGCGTCAGCCGGCCATCCTTGAATTGCGCCGTGCAGTTGATGGGCTCCATCGCCGCATGGGCCAGGAAGGGCACCTCGTAGACGGCGCTCAGCTTGCGCGTGGCCAGCTTGAGCTGGCCCGTGGCATCGCCCCGGCTGCGAAAGCCGGTGCCGCTGTCGCCGCCCTCCAGCGCGGCCCGGAGCTGCTGGCCGATCCGGGCCGAATCCAGCTGGCCATGCGGGCCGGCATCGAACTCCAGCGGCAGTTCGTCGAGCACGCGCTTGGCGCGCCAATAGCGATCGGCCACCACCACGGCGGCCTGGCCCTTGGGCAACACAAAGGCATCCACCACGCCGCGGCCCTGCCTGGCGCGGGCGCCGTCCAGGCGCTTGATGGTGCCGCCAAAGGCCGGCGCATGGCGGATCGCCGCGTACAGCAGGCCCTCGGGGCGCATATCGATGCCGAAGCGCGCCTTGCCGTTTACTTTGGAAGGCAGGTCCAGGCGCGGCGTGGGCTTGCCGATCAGCTTGTAGCTGCCGGGGTCCTTGAAAACCACCTCGCTGCGCGGGGCTATGGCGGCCGTGGCCTCGGCCAGCTCGCCGAAGCCGGCACGGCGGCCGCTGGGCGGATGGCTCACCACGCCCTGCGCCACCATGCATTCGCCGGCCCGCACCTGCCAGCGCTGGGCGGCCGCCTCCACCAGCATGGCGCGCGCGCTCGCGCCGGCCAGGCGCATCGGCTCCCAGGCATCGCGGATGCTGGACGAGCCGCCGGTGACCTGCAGGCCCAGGGTGTAGCCCAGGCGCTGCAGGCTACCGCGCGCAACGCGGGCCAGCAGGCCGTCGTCATCGGCATCAAACGGCGCCACATTCAACAGCAGGGCGGCGTTGGCATAGATCTGCGCCGCCGGCGCCTGCTCGGTGCCGACCTTGGACCAGTCGGCGTCCAGCTCCTCGGCCACCAACATGGCCAGCGCGCTGTGCACGCCCTGGCCCATCTCGGCGCGCGGTGTGGCCACGATCACCCGGCCCTCGCGCGTGATCTTGACCCAGCCGTTCAGGGCCAGCTGGCCTTGGGCGGGCGCGAACACCTGCTTGTCGCCCAGGCGCGCGCGCGCCGTGGGCGGGTTGCTGCTGATACCCACGCCCAGCAGCAGGCCGCCGCCGGCCAGGCCGCCGGCGATCAGAAAGCCACGGCGCTTCACGCGCGTGCTCCCCGCAGGTCCGCTGCGGCGCTATGGATGGCCGTGCGGATGCGCTGGTAGGTGCCGCAGCGGCAGATATTGCTGATGCCGGCGTCGATGTCGGCATCGCTGGGTTGCGGGTTGCCGCGCAGCAGGCCGGCCGCGGCCATGATCATGCCGCTCTGGCAATAGCCGCATTGCGGCACCTGGTGCTGCAGCCAGGCGGCTTGCAGGGCCGCCACGATGCGGTCGGGCACGGCCTCGATGGTGCGCACCGCCCGGCCCTCCAGCGCCTGTATGGGCATCACGCAGGAGCGCGTGGCCACGCCGTCGATTTCCACCGTGCAGGCACCGCAGCTGGCGACGCCGCAGCCGAACTTGGTGCCGGTGAGGCCCAGTTCGTCGCGCAGCACCCACAGCAGCGGCGTGTCGGCTTCGATATCCAGCCGGTGCTGCCGGCCGTTGATCGTCAGTTTCATCAGGCCTTCGCTCCTGCAGGGAAAACCGGCCAGGCAGCCAGGCGGTCTGGCTCAGGGCCAGAGCGCCTTCAGCAGCTGGGCCAGGCGCGCCCCGCCCTTGGCCAGCTGGGCCTTGCTGAGGGCCAGCGAGCGGGCGTCGTAGTCGGGCGGCAGGGTGGCGAGCCAGCGCGGGCCGCGCAGGCTTTGCTGGCGCGCGCCATAGCTCAGGCCCTCGAACACCTGGCTTGCCAGCTGGATGGTGTCGTCGGCCCAGGCCTGGGGCCAGGTGTTGACGGCGCCGGCGCTGGCCGCCAGCGCGCGTGCCGCCTCGGGCAGGGCCTGCAGCTCGGCCTCGCTGAGGCGATTCGGTGCGTTGTCCCAATAGCCGTGCAGATTGCCGCCGACCATGGTGATGGCATTGCCGCCCACCGTGTGGCTCAGCGGGTCGTAGTGCTCGGCCTGCGGCACGATGACCTTGCCCTCGGCATCGAGGTAGATCGAACCCACATGCAGGGGCTGGTGCAGGTCGCCGACCAGGTGCACCAGCAGGGCCAGGGCCTCGCGCTCGTTCGTCAGGCTGTAGGGGGCCGGCACGCTGCCGCCCTGCAGCCGGGCGATGGCGGCACGCAAGCTCATGACGATGTCGTTCCTGCCGGTGCCCAGCGCGCCGGCCACATAGCGGCCGGTCTGCAGCGCGGGGTTGGTGTAGTGGTACTGCTTGTGGCAGCTTTCCTCCCCCGGCTTGGGCGCGCAGGCATCGTTGTTGCGCTGCACGTAGTCGCGCATCAACAGCTCTTCGGCGGCGTTGTTCTCGAAGGGCGCGCACTCGGGATAGCGGCCGGTGACGGTGTACTTGAAGTCGTTGTAGGCGTCGATGCCCTTGGCGCAATCGGCCCAGACGGCAATGTCGTGCAGCGACACCGGGCCCAGGATGCGCTTCACCTCGGCCTCGGCCCGGCTGCCCTTGATGAGCACGGCCGCCACATCGCCCACCGCCGCGTGGCCCACGGCGGCAAAGGCCTGGGCCTGCTGGCCCATGGCGGCGCAGGCAAGGGAAACGAGCAGCGCGCCGGCGCGCTGCTTGAAGGAATGCAGCATGGATCGAACCTCGAAACTCAGGGCAAGGCGCGATTGTGCATGCCGCGCAGGCCTCAGGTCTTGAAGGCCGAGACGGCGCGGTCCAGCTGGGTCGATTGATCCTTCAGGCTTTCGGCCGCGGCGGCGCTCTGCTCCACCAGGGCGGCGTTCTGCTGGGTCATCTGGTCCAGCTTGGCGATTGCCTCGTTGACGGCGGCGATGCCGGCGCTCTGCTCGGCCGAGGTGGCGGTGATCTCGCTCAGCACATCGGCCACCTTGCGCACCGAATGCACGATGTCGTTCATGGTGGCGCCGGCATCGCTGACCAGGCGGCTGCCGGATTCGACCCGCTCCACCGAGGCCTGGATCAGGGTCTTGATCTCGCGCGCCGCCGCGGCGCTGCGCTGCGCCAGGCTGCGCACCTCGCTGGCCACCACCGCGAAACCGCGGCCCTGCTCGCCGGCACGCGCCGCCTCCACCGCGGCGTTCAGCGCCAGGATATTGGTCTGGAAGGCGATGCCGTCGATCACGCCAATGATGTCCGCGATGCGCTTGCTGCTGTCGTTGATCTCCTGCATGGTGCTGACCACCTGGCCCACCACCGCGCCGCCCTTCTGCGCCACGCCCGAGGCATCGACCGCCAGGCTGCTGGCCTGGCGCGCGTTGTCGGCGCTCTGGCGCACCGTGTGCGTCAGCTGCTCCATCGACGAGGCGGTGGATTGCAGGCTGCTGGAGGTCTGCTCGGTGCGCTGCGCCAGGTCGTTGTTGCCGGTGGCGATCTCGGCGCTGCCGGTGGCGATGCTGTCGCTGCTCAGGCGCACCTGGTTCACCATGCTCAGCAGGGCCGCCGCCATCTCGGCGAGCGAGCGCAGCAGGGCGCCGAATTCATCGTCGCGCTGGCTGCTGACGCTGCCGCGCAGATCGCCCCGGGCAATGCTGGCGGCCAGCGCATTGGCCTGCGCCAGCGGCTCGCGTATCGAGCGCACCAGCCAGGCGGTGGAGAAGAAGATCGTCACCATCACCAGCGCCAGGCCGGCCATGATGGCCATGCTGTTGCGCTGGCGGCGCGCCTCGGTGTCGCCCTGGATGTTGACGACATGCTGCTCCTGCATCTTCACCAGCTCCTTCAAGGCGCCCAGATAGCCGCCCATGGCCGGCAGGTACTGCTCCGTGACGAGCTGTACGGCCTCGTCCGCATGGCCCTCGGCGCGCGCCGCCACGGCCTTCTTGCGCGTCTCGATCACCTGGGTGCGCAGCTCGCCGATCTTCTTCAGCTGGGCGCGGTCCTGGTCGCGCAGGGGCAGGGCTTCCAGGCGCTTTTGCAGCGTGGAGATCTCCGCGCTGGTCTTGTCGATCTGGGCTGCAAAGGCATTCTTGAGCGCCGGCTCGCCGCTCAGCGCCAGCGCCTGGTTGCGCGCCGCATTGCTCTCGGTCATGCCGTACCACTGCGTGGTCAGCTGCACTAGCTCGGTGGCGATGTCCTGGGCGGCCCGCCCCTCGGCCAGGATGGCGTTGCCGCGCGCCACGCCCAGCACCGCGATGGTGACGATCAGCAGCACCACCAACGACACGAAGCCCCAGAGCTTGGTGGTGATCTTCAGGCTGTTCAGGTTCATGGCCGTTCTCCTTGCGCGCAGCGAGAACGGCAACATAGCGCGATCGGCCCGCCCTGTGCAGGCAGGAAAACGTGGTGAAGCCGGTGCTGTTCTCGTGGCTTGGAACTCAGCGGGCCTTGGCGGCGAGCGCGCTGATGCCGTCGACGAAGCGCGGCCAGAGCTCGGGGGGCAGGTCGTGCCCCATGCCGGGGATTTCGTCCAGCGCGGCCCCGGCGATGCGCGCGGCCAGGTCGCGGCCTGCGGGCACCGGCACCAGCGGGTCGGCGCTGCCGTGGATCACCAGGGTGGGGGCCTGGATCTGCCGCAGCAGGGCGCTGCGGTCGCCGTCGGCGGCCACCGCCACCAGCTGGCGCAGCATGCCGCGCGGCCGGTAGCTGCGGCGGATGGCGCGGTCGGTGCGGGCCTCCAGCCAGCCCTTGGGGGTCGGGTAGGCAGGGCTGCCGATCAGGCGTATGAAGGCGGCGGAATGGGCCACCAGGGCCTCGTGCTCGCGCGGCGGGCGTGCCAGCAGGGCGCTGCGTACCTTGAAGCTGGGGCCGGGCAGGCGGCGCGAGCCACTGGTGCTCATCATCAGCGTCAGGCTCTTCACGCGGGCGGGATGGCGGGCCGCCAGATGCTGGGCGATCATGCCGCCCATCGAGGCGCCGCAGACATGGGCGCACGCGATGCCCAGCGCGTCCAGCACGCCGCGCGCATCCTCGGCCATGTCGCCGATGCTGTAGGCGCTCTTCACCGGCAGGTGCAGCAGATGCTGCATCGAGGCCAGGCCCACATGGGGCACACCCAGCTCGTCGAAGCGCTGGCTCAGGCCGATGTCGCGGTTGTCGTAGCGGATCACGCGAAAGCCCCGCGCCACCAGCTGCTGCACGAACTCGTCGGGCCAGGCCAGCAGCTGCATGCCCAGGCCCATGATGAGCAGCAGCGGCTCGCCGTTGGCGGGCCCATGGTCCTCCAGCTCGATGGCGATGCCGTTGGCGCTGATCTGCATCAGTGGCCGCCCTTCGGGTAAAACCAGCGCCTTGCGCCATGCGGCTCGAAGCGCCGCCAGTCGCCCGGCTGCTGGGCCAGGCGATCGGCCACCACATAGAGGGCCAACGGGTTCAGCCCCAGGCCCAGATGGCTGGCATGCACCTCGATGTTCTCGCACAGCGGGCCGGGCTCCATCACGCTGCAGCGCCAGGCCACCACGCCGTCGCTGCGCGAGTAGATCGAGGTGGTGGGCACCGGCGGGGTGCGGCGTATCTCTTCGAGCAGGGCGTGATCCTTGACCTGCTGGCCGCTCACCAGCTCGAAGAAGCGCCAGGCATTGGTGGCGCGCGGGTGGCCGGTGAAGGGCGTGCCCAGGGTGATGACGCAGCGCGTATGGTCGGGCAGCTCCTTGGCCAGCTCGCGCGCATAGATGCCGCCCAGGCTCCAGCCGATCAGGCTGACCGGCCTGGCATGGTGGCGGAACAGGCGCTTCACGTCGGCCGAGCATTGCTCCAGCACGCCGTGGCGCGGCCCGAAATTGAAGCCCTGGCCCCAGGGATGGGTCACATAGCCCAGCTCGTCGAGGAAGCGCCGCAGCGCCAGCGTGGTGATGTCGTTGGCGCCCAGGCCCGGAAACACCAGCACCGGATGGCCATCGCCCGGCGGCAGCTTGCGCAGCCAGGGGTAGCTGGCCAGCAGGGCCGCGAACTCCCAGGGCGCGCGGCCCTCCAGCATCATCAGCAGGGCATTGGGCGCGCGCAAATCGTCCTGCGCGAGATCATCATCGGCTTCGGCCGGCAGGCCGCGTTGCGGCTGCTTGGGCACGCGGGGCTTGCGCTGGGCTGCAGTCATGCCGTCATGGTAGCGGCCGCGCCCGCTCGCATGTGGAGCGCTTGCCCTAGTCGTCACACCAGGGCCAGGAACTCCTTGAAGGCTGCACGCAGATGCTGGGCCAGTGCCGCCACATCGGGCATGGCCTCGCCGCAGGCGATCAGGCCGAACTCCAGCGAGTCGCCATAGCTCTGCACCGTGATGTTCAGTGCCAGGCCATGCACGACGATGGAGGTGGGCGCATTCGTCAGCATGCGCGCGCCGGCCAGGTAGAGCGCCTGCCGGGGCCCCGGCACATTGGAGATCACCAGATTGGCCAGCACCGGGATCTTCTCGGCCACATGGGCCTTGCCGTAGAGCCGCGCCGCGCCGGCCATCAGCCAGGGCAGGCCCAGCGAGGGAAAGTCCAGCGGCATCAGGTCCTTCAGATGGCCCAGCGAGGACTTCATATTGCGCGAGGCCGCCAGCACATGGGCCCAGCGCTTGGCCGGGTTGGCGATATGGGTGCCCAGGCTCACCGTGGTCATGGTGGCCTGGTTGTTGGAACTGGCATCGCCCGCGGCGCGCAGCGACACCGGCACCGCCGCGATGAGCGGCTTGGCTGGCAGCTCACCCCAGTCCAGGAAGATGCGGCGCAGTGCCGAGCCGCACATCATCAGCACCGCGTCGTTGAGGCTGGCGCCATGGCGCTGGCGCGCCGCGTGGATGTCGGCCAGCGGCAGGCTCACCGAGGCGAAGGCGCGGCTGCTGCCAATGCTGCGGTTGAGGCGGGTGCGCGGCGCCAGGCGCAGCTGGCTCACGCCCTCGGGTGTGTGGCCGCGCAGGCGTTGCGAGAGGCCACTGGCCCTGTCGGCAAGGGCATGGCCTACCGTCTCGCCCGCCAGGCTGGCTAGCGTGCCGACGGCCGCGGGCAAGGCCTTGGCCAGCTGCACATATTGCTGCCACTGGTGCGCCAGCGCACCGCGCAGCAGGGCCAGCGTGCCGGGCTCATGGCGCTGGCGTTTGGGCTTCTCCGGCAGTTCGCGCGGCACCGGGCCCAGGTCCAGCATCACCGCGGCCAGCGCCACCGCGGCCTGGCCATCGACGGCGGCGTGGTGCACCTGGGTGTAGAGGGCCACCCGCGTGCTGCCGTCCGGCGCGGGCGAGAGCTTCTCGAATACATGGAACTTCCACAGCGGCCGGCTGCGGTCCAGCAGCACCGGATGCAGCCGGCCCACCGCCTCTTCCAGCGCGGCGATGCCGCTGCCGGGCGGCAGGGCCACGGGCACGATGTGCTGGCTGAGGTCGGGTTCGGCATCCACCCAGGCCGGCGCCACCATATTCAGCCCCACGCTGGCCAGGCGCCGGCGCAGCGGCGCCAGATAGGGCAGGCGTTTGGCGATATGGGCGCGCAGCGCGTCCAGATAGCTGCCCCGGAAGCCCGGCGGCAGCTCCAGCACATGCAGGGCGCCCACATGCATGGGCATCTCGGGCGTTTCCAGGAACAGAAAACTGGCGTCCAGTCCGGCGAGTTGCTTCATAGGGGGCCCATGGCTGCAGGTTGCCCGATGCTACCCGGAGCATCGGCCTTACACTGGCCCGCACAAGCAGGGCAAGCCATTGATTCACAGCCTCTGAGTCCGGAACAAATACAGATGTGGCGTCGTCGTTGCGCACTGGTGTGGCTGGCATGTTGGGGCATAGCGGTGCACGCCGCCGAGCCCCAGGTGGTCGTGCTGGCGGTTGATGACGCCTACCCGCCCTACAGCCATGTGGAGAACGAGCAGCCCGCCGGCCTCTATGTGCAGCTGGTGCAGCGCGCCGCCCAGGCCATTCCGGGCTGGCAGCTGCGCCTGGTGGCCATGCCCTGGGCGCGCGCGCTGGTGGCGGCCGAGCAGGGCCAGGTGGACGGCTTCCTGCCGCCTTACCGGGGCCTCGGGCGCGAGTGGATCGCGAGCTATGCCGGCCCGCTGCACCGCGAGGAAGTGATCTTGAGCTGCCGCCGGCAGACGGCGCTGGGCCCGGCCAGCCAATGGCCCGGCGACTTTGCCGGCAAGCGCATCGGCGTGATGCGCGGCTATCTGCTGAGCCAGCAACTGAGCGATGCCTTTGCCCGCCAGCTGCTGATCAAGGCCGAATTCCGCAATCCCCGCGACGCCCTCGCCGCGCTCGCCAGCGCGCAGATCGACTGCTATGCCAACGACCGCATCAGCATCGAAAGCGCCTACCGCCTGGCCAAGATCGACCCGATGTGGGCCAGACGCATGCCCGAGCAGCTGGAGCCCGGCTATGTGCTGGCGACGCAGACCGCCTGGGTCGGCTTCTCGGCGCAGTCGATCGCCAAGCGGCCCGAGCTGCCGGATTTCGTGCGCGCGCTGGACCTGCAGCTGGCCCGGCTGCGCAACAGCGGTGAGGCCGGCCGGCTGATCGAGGGCGAGCGCCCCAAGAGCCCCTGAACCCCTTGACCCCGCCCCGCCTCAGTTGCTGCTGATGCTGAGGGTATAGGCGCCGGCAGCGCCGACGCTGCGCAGCACGCGCAGCACCACCGGCGCGGCGGCCGTGCCCGGATTACTGATGCTGAGCCGCGACTGCTGGCCCAGCACCGCTGTCAGCAACAGCAGCTGCTGGCCGGCAGCGCTGTAGGCACCGATGCCGAAGCCCGAGCCCGCGCCGCTGCTGAGATTGGCCACCAGGGTCTTGCCGGCAGGCACCGAGACCCTGAAGAAGTCCTCATCGCTGCTGCTGCCCAGCGTGCCGCTCACGTTGACGGCTAGGCCGGTCAGTACCTGGGCGCTGGCGACGCTGTTGTTGGGCTCAATATCGGTGACCGTGTTGGTGCTGCTGGGTGCGGGCGGGGTGCTCGGGAGGCTGCTTCCGCCGCTGATGGCCAGGGCCACGGCGGCGTTCGCATCCACCAGACCGGCGCCGCAGCCCGCGCAACTGGCCGGGAAGGCGCGCGCGCTGCTCTTGAGCATGGCGGCCAGCTGGTCCGGCGTGAGGCTCTTGTTGACCGAGAGCATCAGCGCCGCCACGCCGCTGACCATGGGCGTGGCCATCGAGGTGCCCATCATCCAGGCATAGGCATCGCTGCCCGGCACGGTGCTGCCGCTGTTGTAGGTGGACAGGATGCCGGCGCCGGCGTCGCCGCCCGGCGCGGACAGCGTGACCTTGCTGCCGTAGTTCGAGTAGGAGGCCTTGCCGCCGCTCTTGCCGGTGGCGGCCACGCTGATCACGCCGCTGCAGTTGGCGGGCGCGGCGCTGCCGGCGTCGACGTTGTCATTGCCGGCCGCCACCACCACCACGGCGCCGCGGGCACGCGCGCTGTTGATGGCGTTCTGGGTGGTGATACCGCAGGCGCCGCTGCCGCCCAGCGAGAGGTTGATGACGCGCGCCGGATTGGCATTCGCCGGCACGCCGCTGACGCTGCCGCCCGCCGCCCAGACGATGGCGTCGGCGATGTCCGAGGTATAGCCGCCGCAGCGGCCCAACGCACGCAGCGGCAGGATCCTGGCACCGAAGGCCACGCCCGCCACGCCGATGCCGTTGTTGGCGCCGGCGGCCACGATGCCGGCCACATGGGTGCCATGCCAGGAGCTGTCCTGCGCCGGCGTGCCGCTGCCGCACTGGCCGGCCGTGGTGTAGTCGCCCGGGTCGTAGGCATCGGCCTCGCGGCCGCCGCCATCGCCGGCGATGGCGCTGCTGGTGATGAAGTCGTAGCCGGGCAGCAGCCTGGCGGCGAAGTCGGCATGCGGGCGCACGCCGGTGTCGATCACCGCCACCGTCACGCCGCTGCCCTTGGCCCTGTCCCAGGCGGCGGGGGCGCGGATGCCCGCGCTGGCGTCGAAGAGGCTCCATTGCTGGGCGTAATAGCTGTCGTTGGGCACCAGGGCCGGCTGCATCAGGCGGTCGGGTTCCACGTACTCGATGTTTGGATCGCCGGCGCGCAGGCTGCCGGCCATGGCCTCCAGCTCGCCAGCGCCAAGGCGGCGGTTCAGCTTGAAGACCTGGGCACCATGGGCGGTCTGGCGGAAATGCGTCATCGCCACGCCCTGCCGGTTGGCCGCCACCATCGCAGCCAGGCGGCCGCGGGCAGTGGGGTAGGCGCCGTTGCCGTCGCGGTACTTGACGATCAGCCGGTCGGTGCTGCCGCTGCTGCTGCTGGCGCGCAGCACCAGGTCCTGGGTCGGCGCCGCATCGGCGCCTTGCATGGCGTGGGTGGTGCTGGCCAGGGCCAGCAGGCTGAGCAGGAAAACGTACTTCATGGGCTGCCTCGTCAAGCTGCGAGGCCAGAGCGGCCGTGCTGCTCTGGCAGCCCCGCTACCGTGGCGCCCGGGATTTCAAGGGGCGCGGTAGGCCGGAGGCTTTGCGTCCCAGGCTTTCGCCTGGTTTGCGGGGGGAGATAAGGGCAAAAGATAGGTGCTGCGGCGGCCGGCGTCGAGCCCGCGCGGCGGCTCAAGCGGCGCGGAACGCGCATTTGTTGGCGCGAAAGCCAAGCCAATGCGGCCGGCTCACGGATCGATGAAGGTCCAGCTGTGCGCGCCGTCGAAGCGCCGCACGCGTACCGATGCAATCAGTTCAGGATCGAAGTTCCCGAGGTTCACCCCGTGTTTCGCGCCCGGGCTGGGCTCCAGCGGCTCCCAATGCGTGACGCAGCCGCAGTTTCGGCAGTGAATGGTGCGCAGCGTTCGGTCGCCCCAGATATAGGCCGCGGTGGCCTAGGGGTGGCCTTCAATCCTGACCGTGCCGAACTCGAAGTAGACCCAAGGGCCGCCAATGCGGCGGCACAGCGAGCAGTTGCAGGCAGTGGCCACCTCGGGCCTGGACGGCAAGGTCAGCCGGACCGCACCGCAATGGCATGAGCCTGTGTACATGGAAGCTCCCTGTCCTGATGCTGCGGCCTACTTGGGCCGATGCAGGGCGCAGAGCTTGTTGCCATCCGGATCCCTGACATAGGCCAGGTACAGCGGCCCCATCGGGCCCTCGCGCAACCCCGGTGCATCCTCCACCGAAGTGCCCCCCTGGGCCACGGCCACGTCGTGGAAGGCCTTGACCTGCTCGGGCGACGCGCAGTTGAAGCCTATGGTTCCGCCATTGGCATGGGTGGCGGCTTCGCCATTGATGGGCTCGCTGACGCAGAAGGTCGCGCCGGCGTGGCGATAGAACAGCCGTGCATGCCCCGTCTTCGCGGTGTTGCGTATCGGCTCGCCGGCGCCGAGAACGCCCAACACGGCATCGTAGAAACGCTTGGCGCGTTCAATATCGTTCGATCCAATCATGATGTGGCTGAACATGCGGGGTCTCCTGAGTGAGTGGGTTGACGGGCAGTTTGCACGAAGACGGCAGTGCTTTCTACCGCCAGTCGCTTCGACCAAGCGGCGTCGGCGCGCATGGCGGCATTGGCAAGGGTCAGGTCTTGATGGGAAAGCTCCAATGCGACGGCGTTGACGTGGCGGGAAGTCCCTGCAAGCTCGGTCGGCTGGTTGGCAATCTTGCTTCTCCAATGAAATGCGCCCTTTCGAGGCCACTCTGAATGGGGATGGACGCCGGCTACCTGGCACCGCGTGGCAGGAGCGCCCTCAGTCTTGCCGCCCGCGCAGCAAGAGTCCGCCGGCCCAGAGGAACCAGGCGATCAGGCCAAGGCCGAACGCCATGCCCAGTTCCTTCAATGGCGGTACGGCCGAGGCCAGCCCGGCGGCGCTGACCAGCAGGCCCAGCCAGGCCAGGGTCTTGGGCCAGCCTGCGTCGCGGCGCGCGGCCAAGCTCAGCAGCAGCAACCAGATTCCGCCCACGATCTCGTTGCCGCCACCCAGGCCGTTGACCACCATGCTGAGACCGAGCCACAGCGTGGCCGCTGCCGCGGGATCGTGGGCGTGCAGCCGCACCACCATGTCGGCGCCGACATTGGCCAACATGCCGCTGGCGATCACCAGGGTCGCCCAGATGGTGCCGAAGGCGGCGGCAAGGCGGCTCAGCGCGGGGGCTCCGCCTCGCAGGCGCTCATGCAGTGCCAGTGTCAACACCACCAGCAGCGCGCCGAACAGCACATAGATGGTCAGGTTCCAGGCATACAGGGTGCCCAGGTGCTCCTTGAGAAAGGCCACGTGCTGCAGCGGCGCGACGCTCAGGGCGCCATAGCGGGCCGGCATGAGCAGGGAAAAGAACAGGTAGAAACCGGCGAGAAAAGTGGCCGCGGCGCCGAACGAGGCCAGGCCGCCGGATCGTTGCAAGTTCATCGTGACACTCCTGCGCTGGGTTGTGCGGGCATGCTAGCCGGCAGGCCCGCTTGCACCAGCCGCAACCGACGAAGCGACGTGACGCAGGCATGAGCTGCAGCGGCGCCGGGCTTGAACCAGGCGTCGCCGACTTCCAGGCTCAAGGCCCCACATAGCGCGAGCGCGCCACCAGGCGCTCGCCGCTGCGGCGCTGTTCCAGCACATGGGCGAGGATGCCGACGCAGCGTCCGGCCATCAGCAGGGCGGCGGCGGCTTCGGGCGGCGCGCCCAGGGCGCGGCGCAGCGCCACCAGGCCGAAGTCCAGCGCCGGCTTGGCGCCGGTGAGGCGCTCGGCCAGGCGCGCGATCGGCGGCAGCTTCGCTTTCGCATGCTGGGCGGCAAGCTTGAGCAGCAGCGCGGCGCGCGGGTCGCCGGCCGGATAGTCGTAATGGTTGAAGCCGGGCAGGGCCTCGCCGCGGTCCAGCCTGGCTCGCAGCGCGGCCTCCAGGCGCGGCGCGGCCAGCAGCTCGTCCCACAGCGCCTCGACCTGGGCGCAGGAGCCGCCGTTGAACTGCGCCGGCAGGTTGCACAGCGCGCCCAGCAGCGCGGCGCCCAGGCCCGCGCCCACCGAGGCGAGGCCGCGCGCGCTGAAGCTGACCCAGTTCATCTGGTGGTCGGCGCACAGCACCAGGGCCTGGCGCAGCGCGTCTTCGGCGGCGGGCTTGCCATCTAGGCCCCAGGCTTGCGCAAACTGGCTGGCGATGGGCGTGGCCTGCGGCGGCTGGCACAGAAAGCAGGCCACCGCCGCGCGCAGCTGTTCGCCGCAGGCCTGCGCCAGCGCCGGCCCCTCCGGCAACCAGGCCGGGGCGTGCAGCTGGGTGTTGGCATGGGCGAACAGGGCCAGGGTGCGCTCACTCAAGGGCTGGGCGTGCAATTCGCGCGTCAGGCGTTGCCAGGCGGCGTTCAGGCGCGGCGCCGGGCTCGCGAACGGGTCGGTGGCGTCGTCGAACTGCCAGAGCCGCCGCGCCACGTCCTCCACCGAGGCGCTGCGTGCCAGCGCCAGCACCGGCTCGCCGCGGTACACCGGCGCGCCGTCGACGATGCCGCTGAGCGCGGTTTCCAGCACCGGCCAATGGCCTTGCAGCGCCGCCTTGGCCTGCGGCTCCACGCGCCTGCCGCGCTGCTTGCGCCGCTGCAGCTGCTCCACCTCGAAGCTGGAGTAGCGCCGCGCCCGCGGGTCGGCCGGGTCGGCCACCGCCTGCAGCAGGCCGCGGCTCACATAGGCATAGAGGGTGGGCTTGCTGATGCCCAGGCGCTGCACCACCTGGTCGGAATTCAGGAGGGTGACGGCGCTGCGCAAGGGGATCGCGGGGCTGGTCTTGGCCATAGGTTGATGCAGTCGATCAAGATTGATTCATGCGCATTGTCACTGTCTAATCGCGGCCCGAACGAGGAGAGCTGGATTGAAGACGAGGGAGATGAACAGGGTGGGCGCGGCGCTGCTGTGGGCCGCGCCCCTGCTGGCCTGCGCGCAGGCGCAGCCGGCGGATGGCAAGGCGCAGCTGGAGCGGGTGCAGGTGCAGGGCGAGGCGAGCGCGCAGGCGCTGCGGCGCGAATCGGTGGGTGCCCTGCTGGTGCTGGGGCGCGAGGAGCTGCTGCGCCATGGCGATACGCGCCTCACCGACGCGCTGCAGCGCATGCCGGGCCTGAGCGTGGTGAACAACGGCCCGCGCGGCGCGGAGATCCGCATGTCGGGGCTGGGCGGCGGCTACACGCAGATCCTGCTGAACGGCGAGCCGGTGCCGCCGGGCTTTGCGCTGGAAAGCCTCTCGCCCGAGCTGATCGAGCGCGTGGAGGTCTCGCGCGCCGCCTCGGTGGCGCAGAGCAACCAGGCGATCGCGGGCAGCGTCAACATCGTGTTGCGGCGCGTACCGCGCAGCGCGCAGCGCGAACTCAAGCTGGGCCTTGCCAGCCAGTTCGACCGGCCCAGCGCCAACGCCGATCTGCAGCTGGGAGACCGTGCCGGCGCGCTGGCCTGGGGCCTGGGCCTGGGCGTCGCTAGCGACAAGCTGGTCTGGCCGATGGCGCTGCAGCAGCAGGTGCATGACGCCCAAGGCCAGCTCACGCAGGCCTATGGCACCGACAAGCGCGAGTTCGACCATAGCTGGCGGCTCACGCTGGCGCCGCGCGCCAGCTGGACGCTCTCGCCCGCCGAAAGCCTGGGCACCGACCACCTCTTGCGCCTGTTCCGCTCGCGCGGCGGCGCGCTCGATCGGCGCAGCAGCGAGCTCGGGCCGCCGCCCCAGCAGGCGCGCAACGACCTGCTCATCGCCGCCCATGGCTACAGCCTGCGCAGCCGCCTCAACTGGCAGCGCAAGCAGGACGAGGATGGCCAGCAATGGGAGCTGAAGCTGGGGCTGACGCGCAACCAGCGCGACTCGCACGCGGACTTCGATGGTTATGACTTCGAGCAGCGCTGGATCCGCGACGCCGAGGTGCAGTCGCTGGCGGTGGACCAGGGCCTGAGCCTGGCCGGGCGCTGGCGCCGGCCGGCCGGCGATGCGCACCAGCTCAGCCTGGGCTGGGACGGCGAGCAGAGCCAGCGCGATGAAGACCGCCTGCAGCGCGAGCAGCCCTTGCCCGGCGGCCTGCCGGTGGAAAACCTGGACGAGGTCTACCAGGCGCGCGTGCGCCGCCTGGCGCTGTTCGTGCAGGACGAGTGGGAACTCTCGCCCCAATGGCAGGCCACGCTGGGCCTGCGCTGGGAGGGTCTGCACCAGCGCAGCGAGGGCAATGTGTTCGAGGGCGTGAGGAGCCGCGCCAGCGTCGTGAGCCCGGTGGCCCAGCTGCTGTGGAAGCTGCCCGCCAGCCGCGACCAGCTGCGCCTGGGCCTGGCGCGCAGCTACAAGGCCCCCACCCCGCGCGAGCTGATGCCGCGCCGCTTCGTGGCCAACAACAACAGCCCCACCACGCCCGATCTGCAGGGCAATCCGGCGCTCAAGCCCGAGCTGGCCTGGAGCCTGGACCTGGGCTGGAGCCACCCGCTGGGTGCCAGTGGCAAGGCCGGCCAGCTGGGCCTGAACGCCTATGCCAAGCGCATCGAGAACGTGGTGGTCGAGGATCTGCTGCAGCAAGCCAACGGCGCCTGGGTGCAGACGCGCGCCAACCGCGGCCGTGCCGTGCTGCAGGGCATCGAGCTGGAGGCGCGCCTGGCGCTGCAGCAGCTCTGGCCTGCGCTGCCGGCGCTGGACCTGCGCGGCAACCTGGCCTTCAACCGCTCGCGCGTGGCGGCCGTGCCCGGCCCCGACAACCGCCTGGCGCAGCAGACGCCCGCCAGCCTGAACCTGGGCCTGGACCACCGCGTGGCCGGAACGGGCTTTAGCTGGGGCGGCAATCTGAACCTGCAGGCGGGCGGGCCGCAGCGCCAGTCCGAGACGCGCTTCGTCGATCTGCCGAGCAAGCGCCTGCTGGACCTCTATGCGCTGTGGAGAAAAGAGCCGGCCGGCGGCGGCCAATGGCGTGCCAGCCTGAGCAATCTGCTGCATGCCGACGAGCTGACGCAGCGCCGCGTGCTGGTGCAGGGCAGCGAGCACCGCCTGGACGACCGCTGGCGCAGCGGCATGACGGCAAGGCTGCAGTACGAGCGGCCGCTTTGAGCTGCAGCCCTTCGTTGTTAACTACTGCGGCTGATCCGCGGCCTGCTCGCGCAACATGCGTTGCATCAGCGCGAAGTAGCGGTCGTAGAAGGCGCCGGCGGGAATTGTCTCGGAGGCGATCTTGACGAGCGAATCCTGCGAGGAGGAGAGCGGCACCGAGATCGAACCCAGCGCGCTCACGCCGATGCTGGTGGCGTTGCTGCTTTTCTTGATCGCGTAGCGGTCCTGCTGGGCCGAGACAAAGGCGGTGGCGATCTGGCTGCTCTTGCCGTCGGGCACGCACACCACGTTGAAGGAGATCTCCACATGCTCCTCGCCATCGGGCTGGAAGCGCTTGGCGCCCATCACCATGCCGGTATTGGCGTTGGTGATCACATAGCCCTGGCTCAGGAGGGCGCGGCGCGCGGCCTCGCAGGTCTCGCCCACGCCGGCGTCGAACAGGCGCGAGAAGGTCTCGTCGGCCTGGAACTTCTCGTTCTGGTAGACCGAGGGTTTGGGCGCGCCCTTCAGCGGCGAACTCAGGCCACAGCCGGCCAGGAGCAGGGCACCGAGTGCGGGTAACAGGGCACGCAAGGCGGATGGATTCGTCAGCATTGGCGGCATTATGTCGTCCTGAAAAAAGCGTGCTCGCCGGCCATGCACAATGCGCCGGATTCAGCTGCGAGCCCGCCCATGACTTTCTACACCACCACCCGCCGCCTGCCCCTGCTCAGCCACTGCGCGCTTGCCAGCATGCTGACCCTGGGGGCCCTCGGGGTCCTGCTGCCCCAGCCGGCCCTGGCCGCGCAGGCGCAGCAGACGAAGCAGCAGGCGAGCGCCGCCGCCAGCTTCGACGCCGAGGTCGATGCCTTCCTGAAGGCCTATTGGGCGCTGCTGCCCGAGGCCGCGGTGGCGGCCGGCGAATATGCCGCCGCGGCGCGCCTGCCCGCGCCCACGGCCGCCAACCGCCAGGCGCAGCTGCGCTTTTGCGAGGCCTGGCTGCAGCGCCTGGCGCGCCTGGAGCGCGCGCCGCTCACGCCCGCCCAGCAGGGTGATCTGGCGCTGCTGCAAAACCATTTGCGCGCCAGCATCTGGCAGCTGCGCGAGTTCCGCAGCTGGCAATGGGATCCCTCCGAGTACAACGTCGCCGGCGCCTTTGGCGAGCTGCTCAACAAGGACTTCGCACCGCTGCCGCGGCGCCTCGCCCTGATCGAGCGCCGCCTGCAGCAGGTGCCGGCCTATTACCGCGCCGCGCTGGCGCAGCTGCACGAGCCCAGCCCCGAGCATCTGCGCCTGGCGATCCAGCAGAGCGAGGGCGCGCTGGCCACCTTCGCGAGCGAGATCCCGCAGGCCCTGCAGCAGGCGCAGCAGAAAGCGCAGCTGAGCGCCGCTGCCGCGCAGCGCCTGGCGCGCCACAACGGCGCCGCCGAGCGCGCGCTGCAGGTCTATATCGCCGCGCTGAAGGCCCTGGACGCGCGCCAGAGCGCCGCCGGCACGGGGCGCAGCTTCCGCATCGGCCAGGCCGCGTTCGAGGCCAAGTTCGGCTACGACATCCAGGCCGACGTCGATGCCCGCGGCCTTTACGAGCGCGCGCTGCAGCACAAGGAGGCGCTGCACCAGCGCATGAGCGAGCTGTCGGACCAGCTCTGGCCCGGCCTGTTCGGCGACGCCGCCAAGCCCGCCGAGCGCCTGGACAAGATCGCGCGCGTGATCGACAAGCTGAGCGAGAACCATGTCAGCCCGGCCGGCTATGTGGACGAGATCAAGGCGCAGATCCCGGCGCTGGCGAAGTTCGTGGCGCAGCATGATTTGCTGGCGCTGGACCCGACGCGGCCGCTGCAGGTGCGCGAGACGCCCGCCTATATGCGCGGCGTGGCCGGCGCCTCGATCAGCGCGCCCGGCCCGCTGGACCCGCAGGGCGCGACCTATTACAACGTCGACCCGCTGGACAAGTACCAGCCCGCGGAGGCCGAGAGTTTTCTGCGCGAGTACAACCACTGGGTGCTGCAGATCCTCAGCATCCACGAGGCCATCCCCGGCCATTACCTGCAGCTGCTGCATGCCAACAAATCGCCCTCCAAGGTCAAGTCCCTGTTCGGCAATGGCGCGATGGTGGAGGGTTGGGCGGTCTACAGCGAACGCATGATGATGGAGGCCGGCTGGGGCGATGTGGACGGCAAGCCCAGCCCCGAGATGTGGCTGATGTACTCGAAGTGGAATCTGCGCGCGGTCTGCAACACCATCCTCGACTACCGCACTCATGTGCTGGGCCAGGGCCAGGCCGAGGCGCAGCAATTGCTGGAGCGCGAGGCCTTCCAGTCCAAGACCGAGGCCAAGGAGAAATGGCACCGCGCCCAGGTCACAGCGGTGCAGCTGAGCAGCTACTTTGCCGGCTACTCGGAAATCATGGCGTTGCGCGAGCAGCTCAAGGCGCAGCGTGGCGCGGCCTTTTCACTCAAGGACTTCCACACCGAATTCCTCAGCCATGGCAGCGCGCCGGTGAAGATGGTGAGCGAGCTGATGCGCCAGCAGCAGGCTACGCGGCGCTGAGGGTCCTAGGGGGGCAACCCCCCGCGCGGGCGCAATGTATGTGACATTGCGCCACGTCCCTCCGATCTTCCGGCGGCGGCGCACCCGAGCAGGGGGAGCAGCCATGCAGCAAGGCCTTGATCCAAACCGCGTCGGCCTTGTTGCCGTCGTCATTCTGCTTGCGCTGGTGCAGCCGGTACGGGCGGCGGAAACCAAGCAGAGCGGCGACTGGTTCGATGCCGCCACCTGGACGCCCGGCATGCCCGGCGGTGCCGATGCCGCCACCATCAAGGCGGGCCATACCGTGACGGTGCAGCAGGCCGGCGCGGGCGCGCGTTTCGCGTTCGTCTACGGTTCGCTCGAGCTCGCCTCGGTGGGGCCGCCGGCGACGCTGTCGGTGGAGGCCCTCTATGCCAGCGGAGCGGCCGGGCAGGTTTGGCTCAGCAAGGGCGCGCGCCTCAGCAGCGGCAGCGTGGTGCTCAATGGCAGCGCCGGCGGGCCCGGGCTGGTGAGCATCGATGGTGCGGCCACGCCGGACGGCAGCCGCGCCAGCTGGGTCAACTCGCTGGGCTTCGACGTGGGCGTGGGCAACGGCGTCTACAACGGCACCGTGCTGCTCAGCAACGACGCCAGGATAGGTTCGCGCGACACCACCGTGGGCAGCAGCGATGGCCTGGGCCTGGTGGACATCAAGCATTCGAGCTGGGTCAACAGCAACAGCTTCGTGGTCGGCAATGCCGGGCTGGCGACGCTCTACCTGCACGACCGTGCCCTCGTCAGCGATGTGACGGGCGTGATCGGCGCCGGCTCCAACTACTATCTGGCCCGCAATGCGCTGCTGGGCAATGCCGTCGTCGACAACAGCATCTGGACCCATGCGGGCGACTTCATCGTCGGCGACTATGGCAAAGCGCAGCTCAGCGCGCTCAACGGCGCCATCATCAGCAGCCAGAACGCCTATATCGGCCGTGAGGCCAGTGCCATCGCCAGCGCCACCCTGGACGGCGCCAGCTGGACCAATGGCGGCGCCATGTTCGTGGGCTACAACGGCGACGGCACGCTGCTCATCAAGAGCGCTGCCAGCCTGAGCAGCGTGGCGCTGGACATCGGCGCCTCCAAGCTCGGCAAGGGCCTGGTGACGGTGGACGGCACGATGCTGACCCTGAGCCAGGGTTTGATCGTCGGCAACGGTCTGGCAGGCCTGACGGGCGATCTTTACGACGGCCACGCCAACGGCCGGCTCGACATCCGCAACGGCGCGCGCGTCGGCAGCGCCTGGGGCCAGATCGGCAACTGGTTCGGCGCCAGCGGCACAGTGGAGGTTCAGGGCGCCGATGCCGGCGGCCAGCCCGCCAGCTGGATCACCGGCCCGCTCTATATCGGCGAGCGCGGCAGCGGCACGCTGCGCATTGCCGGTGGCGGCCTGGTGCACAGCGCCAAGACCTATCTGGGCCAGGGCCTGGCGGGCGGCGGCGCGCTCTACCTTGACGGCACGGCCGCCGCGCGCGGCGTGCTGGAAACCGAGCAGATCGTGCGCGCCAATGGCAGCATCGTCTTCGACGGTGGCGTGCTGCGCGCCAACAGCAGCGAGCCGAACTTTCTGCTCAATGTGGCGGGCGTGCTGGTGCAGGCCGGCGGCGCCCATATTGACAGCAATGGCCACAGCCTGGGCGTGAACACCACGCTGAGCGGCGCGGGCGGTCTGCACAAGCTGGGCCAGGGCACGCTGGACCTGCAAGGCCTGGCCTCGCTGGCCAGCATCTCGACCGTACAGGCCGGCCGCCTGCTCATCAACGGCAGCTTCACCGGCGACCTGGAGGTACAGGCCGGCGCCATCCTGGGCGGCAGCGGCACGATTGCCGGCGCCGTGCATGTGCTGGCCGGCGGCGTGCTGTCTCCCGGCAACAGCCCGGGCACCCTTGCCGTGCACGGGGCGCTGACCCTGGACCCGCAGGGCGCGCTGCAGATCGAGCTGGGCAGTCAGAGCGACCTGCTGCTGGTGCAGGGCGATCTGGTGCTGAGCGGGGTGATCAACTTCAGCGGCGATGCAGCCTTCTTTGCGGCCGGCGGCATGCCCAGCTTCCTGGCCTACAGCGGCAGCCTGGAACACCAGGGCCTGCGCATCGGCAGCCTGCCGGACGGCCTTGACCGCAACGCCTTCGCGCTGGACTTCAGCAAGCCCGGACTGCTGGGCGTGGCGGCGGCCGTGCCCGAGCCGGCCAGCGCGGCGATGCTGCTTCTGGGCGGCTTGATGCTGCTGCTGCTGCTGCGACTGCCGAAGGCGCTCAAGCGGCTGCGAGGCGGGCCGGCGGCTTGGCACTGAACTGGTGTACCGTCGGCCTAGCGCCCGGCGCGGGCCGGATCGGACACCAGGAGACGCAAGCATCATGTTGACGAACCTCAGCGGCAAGACCCTCTTCATCACCGGCGCCTCGCGCGGCATCGGCCTGGCGGTGGCCAAGCGCGCCGCGGCGGACGGCGCCAACATCGTCATCGCGGCCAAGACCGCCGAGGCCAACCCCAAGCTGCCCGGCACCATTTACAGCGCCGCGGCCGAGATCGAGGCCGCCGGGGGTCAGGCCTTGCCGCTGCAATGCGACATCCGCGACGAGGCCAGCGTGCTGGCCGCGGTGGCCGCGGCGGTGGCGCGCTTCGGCGGCATCGACATCCTCGTCAACAACGCCAGCGCGATCAGCCTCACGCCCACCCCGGCCACGCCGATGAAGCGCTTCGACCTGATGTTCGGTGTCAACGTGCGCGGCACCTACCTCTGCACCCAGGCCTGCCTGGGCGAGCTGACGCAAAGCGCCAAGGCCGGCCGCAACCCCCATGTGCTCAATATGTCGCCGCCGCTCAACATGAAGGAGCACTGGTTCGCCAACCATGTGGCCTACACCATGGCCAAGTACGGCATGAGCGAATGCACGCTGGGCCATGCCGGCGAGTTCAGGCCGCTGGGCATAGGCGTCAACTCGCTGTGGCCGCGCACCCCCATCGCCACCGCGGCGCTGCAAATGATCCCGGGCGTGGACATGGATTTGTGCCGTAAGCCAGAAATCATGGCCGATGCCGCCTACCTGGTACTCACCAGCGATGCCCGCAGCTGCACCGGCAACTTCTTCATCGACGAGGATCTGCTGCGTCAGCATGGCATCACCGAGCTGGACCAATACAGCGTCAAGCCGGGCACGACGAACTTCCTGCCGGACTTCTTTGTCGACTGAGCTCAGCCATCGTCGGCGCCAGCCTCAGCAGGTCGGCAGGGCTGCGCACCGCGCCGCCGGCGAGCCTGAGCACATGGGTGTAGATCATGGTGGTGGCCACATCGGCGTGTCCGAGCAGTTCCTGCACCGTGCGGATGTCGTAGCCGGCCTGCAGCAGGTGCGTGGCAAAGGAATGCCTGAGCGTGTGCGGGCTGGCCGGCTTGGTGGCGCCGATGCCGGCCGCATGCGCGGCGCGCTTGAAGGCGCGCTGGAAGGTCTGGTCAAACATATGGTGCCGCCGCACCGCGCCGGTCCGCGGGTCCGTGGAGTGGGCATTCTGTGGGAACACCCAGAACCATGGCCAGCTCTGGCCTGCCCTGGGGTACTTGCGCTCCAGTGCGTCCGGCATTTCAACGCCGGCGCGCCCGTCTTGCTGGTCCTGACGCCATAGATCGTGGGCCACTCTGAGCTGCTGCTTCAACGGCGCGCAGAGAGACTCGGGCAGCATCACGACGCGATCCTTCGCGCCCTTGCCCTCCCGCACGATGATGGCCCGGTGCGCGAAGTCCAGGTCCTTGACCCTGAGGCGCAAGCCTTCCGTGAGGCGCATGCCGGTGCCGTAGAGCAGCCATCCGAACAGACGCAATGAGCCATCCGGCAAGGCTTCCAGCAGCCGATGGACCTCTTCGCGGCTGAGCACCACCGGCAGCCGCCGCTGCGAGCGCGGGCGACCGATTTCCGACATCCATGGCAACTGCAGCCCCAGCACCTTGCCATAGAGGAACAGCAGTGCGGACAGCGCCTGACGATGGGTCGACGCGGACAACTGACGCTCGCTGGCCAGCCAGCTCAAAAAGGCCTCGACCTCGGGGCCGCCCAGCTCCGAGGGGTGGCGCAGGCGATGAAAGCGGATGAAGGCGCGCGCCCAATGCAGATAGGCGTCTTCGGTGTTGCGGCTGTAATGCAGAAAACGGATCCGCTCGCGCAACTGATCCAGCAGGCGCGCCGATTGCAGCGGCGGCAAGGGCATGGACTTGGATGCGCCTGCTGGTGCTACGCGGCGAGATGGCACGGCAAGCCGCGCAGATGCGGACGCAGATGGAGACGCATAAGCCGCCGCCGATGCCGCCGCCGATGCCGATGCCGATGCCGATGCCGATGCCGATGCAGCATCCCCCGCCGGTACGATGGACGAATCGAGCATGATCGACTCCAATGGCAGCGGCCACAACCAAGGGCTTGCTACCGAGCCGCCCGGCGGTCAAGCCAGTTCAGAATTGGGTGAGGTTTTTCGAAGTTATTTGATACTGTACATACATACAGCATATGCAAGGCAACGCAAGACTTCAAGCGGCCCAGAGGCCGAATCCACGATCGGACATATGGCGACAGCTGGCGGCGCTATGCGTCACCCCATGCGCCATACATCAACGTTAGGGTGCACAAATCTTGTTCCTCTTACCGCCCATCCTTCTCGATAGACGCTTCATGCTGAAACGACTCTTTTCCTTTCTCGGAGGCGCCGCCGCAGCGACCTCATCCCAAAGCGCAGCGCCTACGGATCAAGCAGAACAAGCTCTGTTTCGGCAGATCGCAGAGCGAAGCAAGACCGATCCTTTGATTGGCGCAAAGATCGGCGCTAAGGACGTGACGCAACGCTTGCTTAACGCGATGAAAACAGACCGAGGGGTACACGTCGAGTCGTTGCTGTGCGCTCTAGGATCGTTGGCCGGGTACTCCTGCCAGGCCGCGCTTAGAGCTCTAGCTGCGGCGCGCGGTGCACCGGAGACGAGCCTGCTAACAGTGATCGAGACTCAAGGGGGAAAGACCTACTTCTTTGGGGATCATCTGAACAAGCCACTTGCAGAGTCTCAGTACTCAGTGTGGGGCCTTGCAGCTGGGGGTGCACAGCAAGCGGGTTGCTCCAGCCTTCCAGACATCAACGAAATCTTCAAGCATGTCACGTCGGTAGTTGGAACGGACGCTTTTGGTTTGCCGCGCATCCCCGAGAAAAACAAGCCCCAAGACATTCCAATCAACTACGTCCGCACGTTGTGGCCAGCCCTTTTTCCCATCATTTCAAAGTTCTGCCCTAATCCTGAGCATTGGCCCATTCTGCTGAGCTTGTCGATACAAGAGGTTGTCGGCATGGGCAAGGCGGTGATTGATCCCTGCTTAGCGCTTCAGTTGGTTATGGAGTCTGCTGTCCCGATGTCAAAGGTTAACCTCGGTGCACCCTAACCCTTCATTGGAGCCGACGCCTTTCGGCGCGCCTCAATTCAA